>JAKLID010000020.1 GCA_022709795.1 Patescibacteria group bacterium | reverse complement strand
ATAATCACCCACAAAGATAAAAGGAATATCATATTTTTGACACTCGTTGATTATATAATGTCTCCTCGGCCCGGCCAAAACTAGCATGATTTTATCTTTGGGTAATAAGCGCATGATTTTTATCAACAGAGCTGGATTTTTTTGCCATTTGGGTTCGTGGAGTTTGCCGCCCAGTGAATCGCGTTGAAAGGTACCGATTAAAATGCGGTTGTCAATGCATTCTTTTTTTATTTTTAATTTTTCACAGAGTTCCCCCTTGCTTTCCTTGAGCGGTCTGAATATTTTGGGCGAGACATAAAAGGGGATTTGACTATAAGTCCTATTTTCTTTTTCTAGTAATGCGGAAATCTTGTCATTAGGTGAAATCCAGTAATCTACCAAACTCTTGGTTTCCTGATATTGCTCTAGATTGTTGGTCATGACGGCCACTATTTTTTTGTGCAGTATCTTGCGCCACCAAAACAGAAATATTTTGTTCTCTGACGACACCTGTGTGTACCACACAAAAAACAAAATATCAGCCGTTTTGCGTTTTTCCACCAATTCCACGCCAGGCGTCATTTTCAAAAAATATTCGATATTCCTCCGGTCTTTGTCGATTGACCAATTCACGCCATCCGTGCCAATTACTTTTATTTTCATAATTATTGATGTTCAATTACGCCCCACCATTCTCCCCAGTTCGTCTGGCCACTTTTTATTCTCCAGCCCGCCTCCTGTAATTCTTTTTCCAATTCCTCCGGCGTATATTCAATCTCGTGGGTAGGGTCAAGCTTGTATTCAAAGCCCTTAGATTTTTTATAAACTGTCAACCAGTCACGGGTGATTAATGGCACTCGAAGCAAAACTACTGGGGCGATATCCTGGAGTGCGTTTAACAATTTGACCCTGTCACGAATATGCTCCAGGACATTTGACAAAACAATCTTATCAAATTTTTCCTCCGGTCGGTATTTATTCAAATCAGCTACCAGAAATTTCAAATTTGGTTTTCTATACTTAGTCTGGGCTTCTTTAATACTTTTTTCATTAAAATCAACCCCGAGGACATATTCGGCTTTCTCCGCCAATCTATAAGCCACGAGTCCTGTGCCTGAGCCGGCATCCAGCACTTTGTCACTCGGCTCAATATTGTTCAGAAAGAATTCATGGTATTTTATAATCTCGTGTTTTGGATGAATGCCGTTATTTAGTTCCATGGCCAGTTGTGATATTTTACCATAAGCTTGATTATGCTCCCGGACGTATTTTCCCAACAGTTTTATTCTATGCTGTTCGCTTGTCAAGCCGTTTTTGAGAAAACCAAAAACCAGACTGGCTGTTTTCTTAAATCCTTTTTCTTTGAAATTATTTTTCAGTTTATCCAACAAGGTTTTCATAAATAGCTATTTCTTTGTTGATCTGTGTTTTTAAAGAAAAATTATCAATCACCAACTGTCTGGCCTTTTGCCGCAGCTTATCTTGTAGCCAACTGTCATTAATCAGTTTCAAAATATTCGTTTTCAGACTTTGACTGTCGGTCGTGGCTAAAAGTCCGGTTATACCGTCCGTGATTATTTCTCTCGTACCCTCGACATTTGTCCCGATGCAGGCGAGTCCTGTGCTCATCGCTTCCAAAAGTGATTTCGGCATGCCCTCATAGAGCGATGGCAGCACATAGATTTTATATTTATTCAATAACGCCGGCAATTCATCATTGGGCCGCCGGCCGGTAAAAGTCAATTCTACGCCCAATTCTTGGGCCAGCTTTGCTAGCTCATTTTTGAGTTGCTCGCTTTTTTCATCCATTGCTCCGCCGATAATATCTAAGGCAATATTTGTTTCCGGCAGTGCGCGAACCAGATTAATCAGATTTTTTTGTTCTTCAATCTTGCCGGAATAAACGATTCTACGCCCATATTTTTCTCCACCTGTCGGTGCGAATTTATCCGTGTCAATATAGTTGGCGATCACTTGTATTTTCTCCGGTTTGATTTTATATTTTTTCAATAAATATTCCCGGTCTCCTGTCGAAGTCACCAGCGCCATATCAGATAGAATATAAGCAATCCTTTCCCACCAGATTATTTTTTTCTCTGCCCGGCCATTCTTTTTCTCCTGAAATAATGATTGCGTCCAGCCAGTGCGAAGTATCAATTTTGCTTTTGGTTTGATCATCTTGGCGATCAAAGCCGCTCGTGATTTTAGTTGGTTGGTTTTAAATAGATCGCAGCTCCTGATTTTCCGCCAGTTCAGAAACGTTAGAAGCCAGCGATAATCTCTAGCTCGCATACGCCAGCGTTTATAAACTATCTCAATGTTCGGCGCTAGATATTTCTGATAAGCCAATTCTTCCTGGCCGTCATAGGTGAATAAATATATCTTTTTGAAATATTTTGCCAAGATATTATATGGCGCGATTTCTCTAGACAATATGCCCGCTCGCTCCCAATTTTTCAGACTCATCTTTTCCGTCAAAAAAAATCCCAGAGTTTTGTCGTTTAGTTTATTCATTGTGATATAATAGTTTATCTCGAGCGGGTCCAATTTCCAAGAAACAAGATACAATTTCCAAATAAATCTCAAGTTCCAAATCCAAAATTAAAAATAAATTACAAATTACAATATTTAAATCTTTGTATTGCGTTTTTTGAAATTTGATATTTGTAATTTATTTGGGAATTGGAAATTGGGATTTGGAAATTATAAAATTTTTGTAAGCAAAAATTTTATTGTCCTCCGCCAGCCAAAACAGTTTTGACAGTCTTCAAGATAATCGATACATCCAAAGTCAGCGAGCGGTTCTTGATATAATATAAATCATATTGCAATTTTTCCAGGGCATCGGCCTCGGACGCGCCATAAGGAAAATTGATTTGCGCCCAGCCAGTCAGTCCTGGTTTGATCAAAAGCCTAGTTTCATAAAAGGGGATGACTTCTTTTAGCTTCTCGATAAATTCCGGTCGCTCCGGTCTGGGGCCGATAAAACTCATTTCTCCCCGAAGGATATTGATCAATTGAGGGATCTCGTCAATTCTTGATTTCCTGAGGAAGCGACCGACGGTCGTGACTCGTGGATCATTTTTTTGCGCCCATTGTGGGCCATTTTTTTCTGCGTTGACTAGCATTGTCCGGAATTTGACAGCCATAAATTTTTTGCCATTGCGGCCAGTTCTTTGCTGCATAAAAAAACCAGAGCCCTGGCTGTCTATTTTGATGACCAGATAAATTAGCGGCAAAAAAGGAATGGAAACAATTAACATTAGAAATGACAGCATAATATCAACCAGCCTTTTCTCCGCCTCGTAAATTTTTTTATTGCCCTCCTTGATGTTTTCCAGAAACCACAGTTGTCCGATGGTATTGACCAGTATTTTGCCAGTGAATTCTTCAGCAAATTTTGGCAGATCCCAAATGGTTATTTTATAAGGCAAAGATTTATAACACTGGTTGATGATCTTCTCATGCTGGCTCAGGGTGGTGGCGAGGATAATACCTTTGATTTTATTTTTCCGAATAAATTCCTCCAGATCTTGATCTTCACCGATGATTGTGAAGTCAGTCTTTTCTTCCAAATGATTTTGGTTTTCCGGGAGTTTCATCATGGCCACGATTTTCAATCCCAGTTGTGGCTTGTTGTTTATGGACTCAGCCAGAGCCACGGATTCTTCGGTCATCCCGACAATCAACATGTTGTCAAAAAATCTTTTATGAATGATGAGCGTGTTGAAAGCTCGTCGCCAGAGTACTAGTAAAAGCCCAAAGATTACGATATCCAAGACTAAAATAGTTTTTGGTGAGATGCCAGTCGTCGCTATGTAGAAAAAACCAAAACCGACCATCGCCGACCAGATAAGACTTTTGAACAGCGTGCCATAAAACTTGAGGCCGTTTTTGGCGGTTTCCAGATCGTACAATTTATTGATGAAAAAAACTATCAGCCATAAAAAAAATACCACCGTGAAAGGCAGCCAATGCCTACCCCAGATTTCGCTGGTGACTGCTTTTTCATAGCGCAAGAGCAAAGTCAGCCATAATGAAAAATAGAGGACCAAAATATCCCCGCCGACTAATATTACTACCTTTATTTTATTTCTCAAACTCAGCATTTTTGCGTCTCAAAATAGGCTCTTATGCTCTTTTAGCATACTAAAAATATTAAAAAAAATCAAGTTTTTAGGACCAGTTCACTTTTCCCTCCAGGCTAAACAAAAACACCGGATTACGGTCAGGTGTTTTTGTTTATCTTTATCAATTAAAATAAACTTCCATGGTTTTTCTGCACATCTCGGCCAAAGAGAATTCTTTTATTTTTTCAGCGCCATTAGCCGAGAAAAATGCCCGTTGGTCTTTATTGGGCAAAAGATTAATCAGCCCTGTTGCCAAGGCAGAAAAATCACCCGGCGGAATCAGCCGACCATTAAAATTATCCGTCACGACTTCAGGATTGCCGCCGACTGCCGTGGCGATGATCGGTACCCCGGCCGCCGTGGCCTCCAGCAAAGCGTAAGCCAGACCTTCTTTGAGCGAGGTCAGCGTGAAAACATCAAAAGCCTTGAGGTACTGGCTGGCCTCGGGCAAAGAGCCGGCCAAGAATACCTTTTCAGTCAGGCCATAATCACGGATCATTTTCTTTAGCTGATTTCTAATCAGGCCATCGCCAATAATCACAAACTTGGTATCCGGATATATGCCGAGGACTTCCCGGGCAGCTTCTATAAAATAAGCCAAGCCCTTGACCGGATAGAAATTGGCGATTGTACCGACCAGCCAGTCCGAATCTGGAAAATCTTGGCCGGTGATACCCGCTAGCTTTATCCGAGCTCCGGATTTGCTCCAAAAAGTGAGTTGTGTCGGGTCAACGCCGTTGTGGATGACCGTGATTTTTTTGGGGTCAGCTAATTTGTGCTGAATGATAGACTGTCGGTCAAATTCCGAGACGCAAATCAGTTTATTTTTCAATTGGCCGGAAAACCATTCCGAGAGCCAATAAAAAGCGCGTTGCCGACGAGAGAGTGGTTCATTCAAAACCAAACCATGAACCGTGTAGATAATTTTTTTGACGCCGCACAGCTTGGCCGCCAAGGCGCCAAGTGAGCCGGCTTTGCTGGAATTCAGATGGATGATTGTCGGCCCGACTTTTTTTATCAGCTTAATAATATCAAAAAAGGCCCGCCAATCTTTTTTAAAATTAATTTCTCGTTGTAAATTTGGAAGATAGTAGCTTTGAATATTGGAACGCGTCAAAAGACTGAGCAACTCGCCTTGTTTTTCTCCGCCCGCGGCCACCACTACTTCCAGACCTTGGCCCTGACAGTTGGTCGCCAGATCAAAAATATATTTTTGCGCCCCACCCCACTCGGACAGAGTCACCAAATAGAGGATTTTGTTGGGTTGCCCGGTCGCCATAAAACTGGTAAGCTTAGTTTAGATTACCCTCTAATTATACAATAATTCGGGAAATAGAGAAATGAGTGTGTAAAGTCACTAAATAAAGTTACTAAACTATGAAACAAGCCCAAGCCCTGGACATCTTTAAAACCGGACAAAATATTTTTTTGACCGGAGCGGCCGGCAGCGGCAAGACTTATATTTTGAACCAATACATAAAATATTTACGTGAGAAAAATTTAAATGTTAGCGTCACTGCCACCACCGGTATCGCTGCCACCCATCTCAATGGCCTGACCATTCACTCCTGGTCCGGACTTGGGGTCAAAGATGATCTGCGCGGCAGTGATTTTGATGACTTGCTCAAAAAGAGACATCTACGGAGAAATATTTTGGGCACCGATGTTTTGATAATTGATGAGATCTCCATGCTACACGCCCATCAGCTGGACCTTGTCAACCAGATCTGCCAGGCCTTCCGCCAAAATCTGAAACCCTTTGGCGGCTTACAACTCATCATGGCCGGAGATTTTTTTCAATTGCCCCCGATCGCCAAAGGCGAGGAGAGGGCCAAGATAGTGGTCGAGTCTGATATTTGGAATGCTATGGATTTGGCCGTTTGCTATTTGGATGAACAATATCGCCAGGCCGACAGTCGGTTTATCCAAATTCTCAATGAAATTAGAAAAAATAATGTCAGCCTAGAAAGCCGGGAATTGCTTTTAAACCGCTTTCATCGGCCGCTGGCATATCAGATTGAACCCACCAAATTGTACACGCACAATATTGACGTTGACGCTATCAATTCTCTGGAGCTGGAAAAAATTTCTGGTCCGGCCAAAAGCTATCAGATGCAATCCAAAGGCAACCAGGTTTTATCACAAATTTTACAAAAAGGCTGTCTGGCGCCGGAGAGACTAGTGCTCAAAATCGGCGCCAAGGTGATGTTTGTTAAAAATAATTTTGAGCTAGGCGTGGTCAATGGTACCGTCGGTGAAGTCGTGGATTTTGATGAAGACAATTACCCTATAGTCAAAACCAGCCACGGCGAAACAGTTGTAGCTGCTCCGGCTGATTGGCTGATTGAGGAAGACGGGCGAGTTAGAGCTGAGATCAGACAAATTCCTCTGCGCCTAGCCTGGGCCATCACTGTTCATAAGAGTCAGGGCTTGAGTCTGGATTTGGCTGAAGTTGATTTGTCCAAAGCCTTTGTCCCTGGTATGGGTTATGTGGCTCTCTCGCGGGTACGCTCGCTCCAGGGTTTGCGCTTAGTTGGCCTGAATGACCTGGCCCTGACAGTTGATGCCAATATCTTGGCTCTTGATGAAAAATTTATAGCCTTGTCCAAGCAGACGGAAAATTATTGGCAGAGCTTGTCAACGGAAGAACAGCTCGCCAGGCACCAACTTTTCGCGCGGGAAACCAGTTTAAAACCGAGAAAAAGCAAAAAAGTTGCCGGCAGGAATAAAGAAAAAACCAAGGCGTTAATAGCACAAAAGATGAGCTTACCCGCTATTGCCCAAGAACTAGGTTTTGCCTTGGGTACGATTATCCGGCATATAGAAAATTTACTAGCCGCTGGCGAAAAAATAGACATTGATTACCTTTTACCCGGTGAATCAGAGCGCCAGGAAATTACCGCTGCCTTTGCTGACCTGGGTATGGATTATTTGGCGCCGGTTTTTGAATATTTAAACGGGATTTATTCTTTTGAAACTTTGCGCTTAGTCAGAGCATGGTTAATGACAAAAAGGTAAATAAATAACTCGTTGATCCAATAGAGCCACCCTGACTTATAAACAGGCAAGTTTTTTAAAAATCTTTTTTCGTGTTATTATATATACACAGATAAAATAATTAACAACCCATGCTTATGCTTAAAAAAATATTTTTTTGCTCTTCCGCGCTGGCCATGGTTTTGGCCTTTGTGTTTATAGCTGCGGAAACCAACGCCGCCACCACGGTGGGTAATAATACTTCTATCGGCGGGACATTATCAGTAACCGGCGCGACAACCTTGAGTTCTACTCTTACCGTCACTGGTAATATTTTGCAGGGCGGTAATAGTGCAATTTATCAAAATGATTTGCGAGTCTTTGTGGCCAGCTCAACCACTTATTCTTTATCTGCTGGTACGCAAGCCGGTAACAGCCTGAGCAATGCTGGTGCTTATAACACTTTTTTGGGTTATCAAGCTGGTTATGTTGCCACCAGCACTCAAGGTAATATAGCAATTGGTTATCGAGCCATGTATAACGCTATCAATGGCAATAATGATGGGGTGGATAGCAGTTGGAACACTGGTATTGGTTATCAATCACTTTATAATAATACCAAAGGTCAAAATAACGTAGCAATGGGCTATAAAACACTTTATAGTAATACTACTGGTAAATATAATATTGCTGTTGGTAATTATAACTTAAGTGATAATACAACTGGTTCTAGCAATACCGCTTTGGGTGATGAAAGTTTGTATGGTAATACCACTGGTTCAAACAATGTTGCTGTTGGTTATGAAAGTTTAATGGCTAACACGACCGCTAGCTATAATACAGCAATTGGCGACGAATCTTTAATGGGAAACACCACAGGAGCAAATAATAGCGCTTTGGGTTATTATGCTCTTAATTGGAATGTTAATGGTTCTTGGAATACGGCTGTTGGCGTTAATGCTCTGGGCCAAGCTTATACTCAATCTTTTGCTAATACTGCTGTTGGTTATGAAGCTGGTTTGACTGATGGTGGTAGCCCATATTATTCCAATGCCTCAAGCACTTGGATTGGCTATCAGGCTGGTAGAAATATTCGAACAGGAAGTGGAAATATTGCTCTTGGCTATAAAGCAGCTGATAATCTAACCACTGGTTCTAATAATATTATCATTGGTTATGATATTGATGCGCCAGCAGTGAGTTCCGCTAATATTTTAAATATCGGTAACCTACTTTATGGCAAAGGCATTGATGGCACAGGTACCTCGCTTTCTAGTGGCGCGATTGGTATTGCCACAACTACGCCGGGCGGTTGGTACGGGGAGCGCTTAACAGTAGTGGGTAACACTTATATCCGCGGTACGGCCACTACTACTGGCGATTTTGTCATCGGTGACGGCAACTCGACCGCTACTTCAACAGTTGAAATTGGTGATACCGATACCGCCGGTTGTCTGAAAATAAGGGATGCTGACGCGGATGCCTGGACCTATTGTTATACTGACGATGGTAATCTGCGGTGTAGCACAACCAATGTCTGCGGCAAATAACCTCACCCTCACCCCTCTCCTGACCAGGAGAGGGGATTTATTTTTGGAGAAATAATGGTTTATTTGCAAAAATCAAGGGAAGGTGTAAGCTGAAATCATGGGCAAAAACACCATAATTACCAGGGAGAATATTATCCTGAAGCATAGATTCTATGACCTAGTAATCCCCAAGCAGCCGGCCATTTCTTTTAGCGTGCACGACTGCCGATCATTGTCCGGCTTGCCGGTCTTCCTCCAAGTCAAGGCGGAGAAACAAAAGATTGTTTCCCGTTTTTTTGTCGGCCGGCTGGTTTATGCCTGGCACCAATTTCTGAGTTCGTTTTTGAGTCCGGCCAGCCGCTGGAATTATCTGCCCAATTTTATTTATTTTGAAAAAAATATTGTCTCGTTTCTGACAGAGCTGGACGAGAATGGTTATAAAGTTGCCGAAGCCTTGGCCAAAATGGCAGAGCTGGAAGAAGTTGCCCCGCCATTTTTGAACAGTTATCACTGGCAGAAAGAATTACGGAAAATAATCGCCCTGGCCTTTATTTCCGGTGAAGTTGTTTTTATTTATTTATTGGCCGGGAGTCGGAGAATGACTATTCCGGAATTGGCCGGCGTGTCCGTAGCTTTTCTTTTGATCTGCCTTGGTGTCTATGCGCTTTTGAGCCAGATGAAGAGAAGTTAAAATAGCTTGAAGAATTAAAGTCATTAATAATTCCCAGTGGTGCCGACGCCGGCTGGATTTTTATTTGCCAAAATATGTCAAAAGTGAGAAAATTAACCCATACCAACTAAAATATTTTTATGAATAATACCGACACTTGGTATCAAACCTTGATCAAGCCTAGCTGGGCGCCACCCTCCTGGCTTTTCGGCCCGGTCTGGAGCGTGCTTTATGCCGTCATTATTATTTCTTTCGGTTACGTTGGCTACCTATTTGCCAAAGGCAAAATTCCTTTCATCGTACTCCTGCCGTTTATTTTGAATGTCATTTTTAATCTCGCCTTTACTCCACTGCAGTTTGGCCTGCAAAATAATTTGCTCGCCGCCATTGATATTCTTCTGGTCTTGGTCACCCTGATCTGGCTCTTGATCGCCATTTATCCTTATGCCAAATGGGTCAGCTATATCAATATCCCATATTTATTGTGGGTCAGTTTCGCCACCGTGCTTCAGCTTTCCATCACGGTTTTAAACTGGGGGAAGTAGGGGAGAGACTTGATTCACAGTCATCAATTGTTAGTCAAAATAATTTTATGAGCATCATTAGTGATTTCAAAAAACATGAAGAATTTATCAGACAGGAATTAGTTAGTCATAAAAGTAACGTTGAATTGAAAGATTTATTAAATTATCACTACCGGCAAATCCAAAATTTTCAACACGAGCGGCTTATACATCTGCTGGTCACTCTGACTTATGCTCTGGCCAATTTAATTGCTCTGGGATTAACCCTGGCCTTTGCCAGTCTGGGCACGATAATTTTAAATCTCATTTTACTCGTGATGCTAGTTTTTTATATTAAACACTATTTTGCTTTGGAAAATGGTGTGGCCCGTCTTTATCAGCTCGATCAGGCCATAATGAAAAGGATAAACTAAAAATTTTTCAAAAGGCTAGCTGGCGTATTACATAATGAGAATATTAAAGGTTCTTTGCCCGGGCTGGAGTCCTGGGTTTTTATTTGCCAAAATATGTCAAAAATGAGAAAATTAAAATATATAATTTCTTATGCTATTATTGAAAACCGTCAAAAATTCTTTTTACGCCTATGCGATGCTGACCGGCACGATTATCGGAGTCGGTATTTTTTCTTTGCCTTATATCACCAGTCGGGCCGGACTTTTGACTGTCGCGGCCTATTTTATTTTTTTGGGCGCGGTCGCCATGCTAATTCATATTTTTTGGGGAGAGATAACAATCAAGACGCCAGGACATCATCGTCTGCCAGGCATGGCCAGGATTTATCTAGGTTCATTTTGGGGCCGAGTAGCGACCGTGACGGCGATTGGCAGTTTGCTGGGTGCGATTTTGGCTTATGTGATTTTGGGGGCGGATTTTTCCAATAGTTTGTTTAATGGCTATTTGGGCGAAGGCGAATGGCTGCACGTAATTTTGTATTGTCTCATCGGCGCGTTTTTGATCTGGAAGGGCGACAAACTGATTGCCAAATTGGAAGTCTGGGGCATTATAGCCTTGGCGCTGATCTTCGCGGTTTTAATTTGGAAGGTTAGTGGTCATTGGCGGCTGGAAAATATTTTGACGCTCAGTGGCCAGGCAAAGAATTTTTTCTTACCTTATGGCGTGGTGTTGTTTTCTTTGTGGGGGGCCTCAGCGATTCCTGATGTCCAAGATGTCATGGGACGAGACAAAAGAAGAATTAATAAAATAATTGTTGCCGCAGGGTTATCAGCGATGATTGTTTACGCCATATTTATCACGATTATTCTCGGAGTGAGTGGGGCGGGAGTTGATCCGACGGCTTTGGGCGGCTTGACTGGAATAGTCGGAGCTGATATCGAGAAGATTTTATTAGCCCTTGGTATTTTGACCACCTTTACTTCGTATATCACTTTGGCCTTGGCGCTCAACAAACTGTTGATTTATGATTTAAAAATTAGTCCGATGACGGCCTTAGTGACGGTGGCTGGCGTACCGACGATTTTGTATTTTTTGGGAGTCAATAATTTTATCACGATTATTTCTTTTGTCGGGTCAGTGATGCTCGCCATAGACGGAATATTTATTGCCGCTATTTATGGCCGCCTTGGTCAAGCCAGTCGTCTCCGGCGCTTAGGGATACTAGCTATGATGTTTTGTTTTGCCCTGGGCATTGTTTATGAATTTTATAAAATAATATGAAGACAGTTTCTTCACGCGCGCAAAAATTAATCGCTTCGCCGATCAGAAAATTCTTTCCTTTGGCGGAAAGCGCGAGGAAAAAGGGGGTTGAGGTTTTGAAATTGAATATCGGCGATCCGGACTTAATGCCGCCGCAAGCATTGTTTCGAACGCTGGCCAAATTGGCCAAGCTGAGTAATTTTAATTACGCGCCATCGTCGGGGATTGAGTTGTGTGTCTCGGCTTGGCAAAAATATTATCAAAAGTTAGGCTTGAAATTTGAAAAAGAAAATATTATTCCGACGGTGGGCGCGTCCGAGGCGATTCAATTTGCGCTTTGGGCACTGGCAGACCCTGGAGACGAGATAATTGTTTTTGAGCCATTATTTACCAATTATAAAGCTTTGGCGGCGTTGCTGGACGTAAAATTGAGGCCAGTGACTTTGAAATTGAAAGATAATTTTCAACTGCCGGGGGCCAAAGAAATAGTCAGATTGATCACCAAAAAAACCAAGGCGATATTAATTATTAACCCGGATAATCCGACGGGCAAGGTGTGGCAACCGCGTGAGATAAAAGAAGTTATTGATATTGCCAGAAAATATAATCTGGCAATCATTGCTGATGAGACTTATCGGGAAATAAATTTTATCGGTCAGACCAAAAGTATCTTGAGCTATAACGGGGCCAAAGAGAGGACGATTTTGATTGATAGTTTGTCCAAACGTTTTACTATACCGGGTATGCGCACGGGCGTGATCGCGACCACGAACGCTGAATGGTCGCAAACGATTTTGAAAATCGCCATGGCGAGATTGTCAGCGCCAACGATTGGCCAGTTAGTGACAGCAGCGCTGCTCGGCAATGCGCGGAAATATACTGATGAGATCAGAATTGAATATAAAAAGAGAAGTGCGGTGGTACAAACGGAATTAAAAAAGATATCCGGTATTACCATCAACCAACCACAAGGGGCTTTTTATCAGGTGGTGGGTTTGCCAGTGAAAGACGCGGAAGATTTTATTCGCTTCATGTTGACAGAATTTAGTCATCGAAAAAAGACCGTCTGGGTGTCGCCGATGGCAGATTTTTATATTACGCCGGGGCTGGGTAAAAATGAAATCAGATTGGCGTATGTCTTGGAGAGCAAAAAATTGCGAGAGGCGGTGGAAATATTGGGGAGAGGGCTCGTGGCGTACCAGAAGACATTTAAACATTTAAACATTTAAACATAACAATGAATTGGTTATTTTTGGCCATTGGCGCATGCTTTTTGTGGGCGTCAGTGAATGTTGGTGAAAAATATTTGGTTTCCGGCCGGATCAAAAATCCGTTTGTTTATCTATGTCTGGCTGGTTGTCTGAATATTTTTTTATTGCCAATATTTTTTTTGACCAAAATAGATATTCCCAATTGGCCAACTTTGGGCCTTTTGTTTTTAACAGCGATTTTTTATTTGGGTGGTTCGGTGTTTTATGTCAGCGCGCTCAAAAAAGAGGAAGTCAGCCGGATCAATATTTTATGGCAATTGATCCCGATTTTTAATTTTACCTTTGTCTATATTTTGTTTAGAGAAACATTAACCCACAATCAGACTTGGGCATTTATTATTTTGGTTGTCGGCGGTATTCTGGCCTCTATTCATTGGAAGACCAATCAATGGCGTTGGTCTAAGGCTTTGCTGATTATGTTTTGGGCGTGTTTGCTTTATTCCGGTTACGCCGTCACTTTTGATTATGTGAGCAGAATTTTTGATCCGCTGTCTGGTTGGCTGTGGGTGAATATTTTTATTATGCTTTTAGCGCCGGTATTTTTGATGTCAGTAAAAAATAGAAAAGATTTTGAGGGTTTGCGGTCTGAATTAAAAAAACATGATTGGGCAACGATTGTGGGTATAAATTTTTTGGATTTGGGCGCGATATTATTGAACATGCTGGCATTATCTTTGGGACCGGTGGCTTTGGTTTCTTCTTTGACCGGCGTACAAGTGATTTTTGTTTTCATAATGACGATATTTTTATCACTCAAGGCACCAAAAATTTTGAAGGAGGAATTGAATAAAGAAAATTTGTGGTTGAAAATTGTGGCTTTGATTTTGGTAGTCACGGGGACGGTGATGATTTATTATAGTAAATAATCACTGTCATCCTCGGACCGTCACGCTACTGCGGGACGGATCCGGGGATCCATAACCTTATTATTTTGATAAATTTTTTTCTTTTTGTTTTTTTGTCTGGATCCCCGGGTCGTCCCCGAAGATACAGCGGGGTCGCCCGAGGATGACAATGACGGTGTTTGACGATTATGAATCAGCACTTATCTCTCTATCATGAATTATTAAGAAAGCATGGCGCGCCAGCTGGCCAGTGGGGCTTGTGGTGTCGACGGCCGAAGACCATCAGGCAAAGAGAAGAAGTGATCATTGGCGCGATTCTAACCCAAAACACTAATTGGCAAAATGTAAATAAAGCGATGGAAAATCTAAAGCGGGCAAGAGTGTGCTCGCTGAAATTAATTTTAGAATTAAAAATAGAAAAATTAGAAGAATTAATCCGTCCCAGCGGATTTTATAAGATGAAGGCGAAATATTTGCAGGGCGTGGCAAAATTTATTGTGGAGAGTGGGGGAGTGGGGAGGCTGATGGAATTTAATTACAATATTTACCAGCACCACCCCCTACCCCCTCCTCAACTGAGGAGGGGAAAGAAAAAAACAAGGGGAAATAATACAGACGAGTTGCGGCGGGAATTTTTAAAACTAAAAGGCGTAGGACCGGAAACCGCTGATAGCATTTTGTTGTATGCCTTGGATATGCCAGTGTTTGTGATTGATGAGTATACGAGGCGGCTTGTGAAAGCGCGCGGCTGGTTCCAGCATCAGAGCTCCAAGTTAAACTTGGAGCCAACGTATAAGTTGGATTATGAATACTTGAGGAAGTTATTTGAGAAAAATTTGCCGAGGAAGTTTGAGGTTTATCAGGATTTACACGCGTTAATTGTAGTTGAAGGGAAACAGGTGGGTAGGAAGGTAGGGAAGTAGGGAGGTAGGTAGGACAAATGTGTTGACTTTGGGCTAGGAAAGAGTAAGTTGAAGATATAAATTAAGATATAAAATAGAGATAAAAATAATCCACTTAAGGCAAAAAACATAAATAGGAGGAAGGTGTAATGAAAAGAGAAACTAACACCTTTGATCTGCGGGAATGTCGGGTACGGCCGCATATAGTCGCTTTGACTATTTTCCTAGCGGTGGCTATAGTATGCCTGTATTTAGCCCAGTTGCAGCATAACTGGGTACTAGCAGCGGTTGGTTTGTTTTTCGTTGCCATATTTATCTGGTTATCTGGGTGGATAATCCAGAGTCGGCGGCGGGTCAGGAAATGGCTCTGTGATATGTCTAGTTTCGCCTCTTTGCCGGCATCAGGTGTGGCGGTCAAGATATATTTTTTGCGGGAGGGGAAACCGGACTATTCTGTCTATGCCGGAGATCAGGTTCTCATGATTGCGAAAAAAATATTGCGCGATCAGAGTATTGATTATCTGATCATAAACCCGAAACAATATCTACAGGACCAAGTAGCTTGGATTAAGGATCGGCAGAAGGATTTGGCTGATAAATTAAGGGCGTTGGAGGTTTTTGAGCATCTAAGCGTCTGAAACGTTTTTAAAGAAGAAAACCGCCGGTTAGGTTTAGCTGGCGGTTTTTATAATTAAAAATATCCACCGATTTGGTGGATATTTTTATGTCCCAGCCAGTCATAAGCCGGATTCTGTTTCTAAACTATCATTTATCTGGCCCCGGCATTACTGCCGTGATCTTGCTGCCTACCCTGGATGGCTCCCGCCGTAGGCGGGATCGGGCGAGCCGCCCTCAAAGCATCCTATACGTGGCATTACAGCAC
>JAKLID010000002.1 GCA_022709795.1 Patescibacteria group bacterium | reverse complement strand
TTCGTTCCTTAATTTTTTCCTAAGTGGTTTAAACTTGTTTAGATTGTGAGTTAAACGCATAGAGGAAGTCTCCCACCACCCCCTACCCCCTCCTCAAAGAGGAGGGGAAAGGAAAGATGTTTAATTACTTTTTACAAGACGCTGGCGACAGTAGAAAAAGTAAATACAATAAGCAGCGCTGGCTAAAATAAGTACGGCACTCACCCACTGATCTAATCTTAACGATAACCAGCTGGCCTGGGGATCAATACGCAGAAAACCGATCAGGAAACGGCCGAGGGAATATGAGATTAAATAAAGAAAAAAAATTAAACCAGATTGGTAGGGTTGTAGGGTTGTAGGTTCGTATGAATTGGATAATCTGCGACGGTGCAGAAATATTAGTAATATAAAAATCAAAAAGCACCACAAACTTTCATACAAAAATATCGGGTGGAAAAAAGAAAAATTTTCCCAGCCGGGCAAGCGGTGGGCGGCATCAATGGGAATAGCCCAGGGTAAATTGGTCGGTTGGCCGTAAAGCTCTTGATTGAAATAATTGCCAAAGCGGCCGATCGCCTGGCCGAGAACGATCAGGGGTGAGAAGATGTCAAGGAGGATTTGCCAAGAAATATTATGCAGGGCCTGATGGTGGCGACGGTAATAAAAATACAAAACCGCAATGCCGGCGATAATGGTGCCATGAATAGCCAGGCCGCCTTGCCAGATTTGGAAAATTGCTAGGGGAAATTTTTGATAGTAGGACAGCTCGGATAAAACATGCCACAGGCGACCGCCAAGCAAACCAAAAATAACCAGATAAAAAACCAGGTCAAAAAACAATTGGCCTGGCAGCTGGTAGCGACGGAATAATTTTTGGCCGAGCAGATAACCGATAATAATGGAAAGTGAGATTAAAAAGCCGTACCAGTGGATAGAAATCGGGCCAAAGTCATATAAAATAGGAGAGGACATTTTAATCAAAAATAATTTTTAATTTTTAATTTTATAAATAAAACTTAAATCTAAATTTTTAAACATTAAAAATTAGAATTTATTTAAAAATTATAAAACTAAAAATTCGTAGTTATTTGATGAGCGGATCAATCAGGGCTTCCAGCTGGCTCAAGGGCAGAGCGCCGGGGAGATAACGGCCGTCCAAAAAGCTAGCTGGGGTGCCAGCGATATTTTTGGCCAGACCTTCATTATAATCAGCTTCGATCTTGGTATCATATTTACCGCTAGAAACGCAGGCGGAAAAATTATCAACATTCAAACCCAGCTCGCTAGCGCTAGCGGCATAAAACTCTGGGCCATATTGATCTTGATGGGGATAAAGTTCGGCAATATATTCAAAAAATTTGCCCTGCTCACCAGCGCACTCGGCGGCGATGGCGGCAGAGACAGAAGCGACATTATTCAAGCTGACTGGCAAATGACGCCAGACAATGCGCATCTGATCAGCGCGGGTATTCATAAGTTCCTGTAGATTGGCAAAATATTCGCGGGAATAAGGGCAGGCCAGATCGCTGAAAACTACCAGAGTGACTTTGGCGTCTTTGGCGCCCCAGATATGATCCTCCTCACTGATATTAAAAAAAACCGGAGTGGGCTCTGTGGACTCATAATTTTGATTGTCCATGCGATGGGCCAACTGATAATAATGGTAGCTGGAAAAAATAGCGATGCCCAAAACTAGGCCAAACAAAAATATAAAGAGTGTCTGGTGAGTATTTTTTTTGGGGGGTGCGGCAACGGGAGTAAGGTTGTCCATAATTTTTTAGTTAATTCCTAAGAGCTGGTTGATTTGGCTTTTATCAAAACCAACAATGACCTTTTCCTCGCCAGCATCAGTGGTGATGATGGTGACTGGCACGCCCATCTGGCCGCTTTTGACAACCATTTCATCAGCAGCCGCCTCGTCAGTGGCGACATTAATATCCTCAAAAGGAATATTTTTGCCCTTGAGATAATCTTTGAGCATATGGCAATAAGGACAGATCGGAGTGGAGTATATTTTGATGGTCATAAAAATAATTTTTAATTTTTAATTTTAAATTTTCAAACCCAAAATAAATTTTGCTATCTGTTGCCATCCGTTTCCTGTCTGTTTAAATCTGTTGTTAAATAATTTTGGATATTAACAACAGATGATAGCAGATTCAGAACGGATTAGAACAGATAAAAACACAAATTTATTTTATCGCTTAATTTTTACTTTGCTCAAAATGATGGGCGAGGCGCAAGACGGTTTTTTCATCAAACCAGCGGCCGATGATTTGCAAGCCAACCGGCAGACCAGCAACAACACCACAAGGCACGGAAATAGCCGGCACGCCAGCGAGACTCATGGGAATAGTAAAGATATCAGCAAGATACATTTGCAAAGGGTCATTGGACTTCTCCCCTATTTTGAAAGCAACGGTCGGAGAAACCGGGGAAAGAATAAGGTCAACTTGCTCAAAGGCTTGCTCAAAATCACGTTTGATCAAGGAGCGTACGGCGCAGGCTTTTTTGTAATAAGCATCATAATAGCCGTGTGACAAAGCGTATGTGCCGAGAATTATCCGCCTTTTAACTTCCGCGCCCAGCCCTTGGCCGCGACTCTTGAGATACGTGTCAAATAAATCCGAACCGGGCACGGACAAACCGTATTTGACCCCGTCGTAACGCGAGAGATTGGAAGAAACCTCTGAAGGCATAATCAGATAGTAACAAGCCAGGGCATAATCAGGCGCGGATAATTTGACTGGGGTAACCGCGGTGCCAGTCAAGGCTTCAACTTTTTTTACCGCCGAGAGAATCACTGCCTTCACCTGGGGGTCCATGCCCTCGGCTTCAAAATATTCCGGAGGCATGCCAAGGCGCAAACCGGTGACTGGTTTTTTTATTTCCTCTGCATAATTGTCCAGGGCAATATTGCCAGTAGTAGAATCATGGTCGTCGCGGCCGGCGATAGTCTGGAGAACAATGGCGGAATCGGCCACTGTTTTGGTCAGATGACTAATGGTGTCTAATGATGAGGCCATGGCCATCACGCCATAGCGCGAGGTGCGGCCATAGGTGGGTTTCAAACCAACCACGCCGCAAAATGAAGCTGGCTGACGAACCGAGCCGCCAGTATCAGTACCGAGCGCGTAGATAACTTCGTCAGAAGCAACTGCCGCGGCTGAACCGCCAGATGAGCCGCCAGGCACGCGAGATTCGTCGCGCGGATTTTTGGTGGGATAAAAAGCAGAATTTTCAGTGGAGCCGCCCATGGCAAATTCATCCAGATTGGTCTTGCCGACGAGAATTGCACCAACACTCTTTAATCTGGCTGTGGTGGTGGATTCATAAGGCGGGAGATAATCTTTCAAAATCCTGGAGCCGGCAGTGGTGAGTAAATTTTCCGTACAAAAATTGTCTTTGGCCGCGTAGGGAATACCGGCGAGTGGTGATAATTCATCACCTTTGGCGAGGGCGGCATCAATTTTCTCGGCGGCAGACAAGGCAACCTCGGGAAAAACATTGATAAAAGCGTGAAGACGATGTTCAGAGGCTTCAATCTGATCCAAGCAAGCGCGGGTCAATTCAGCGGAGCTAAACTCTTTGGCGCGCAAACCAGCGGCCGCTTGGGTGATGGTTAATTTATTTAAATCACTCATAATATTTTTTTGACTTTGAGATGACGGCCAGATTGAGCTGGCGCGTTGTCAATGATTTTCTGCTGGCTGACTTCCGGGTGGCTAGTAATGTCATCAGCGTAAAAAATATTTTGAAGTTCAATCACCTGGCTCATGGGTTCCAGGCCGGTAGTGTCAACTGCTTGAAGTTTTTGGAAATAATCAAAAACAGCCGCCAGCTGGCTGGCATACAACTCTTTTTCCCCTGCGGTCAGATCCAGGCGGGCAAGATGAGCGAGATGGTCAATTTGTTGGATATCGAGGGACATAAAAATAAAAAAACAAGAATATAAAAATACAAGAATAAAGATAATATGATTTTAGCATTTTTTGGTGATTTGGCAAAGATTGACAAAAGTTAGCAAAATTTATAAGATAGGAGAAGCAAAAATAAACCGAGGGCGTAAAGGTTATAAATAGGCAATCTTACACGTTGTCTATCACGGGTTCGAGTCCCGTCGCCCTCACTATAAAATTAACACAAAAAAGCGGGCGTAAATTCAGCGGTTAGAATGGGGACTTGCCAAGTCCCCAGTCGCAGGTTCGAATCATGTCGCCCGCTCAAAACGGTGTGATACTCCTATTTCCACGGAGGTATTTAACAGCCGAGACTGGCTGGTCTGGAGGGAGTATCGCACCTAAATTTAAAACCATCTTCTAGGACTAGGAGATGGCAAAGTGGGGGTGACCTGGCGCCAAACCCCCATGGCGGACGTAGCTCAGTTGGTAGAGCACCGGCCCCAGCCGGAGGTCGCAGGTTCGATCCCTGCCGTCTTCACAAAAAAAGCCCTGTTCGGAAATTGAACAAGGGCTTTTTCTTTTTTGATACGCCGTCAAAGACGGCTGGGAATATTTCTATGGGGTCTGTGACCCCTATTTTATTAATCTCAAAAACTCCTGTTCGTCCAAAACTTTAACACCCAGCTTTTCTGCTTTGGCTAATTTGGAGCCAGGATTGGCGCCAGCGACCACATAGCTGGTCTTGGCGGAAACTGA
The DNA here is from genome assembly GCA_022709795.1 of Patescibacteria group bacterium. GTDB lineage: Bacteria > Patescibacteriota > Patescibacteriia > UBA2196 > GWA2-42-15 > JAAZMX01. Next base: position 47,121 of record JAKLID010000002.1, on the reverse strand, counting down.
TTCAGAAGTCTCGCCACCAAGGGCGATAATTTTGGCTTTGGCTGCTTCGCGGCTCAGGGAATCCAGAGTACCGGTCAAAACAAAGGTCTGGCCTTTGAATTTACCACCAACTAACGCCGCGCTTAATTTTTCTATTTTAATGCCATTGGCCAAGAGTTTATCCAAAAACTTTAAATTATTCTTATCGTGAAACCACTCAAAAATACTCTCGGCCACAATCGGGCCAACCTCGGGCACGGCCAATAATTCGGCCAGATCAGCGGATTTAATTTTCTCCAAAGTCGTAAAGTGGGCGGACAGATCGCGTGCGGTTTTCTCACCAATATTTCTGATACCCAAAGCAAAAATAAATTTGGCTAAAGCAATATGCTTGGCTTTGGTGATGGCGGTGAGCAGATTGTCAGCTGATTTTTCGGCAAAACGTTCCAAGGGTTCCAAATCATCTTTGGTGAGGGTAAAAATGTCAGCAGCATCTTTGATCAAATCACTATCTAAAAGCTGGTCGATAATTTTCGGGCCGAGCCCGTCAATATCAAAGGCCGTCCGAGAAACAAAATGATATAATTTTTCCCGCTGTTGGGCATAACAATTTTTGTTGGTACAACGATGGGCGACCTCTGCTCCGACACGAGTGACGGCCGAGCCACAGACTGGGCAGTTTTTCGGCATTTTGAAATCACGTTCGTGGCCGGTGCGCATTTTTTCTAGTACCTTAACAATATCGGGGATGACATCGCCGGCTTTTTGAATGATGACCGTGTCCCCTATTTTCACACCGAGTCTTTTGATCTCATCTTCATTGTGCAGGGTGGCACGAGAAACGGTGGAACCGGCTACTAAAACGGGTTTCAAGTGGGCAACCGGGGTCAAAACACCGGTCCGGCCGACTTGCACCTGAATGTCTTCCACTACGGTGGTCACTTCTTCGGCCGCGAATTTGTAGGCAGCGGCCCAGCGCACGCATTTGGCAGTCCGGCCAAGGCGCGCCTGGTAATTTAGATCGTTAACCTTAATCACTACGCCGTCAATCTGAAAATCCAATGACGCGCGGAGAGAGTCGGCTTTGACCAAAAAATTTTTGACCGCGGCAATATTTTTGAATAAAGAAAAATGCTGTTCCACGCGGAAACCGAGCGCGCGCAAGTATTCTAAAATGTCTTTTTGAGCGGTAATATTTTTCTCGGTTGGCGAATAGACGGCGTAGAAGAACGCTTGCAAATCGCGGCTGGCAGCGACTTGCGGATCGAGCTGGCGCACAGTGCCGGCAGCAGCATTACGCGGATTGGCAAAAAGGGCCTCACCAGATTTGGCCGCAAATTTATTCAGGGCTTCAAAACTTTTGATGGGCATGTAGACTTCACCGCCAACTTCAATATCAACTGGCTGCTTTAATTTCAGAGGAACGCTTTTGACGGTTTTAACAGTGTGGGTGACATCCTCGCCAATAATGCCATCACCCCGAGTCACGGCTTTTTTGAATAAACCCTGTTCATAAATAAAAGTCATGTTGAGGCCGTCGATTTTCAATTCGCAAGTGTAGGCAATGTCGGTAGCGGCTGGTAACTCCAAAAATCTTTTGACGCGGGCGTCAAACTCCAGCACTTCATCAAAAGAAAAAACATCGTCCAGAGAATATTTGGGGATGGAGTGTTTGATTTTGGCAAACTTACCAAGGGCCCTGCCGCCGATGCGCTGAGTGGGAGAGTCGGAAGTAATAAATTCGGGGTATTGATCTTCCAGTGATTTTAATTCTCGCTTGAGCGAATCACGCACGGCATCAGAAACTATTGGCTCGTCCAAAACATAATGGTGGTAATCAATATCCGCCATTTGGTCTTTGAGCTTTTGAATGCGAATTTTGGCTTCGGATTTGGTCATAAATATACAAGTACAATTTCCAAAAAACAAGATACAATTTCCAAATAAATCCTGTCGCTCGACACAGTCATTCGTGAATGACATGTCCTAGGATAAATTGTAAATTTCAACTTTAAATCACTACTTCTTTCCCTTTTTGATAATAATTGATGATAAAATATTTTTCAATTCTACCGCTTCCTGTTTTAAATTCTGCATCCTCATGACAAGCACTGGATTGGCCTCTTCTACAATTTCCAGCCAATGCAGTGTTTCTTTGCACTCTTTACGCGCAATTTTTATTCTATGAATAAAATCTTTGTCTCCTAGCGCATCATTGGCCTCTCTGTAGTTAGCCCCTATTGAACCAGCTGATCTAATTACCTGGCTGATTAACGGGCGATTAATTTCATTCTTGGGCAGAGCCACACACAATCCAACAACCCTTTTGGCAAAATGAGTAGTTCTTTCTTCCAGATCATAATGGGGAGGCAAGCAATCCATAGCAAACTATTGGTAATTTTAATATTGGATATTATTTGAAAATTGTATCTTGTATCTTGGAGCTTGATTTTCTTGTCTTTATTATACCAAAAACCCCTCTTTTGGTAAGAGGGGTGAAGATAATAATCGGCTAATAAATATTGTCTTTGGTGGCGCGGTGCAGGCCGGCGGCCATATTATTCAGGTCGTCTTCCAGATAGAAATAAATGACATAGCTATCAGCGGAAAAAAAGGTATAGCTGTAATCGCAAGGACTGTCAGCATTGTCCTTGCAGGGGTTATCAGGTAAATTCACTTGCTTGGGGTCGCGGGGTACGATCGGCATATAGACAGGAGCAGTGGGCGGACTAGGAGCCCAGCCGCGACTATCTAGAGTGGCGCGCTCTGGCACACCCAGGGCGATGACATCACCATCAGGATAAGTCATTTTTTCCATACTATAAAGCTGGAGAGCGGAACGGAGCTGATTGATATCAGACATTCTCTTGGTGTCGCGCGATTCACGCTTGGCATTATTAAGAGAGATCATGGTGATATTGGCCATGAGGGCGAAGATGGCGATGACCACCAAGAGTTCAATTAAAGTGAAACCTCTTTGATTCTTTTTCATATTTTATAAAAAAGAAAGGATGTTGATAACTTCTTTAAAATTATTATACCACAAAAATGATAATCAACAAACCTTGGGGAAAAATTTAGGCGCGGCGGCTCATAATTTTGGTTGGATGATATGGAATATTAATACATAGTGAGGTGGTTTGTTTTACAGTCAAGTGTAATTAACAATGGTTGACAAAATGGCTAAAATATGCAATAATAAAAGCAGTAATTTATAACCTCAATTTTATGAGAAAAAAAGCTATTTATCTAACAATTCTTATATCAATTGCACTCACTGGCGCATCACCAACTCAAGCGGAAATCAGTTTTAGTAATGTTTATGTTTACGCGATCAGAAATGGCACGGCCAAAATCAGTTGGGACACTTTTGAGGAGCCGACCAAGGCTTATATTTATTATGGCAAAAGCGCTGACAAACTGGATAAAAGTCTGGAATATGGCGTCTATGATTATAATCATGAAACAACCTTGAGTGGATTGGAAAGAGACGTGACTTATTATTACAAGATAACGGCGGTCAATAGGGCAAATGAGAGTAAAGAATTATTTCTACAAACTTTTTCTACCAAGGACATGCCTGATACCCTAGCGCCGCAATTTGTCTCAGCCACAGTCTTGCAATCCACCAAAGACGCCATTGCCCTGGAGTGGGAAACCAATGAGGAAACCAAAGCGGAGATAAAATTCGGCACTGACCCGAATAATCTGAACCGCGGCTCAGGCGACGGAGATTTTAGAATCAGACACGAAAAAATAATCGGCGATCTGGATACTGACCAAAAATATTATTTTAAAATTATTGCCGAAGACCGCGATCAGAATAAAACCGACACGACCATCCAATTCCGAACAGGGACATCTTTGTCCAACAAAACCGAGCTGGTGATCGATAATATCCGGCCAATAGACGCTGACCCGACCAGGGTATTTACCACTGGAGTGAACTTGAGTTGGCGCACGAACATGATCGCCAAATGCAAAATCCGCTACGGCCTGAAGTCCGGTGATTATAACAAAGAGCTGGAGGCTAATAACAAAGAACGAGTGGTAGAACATTCGATTTCTTTGACCGGACTGGAACCGGCCACGGTTTATTATTACAAGCTGGAATGTTATGAGAGTTTTTATGACAAAAGAAAAGAAACAACCGAATATACTTTCCGGACTTTCAGTCCGAATGAAGCAGCCAAAGCAACGGCCAAAGCAACCGACACTCAAAACGCGTCAGTGACAATCGCGGCTGAATTGAAAGATACTGATGGCGATACTTTATCTGACGGCTATGAAAAAGAAATTTATACTAATCCGAATAAAAAAGATACTGATGGTGACGGTTATAATGATGACGTGGAATTGAAATACGGTTATGACCCGCTCATCGCCGGCAGTGCCAAATTGCAAGCGGCACTCTACTACCGACCGAAGCTGACGACCAGCCAGGAAACAGCCAAAGGTAATGAATTGAAAAATTTGATCCGCCAGAAAATGGGCGTGGTCAAAATCAGCGACAAAAATTGGCAGACTTTGATCCGAGCCTATATTTATGGGCATTATCCGGTGGAAGCGATAACGAAAGCGATCCAGCTGGGCGGAGTGACTGTACACCCGACAATTCCTTGGGAGAGCTGGCAGAAGACGGAACAGTATCGGAATGCGATGGGGATTTAAATAAAGGAAAAAGGAAAAAGGCAAAAAATAGGATTTAGGATTTATGATTTATGAATAAAGCCGCCCTGAGGAGCGGTTTTGTTTATTCCCTTTGGTATTTGACAGTAATGGTGATTGGGGTAATATTAAGATATGGTAATTAAAATTCCAACCGAGGAAATATCATTGGAATTAAAAGGAAAAAATATGCCCAGAAAATCACCGGGGGAAATTGGCAGAAGTCTAAACGAAATTGACGAAATAGTCGATGGTAAAAGAGTACAATATGGCCTGGAATTAGTCTCGAGAGCGGCAGAAGAATTGAGTAGAATAAAGGCGGAGGATCCGAATAATAAAATTACTTTTAGTGAAATAAAATTGGGTCTAATGAAAACTGACGCCCAAGAAGAAGCAGTGTTAAGAAATGGAATTGATAGCGAAGGACAAAAAAATAAAGCAGAATTACTTGAAGGGATTGATCAAAAAATAGATGCAGTACTGGGCATCAAATCAGATAATGAAATAAGCAATTTGCAAACATCTAATATTGAGGAAAAGGACGGCGGAGATATGCCCACTATTGACTGTTATATTGGCAAGATTCATGTTAAAACAAAAAATACGAACGGCGTTTATGCAGTCTTGATTGACGATGAGGCGGTTGGCAATCCAGAAATAGCCACAAAAATTCATGAGCGCCTAAGAAAGATATGTATATTGAGAGAGGATATGACCTTGGATAAAAAACGTGCGGAGTTATTTAAGGAGTTTAAAATTGATGAAAAGATAAAAACCATATTAGGTATTAAATCAGTTAAAGAAATGAGTAATTTACAAACATCTAATATTGAGGAAAAGGACGACGGAGATATGCCTACCATTGACTGCAATATTGGCAAGATTCATGTTATAGCACAACGCGATTTAGTCTTTATTGATAATTATCCAATTTTTGATGTCGGCTTGCGAAACAACCAAGAGATGGCCAAAAAAATTTATGAACATTTAAGAGATGTTCTAACTGGGGAAAAATAAAGTAATTTTTTGAAGAATATGGCTTTGCGATTTTCTAGTAGAGCCATATTTTTTTGAACTTATTTTACTTAATTCACTTATCTCGCCGACTGCTTTGAATTATGCTATAATTTCAAGGTTAGACGGTTTCAACTGGGCGGTTCTACTGCCCCTACAAATTATCCGGGCGTATGGCCATACGCCCCTACAACATAATTCTATGATACTATTTTTAATCATCATCTCAACGCTCGTCGTCAGTCTAATTTCGGTCTTGGCGATTTTTTTGTTTTTCCAGACTGGCATGTATAAAAAAATCGGCGGGCTGATCAGCTTGGCAGCTGGAGTACTCTTGGCCGTGACCTGGCTGGATATTGTCCCGGAAGCTTTGAATGAAGGGCTGACACCGGAAAATCTCGGGCTGACGGTTTTAATGACTATTTTGATTTTATTTTTGGTGGAAACGATTTTCCACTGGCATCATTGCCAGCATGATAATTGTCAGGAAGGAAAGCACCATCACCTGGCCTGGTTCAATCTGTTTGGCGACGGGCTGCACAATTTTGTGGACGGCGTGGTTTTGGCTTCTGCTTTTATGGTGGATGTCAGGCTCGGATTTCTGACCACGGTCGCGGTCGTGGTGCATGAAATCCCCCAAGAGCTATCTGATGCTGGAGTCCTGTCTTTTGCTGGATTATCAATAAAAAAAATTTACTTTTACAATTTTCTCTTTGCTATAACAGCAATCCTCGGAGCCACACTCGCCTATTTTTTTGCCGGAGAGTGGCAGATCACGCCAATACTTTTGGCTATTGCGGCGGGTAATTTTATTTATCTGGCCATGGCGGATTTGATTCCCATAATTCATCACGAAACGGATAGTAAAAAAATCACCAGACAGACGATGTGGTTTGTGGCGGGGATAGTACTGATTTGGGCGATGGGAATGGTGATTGGGGAATAAGACCAAATATAAAAGGCGACACGTCGACCTGTCCGCAATGCTAGCGCATAGCGTGGCGGGCAGGCGCGTCGCCTTTGTTTTGTCTTTGATTAAACTCTGGTTTTTTTGACCATGATATAGATACCGGCGAGAATAATGAGCAACGGCCAGAAAAGATCCCAACGAAACCAGGGGAAATAATAATGCATGGGCCAGGGCAGGAGTTCTTTCAGCAGGAAAAATACACCAATCAAAACGATGATCAACCCGAAGTAGCTGCGGGAATTGCTAGCGGCTGGTTTTTCTCTTTTGAATTCACTGGCAATCTCCTGGGCTTTGGCGCCGAGGTCGTGAGCAAAATCTTTGACTTCCTGGCTGGAGCTGACAGCCGGGTTGTCGCTCGGGATGATCAGGGCGAGCAGTAAATAGAGGATGATCGCTCCCCCGCCCATGAGCGCGAAAATCACAAAAAGCGCGCGGACAATGATGGGGTCAATATCAAAATATTCGCCCAAGCCGCCGCAGACGCCGAAGATGACTTTACTGGTCGTGGAACGATATAATTTTTTGGGTTGAGTGTCCATATTTTTGGTATTAAGTATTTAGTATTAAGTATTTAGTATAACACTATTTAATACCCAAGAGTTCGACTTCGAAAACAAGAGTGGCTTTGGGAGGAATAGGACCGACGCCAGCGTCGCCATAAGCCAAGTCCGAGGGAATGGTCAGCTTGCGCTTCTCCCCGACTTTCATACCGAGAACTCCCTGATCCCAACCGGCAATAACAGCTCCCGCGCCGACAATAAATTCAAATGGCTCGCCGCGGTCAACACTGGAGTCAAATTTAGTGCCATCAGTCAACCAGCCAGTGTAATGCACAACAGCGGTCTGGCCAGCGGCAATTGGCACTTCGCCTTGACCCGGGGTAATAGTTTCTATTTTTAATTCCATAGGATTATCAGTTAATTGTTCAGGAGAACTCAAAGCGGCGTCATTGTTTGGGTCCATATTGACGCTATCGGCTGGCGTGGTCTTTTCATCCACGACGGCGGAACTTTCGGCGGCAGTATTGGTCAGGGACGTTTTGTCATCTGGGCTAGGGACAAAAATATAGGCCAAGACGATCAACGCGATGACGACCAGAAGCGCGATGATGACATATTTTGAATGCATAGTTTTTGTTTAACGAATAAATAAATTATTTAACCGGCGCTACCACCAGGTTGCCTAAATAATAATTTTTCATTATTTCCTTGGCGCCTTTGGAGTGCGGCATGTTTTTATCTCCTTTGGTGCTAAAAGTCTGGGTGGCGTCTGTGCCACAAGCGGCAATAATGGCTTCAGCTCCGCCAGAGTGACCGGCAATGGCAGGAGTAACATTATAAACAGCCCCATCAATAATCCCCAGCAATCAGTGACACTGGCGTGTTTGGCGATCTCTTGGGCGGTCAGAGCAGGGTCCACGCTGTCAGAAATTGGCTGATTTACGATTGGCGGTTTGGCGGTTTGGTTCTGACGATCATAAAAAACCAAACCAGCAACTAATACAGCCACGACTACGGCGAAAAAAATAAATAAGCCGGCAGAAACAAATTTTTTTATCATAAGCTAAATTCCTCCGTATGGATGTTGTGTGAAGAAACACCTAAATTAATAAATTGTTTTTTTAAAGATCTCATCATGGGCGGAGGACCGCAGATGAAAATTTCTTTGGCTATAAAATTTTGGCTCTTGCTTTTGATCATCTCCGCGGTCAAATGCCCGGCCGTGCTGGAAAAGTGAGGGAAAAAATGAAAATTTTTTTGAGCGGAAGAGAGTGAGATTAATTCTTCTCGCCAGAGTAAATCAGTCTCGCTAATGGCCGAATAAAAAAAATCAACTTCTGTAGTAGTGGGAATATTTTGGGCCATGCTAATAAACGGCGTAACGCCGATACCACCAGCCAGCCAGATTTGTTTTTGGCCATGAGAGACAAACCGGCCGAAAGGACCTTCGATAAAAACTGGCGAACCGACTTTCAATTTATCACTGAGGGTGACGGTAAAGTCACCCAGAGCTTTGACAATAATTTTCAATAACTCCTCAGCGGGACTAGAGGTAAAGGAGAAAGGATGATATTCACGGCTCAGGCCGGGAGCAATAAAACTAAAGAAAGCAAACTGGCCGGGCTGAAATTCCAGCCGTTCATTCGCCGCCGGTTTCATGACTATTTCAATAACGCCGCGATTTAATTTGTTGATAGCTACGATTGAGTAATGATATTTCTTGATTAGCCCACGGGAAAATAGAACCCGGTACAAAATTGAAAAAAAAGCGCCGGCCGCCAGAATAACCATATAAATTTTCAGGCCTGGGTGGCGGGAGACATCGCTCGGAATGAGCAGCATGTGCGTAAAGCCGATAGTGAAAGCCAGGGCCAAAAATTTATGCGATAATTTCCAAACATGATATTTTAATGACAAATAAAAAGTAATGATCAATAAAACAAGCATCAATCCCAAGGCCGTGCCGCCGAGCGTTTTGGCCGGATTATGCAAATCGGGCAAAAGAAAAAGCGCGGCACTATAGCTCGACGCAACAGCATATTTGGCTGTCAGCCACAGCGGATGGAAGAGCAATAAAATAAAAGCGACACCGCCCAAAAAATGATGATTGATATAAACGCGGTTCAAGCCGTGAAAATAGTCTTCAACAAATTTTAGCCGAGCGGCGAGCATAATCACGATAGCAAAAAGTGAAAAACCAAGCAGGGCGAAAATCTGGCCCAGACTGGTCAGGGTGGAATTCAAATCAGAAAAGCGACGGCCAAGTGGTTCAAGTAGCAGCCAAAAAACGAGAGGGGTAATACAAATAATCACCAAGATTATCCGGCCGACAAAAATTTTTGATTTGGCAAACATAAGTAAGTTAATTTTACCTGCTGGCAACATTTCTGGCAAGTAACCCAACAAGCCAAATAAAAACCGCCCTTCGTGCACCAAAGGGTGGTTTTGTTGAAAATAAATAATATTTACTGTTGGGGAGTTGGCGCTGGCGCACCTGCTCTGATAGGTTCCTGGCCGTTTCGGATTTGAATACTTTCGGCGGTAACATTGCCGTCAGTATTGGATTTTCCGGTGATCATAACCGGAGCACCAACAGATAAATCCTCGGGAGTGCCAGTGGCCATTTTGCCGATAGTGGTAGAGGCGGAATAATAAACTGTTTTGGAACCGCCATTGTTTAATTTGACAGTAACACTCTGATCGTCTTTACTGATTATCTCGCCGTTAATAAAGCTCATACTACTATTGCCGGCGCGATTCGCGCCACCTGGGCCAAACATGCCTTCTGGACCGCCGGTGAACTGGCCGCGAGAGGGGGTTTTACTGGCTTGATATTTCATACCACCATAGAAAGAACCGGCGGCCACGAGAGCTACAATTGCAATTACGATGGGTAGATTTTTTTTCATATTGCGATGATTAATTTTTAAGCTCCAATCGCTAAGAAACAATTTCCAAATAAACCCCAAATTACAAATTCAAAATATTAATTTGGCTAATTGGAAATTGATTATTGGAATTTATTTGGAAATTGGAAATTGGGATTTGGAAATTGTTATTCATATCTTAGGGCTTCAATCGGATTTAACTTGGCAGCACGGCGGGCTGGGTAATAACCAAAAATAATACCGATGGCGCCGGAAACACCAAAAGCCAGGATAACTGACTGGGGCGAGATGCTCGTGGTGATACTGCCAAATCTGGCAACAAGATAACTCAAGAGCCAGCCGAGTAAAATACCAATAATACCACTGATAAAAGTCAGGGTGACTGCTTCGGCCAAAAACTGCAGACTGATATCACCACGCTTGGCGCCAATGGCTTTGCGCAGACCGATTTCACGAGTGCGCTCAGTGACAGTAGTTAACATCATATTCATAATACCAATACCGCCAACAATGAGGGAAATGCCGGCGATGGAGCCAAGGAGTAAAGTCAAAGTACTGGTCATATCAGTCATAGCGGAGAGCATATCGGCTTGATTCATAATGCTAAAGTCGGCATTGGCGGCGTCGCTGATATTGTGGCGTTGTAGTAATAAAGCGGAAATCGCCTCTTCAGTAGAATCCATCAATTCCGCGCTGATCACTTCCACGCTGATATTACTAAGTTTACTGTTGCCGATCAGATATTGCTGGGCAGTACCAAGAGGAACGTAAACCAAATCGTCAGAGCTGCCAAAGCCAGTGCCACCTTTACTCTCAGTAACGCCAATCACGGTATATTCCTGGCCGTCAATTCGAATTTTTTGACCGACCGGATCATAGCCTTCACCGTACAAAGTATCACGAGTGGTCGGGCCGATAATAGCGACTTTGTTTTTTGATTTGATTTGTATTTCGGTAAACGGGCTACCGAGCTCCATGGTGATTGATTTGACAGAAAAATAACTGGCGTCAATGCCGTAAATAGAACTATTGGTATTGCTACCTTTGATAGTAATCTGTTTGCGAGTGCTAACTGTTGGGGCAACTGTTTTAACGCCGCTGACAGTTTTAATCGCTTCAGCATCTTCCAAGGCTAGAGTAGTAGCCGAGCCTATACCGCCGCGAACTAGTTGTCCTCTTTGCGATCCAGGCATAACAGTCAATAAGTTGGTGCCCAGAGATTCAACACGGTCGGTAATGGACTTGGCTGAACCCTGGCCGATGGAAACCATGGCAATGACTGAGCCGATGCCGATGACAATACCCAAAATAGTCAGGCCGGAACGGACCTTATTGGCTAAAATGGCGAAAAATGTTTCTTGGAATAAATCAGTAAATTTCATAAAATCACAGAAAACAAAAAATCACTTAATTATTGGAGTTTTATTTTTATTTGTGTAATCTATACTATTCTGAAGTTTGGTTATTTCCGACCAGAGCATTTTGCCAATTTCTTCACTTAATTCAAAGCCTTTTCTATATTCTTCGTTAGTAATGAAATTTATTTTATGGGAAAAGTATAAAAGATATTTCGATTCTCTGAGCGAACCATATGATATCTCATAAAAATTTAATTGAACCAGTGATTTCTTCCTAGCATAGCCTTCAATATAGTTTAATATTATAGATAAAGTAGATCTCCGCCATTGAGAGACACTGGAATATAATTCTTCTTTCGGAAATTTTTGAGTGACACAATAGACAAAATAAATATATTCGTCCATTAGTGTTTTGAGCCTATTTTGGAATTCAGTTGACATATTGTTTTGTGCTTTTGTGTTTTCTGTGTTTTTTGTGCTTCTATGCTCTGTGTATCTCTCTGTCCCTAATAATTTCCCCATCCCTAATTTCAATAATCCTATTGGTATATTCAGCCACGTCGCGCTCGTGAGTAATAATAACAATGGTTCTTTTTTTTTCTTCATTAAGGGCCCGGAAAGTACCCATAACAACATCACCGGTTTTGGTATCTAGGTTGCCGGTCGGCTCATCGGCCAAAATAAGTGTGGGATTATTGACCAGCGCGCGGGCAACGGCCACCCGCTGCATTTGTCCGCCGGAAAGCTGATTAGAAAGATGGCTATAATTTGTGGCATCTAGACCGGCATCAGCCAAGGCCTCCCTGGCTTGCTCTTCCCTTTGACTTTTTTCCACATTGGCATAAACCAAAGGCAACATCACATTACGGAGTACGGTCGCGCGCGGCAATAAATTAAAAGACTGAAAAATAAAACCAATTTTATTCTTACGAATATCAGCCAGCTCATCATCGGAAAGCTCAGAAACGTTTTTGCCATCCAAAAAATATTCGCCGGCGGTGGGCGTATCCAAGGCGCCCAAGATATGCATCAGGGTGGATTTACCAGAACCAGACGGGCCCATAATGGCGACAAACTCGCCATCTTTAATCTGAAAAGAAACATTTTTTAGAGCAGTGGTTTCCACACTCGAACTTTTATAAATTTTGGAGACGTTTTTACATTCAATCATAAATTAATAATAAAAATACAAGAAAATAAAACAAGGAAGGCTGGAGAATAACTGGTTCTTGTTTTAGAAACCGCCCGGGGGGCCACCAGCGCTAAAACCTTGAACGCGTACGGCATTACCTGACGCGTTGGTAGTAGAATTGGCAGTAGTTTTTTGGGTAGTACTGGCATTGATAGTACGGGTAATAACCAGATCACCTGCTACCACACCACTCACTATTTCCGTATTGGTGTCATCAGAAGAACCAACAGTGACCGTTTGTTTAGTCGGCGCAGTAACTAGGGTAACGCCAGTGCTTTCGGCGGCGGTGACATCAAAAGAACCATCGTTCGCCACTAATTCAACATAAGAATCTTCGCCGGCTGACTTGACCGCGGCGGAAGGCACCAGTAAAACATCGGTTTTGGCTTCCAAAATTATAACGGCGGTAACGCTCATACCGGGCTTGATTCGTTCATCTTGAGTATCAAAAGAAATTTGAACTGTATAGCTGACCACCCCGGATGAGGCAGTACCAATAGTGTCAACTTCAGCGACCGAACCGGCGATAGTCAAATCTTCAAGGGCGTCAAAAGTGAGGTTCGCTTTCTGGCCAACTTTTACTTTGGCCACATCAACCTCGTTTAAGGTAATCTCGGCGATACTGTCTTTGGTAATAATCATGGCAACGGTAGAGCCGGAAGAAAGGGTGTCACCTTTTTTGGCGCTAACGTCGGCAATCACGCCATTAAAAGGCGCACGAACAGAATAGTCAGCCAGTGTTTCCTGGGCTGAGGCCAGTGCGTCTTGCTTTTGCTGGATAGCTATTTTTTTGGCGCGGATGGTCAGTTCGTCAGTATCGGCTTTCACTTCTGTCAAGGAAAGTTCTTTTTCTTTGATGGTGCGTTCGGCATCGGTAATATCTTCTTTGTAGTCGGGAATATTATTTTTGGCTGTCAGCAGACTGGACAGGTGCGTATTGGTTTTACTGGAATAAGAACTCAAACTGGATAACTGAGTAGCGGCCAAGCTTTGGGGTGTCAGACCACGGCTGGTAAATTTATCCTGATAAAATTGAATCAGATTATTTGTGCTTTTGACCGACTCGGAAATCAGGCGCACAGTTTCATATGTTTGGTTGATCAAGCTTTCAACCGTCGCCTCGTCTGACGTCCGGTTGGTAGTTTTATAAACACTAAAATTGTCATCATAGGCGAGACGGGCTTTTTCATAAGCAGCCTTGGCGTCGTCGCGGTAAGTCAAAATTTTGTCATCAAAATACTTGGCTGAATCAGCATAATAGTCCATGTTGTTCTGCGTTTGGGTGTAAGAGTTGCTGTATAGAATATCACGCAAGCCGGAGATAATGCTGGGTAATTCCAAAAAGGCACTGGAGACGGTATTAAAGCCGTCCTCATAAGATTTAACTAAATTTTTTTCCGCCGTGGTTTTGGTTTGTTTGGCCTGAAGTAATGAACTTTCTGCTTGGAGTAAAGTCAATTCGCTTGCCGGCTCCAGGGCCTCTTCTAATTCTAACTGGGCAGTTTCCAAAGCGGTCTTGGCATCACGAACACTCTTGTAAGCATCAGAAGAATCTAGTTGGGCCAAAAGCGCCCCGGATTTCACTTCTTGACCGGCTTTAACTGGCAGAGAAATGACTTCGCCCGAGGCTTGGGCCTTTATCTCTACCTGACTCGAGGCGGAAATCTGCCCGGTACCGGAAATGGAAGTAATGAGCGTGCCTTTTTCTACCTGCGCTAGAACATAGCGAGTGACGGCCGTGCTACCCGAGTTTTTTTGGTAATAATAACCAGCCCCAGCGATAACAGCGATGAGAATAAGGGTGATAAATTTGTGGCTGGCTATTTTTTGAAAAAAAGTTTTCAACATATTCTGAAGGGATTAATTTTGCTTGCGTTAATTAAAATTGCGGAGGAGGTGGTAGAAAATCATCAGCAGAAGTGCTGGCTGGGTTGAAGCTACCGGCTGGCAGAGGCGGCATCACGCGTATCAACTTGGCTTCAATCTGGCCGGCATCATTGGGCTCGCCAATCACTACCAGCGGATCGTCAACCCTGAGATCTGACAATTTGAGATTTTCTTTGCCACGACGGATAACCGCGTCACTTTTGATCATAATTATTTTTTCTACATTGTCTTTGCCGCGGATAACGACGCTCTGCCCATCGATTTTGATAATCGGGCCGAAAACGCCAGATGATTCAATAAATTCACGGCCGCGGAGATCATCTATAAAACCGCCCTTGGGACCGGCAAAATTGCGGTGATAATTTTCTTCCCAGCGATAGGAAAAGCCGGCCTTACGAAAACCAACCAGGAGTCCGGCCTGAAAAGAAACGAGGATAATAATAAAAAGCCCCAGGGCGATGAGCGATACCTTGAAAGCCTTGGATTGAAAAAATTTGTTGAAGTCCATAGAAATGATAGTTAATTAATACTTGTGAATTTTTAAATTAAGCGGTTGAATGCCGAGTGATGGAACGGAAGTCTCGAGCCAAGAAACGGAGAGCGGCCAAAAAAATAAAAATAACCCCGAAACAAAGAGTCAGACTCAAGACCGGCAAGGTTTCTAAAAGAGAAAAAGCGTAACTTTGCCAAGAACTCGCGATAATGGAAAAATCAGAGAACAGTAAAGATAAATACTGGAAAAAACCAGAAGCAGCCAGATCAGTATAAGCGACGCGAAAAACCGGGATCAGCGCCCCAAGTGAGGCCAAGAGGAAAAGCGAGGCAAAGAATAAGCGGCGGCGGGAACGGGCAATGGCCCGGCGTTCCTCAGCCTCCAGACGAGTCATAACCACGGATAAAAGACCGGCGGATGGCTCGACCGGTTTCAAGTGCTTAAAAAGTTTTTGATAACTTGGTTCCATAAGAGCGCTTGTTCGGCCCCAGGTAACCTGCCCTATAGCGCAAGGCAGGCACCTGGAACCATTAGGCCTTTGTATTCCCAGTAACACCGGGAACCACAGACTCGACCTGAAGTTCTGTATTAATTAATACGATTAATGGGGAATTTTGGGTGCAACCTCCCCCTTTCCCCCTCCTTGGCAAGGAGGGGGTTGGGGGTGGGAGATAGCCACATAATTTCAGATTAATTACCAAACTAAGTATTGCACCTGCCCCGCCACTCGTGAGTGGCAGTGGGCCCACCACCCCGCCCGCCGATTCGGCGGGCACCCCTCCTCAGAGAGGAGGGGAAAATCACGCGCCAAGTTATTGTTTATTGGAATATGGTCTTATCTCCTAGCAACAGAAGTAAAAAATATTATTTTAATAGTGGCCGAAGCATAATCAGAGCCCGGCGGTGGCGGCTTTTGATAGTATCCACGGGAACTTCCAGAATTTCAGCAATTTCGCGCAGATTGAATTCTTCGTGATAATAAAGCTCCAATACTTGGCTGTAGCGGGCAGGCAATTGTGACAAAGCGGCATTGAGCTCAATAACAATATCAGCCCGGGCCAGAAGCTCGTCAGGCAAGGGAGCTGGATCAAGGATATTATCAACAAGCGGGTTGTCACCCTCGGAATTTATCAGATCGGAAAAATTAAGATTCTTTTTCTTTTTCAACCAGTCGAAGGAGATATTTTTGGCAATAGTAAAGAGCCAGGTTTTAAATTTTTTTGTGGGGTCAAATTTTTTCAGATTTTTCCAGACACGGATAAAAACCTCCTGGGTGAGGTCCTCGGCGTCGGTGGCATTACCGACATAGCGATAGATAAAGTGATAAATTTTGGGTAAATAGCGCTCGACCAAAAAACGCAGCGCGGTACTGTCACCGGCCAGATAATCCCCTACCAATTGTTCATCTGTTTTATCAGGCATAAATAATTAGAGTTTATCTTAGCATATTAAACCAAAAAAGACATCAGGGGGTAAATAAAAATGAAAAACAGTCCCGAGTTGAGGGACTGTTTTGGTTGGCAGAAATTTTATTCAGCGCACTGGGCGTTTTCTAAACAAGTACTTCGCAATTCTTCGGTGGGCGCTTTGGCACACATATCACAAATTTGTTTTTTTGATTGATCAGCATTTTCCTGTAAATCCTGTACGGCCTGCCCCATTTCTTCAGT
This sequence comes from Patescibacteria group bacterium, assembly GCA_022709795.1. GTDB lineage: Bacteria > Patescibacteriota > Patescibacteriia > UBA2196 > GWA2-42-15 > JAAZMX01. Next base: position 30,502 of record JAKLID010000002.1, on the reverse strand, counting down.
CACGTCTTTGAAATTTTTGTCTCCCGGCGGAGTGAAAATGGAATCATCAACGTTCCACTTTTCACAGACAAAATCACGCTTTTGTTCCAGACTGGCTGAACCTTGGGCTGGGGCCTGATTTTGAGTGGGCTGAGAATTTTCCTCCAGCTCTTTGAGATTCATCTTGGAGGCCGCATCAGTAAAATCATTCCAGATATAAAGATACTCGCCGTCGCTGATGGTATAGGCGTGACCCAGATCGCCCATAGTGACATCCTGATAAAACTTTTTGCCATCAATATAAATAAGATTGGTGACGTCGCTATCACCGGTGACGCTCTCTTTCCAAGTACACTTCAGGGGCTTATTCATGGTGAGTAATTCATTAATCGTATACTCGCCTGTGGGGTTGACTGTATCTTCGGTCTGATTATTATTTTGGTTTTGATTTTGCTCTTGATCTTTGTCGTTCTTGGTCAATTGGTTGTCTGCTTTTTTAAGACAACCGCCAAGCACCAAAATCGCGAGCGCGAGGACGAGGATATAAAATCCTTTGACGTTTTTGGACATATTTTTCGTCAGTTAATTATTGGTTGATTAAATTATATTTGCCTCGGCTTCTTTCTCCATTTTGTCAAGCCGCGTATAATAGTCAGATATTTCGTTCAGGTGAGCCAGGGCAATTTTGCCGGTCATTAGCGGATCATCATTGGTGACGTTGGTCGCTGGATCAATGAGGCCATGTTCTAATTCAACGTCTAGCCCCATACGAAATTGCTCAAGGTCAAATTTTGACCAATCAATTCCCAATTGTTCGCCAATGCTCTTGGCCTCTTCTGGGGTAAAAGTTTCTTTAGCTGTCATAAAAAATATATTTATTATTATTTAACTTATCTGCGCAAACAGCACAACGTAATTTTTGCCATAAGCCTTGGCACATTTGGGACAGGTGGTGTAGGAGAAATATAACTTCTTTAATTCTTGGTCTTGGCTTGTGACATAAGCCTGCATTGTCTTGGCCCACTTGCCCGCGTCTTTGTAGGGGCCTTCGAAAACTTTAGTCAAAAAGGTACCGGAAATTTTGGCTATCTTGGCGCCAGGAACTTCTTTGGCCACATCAATATAAATATCAGAACCCCAGATAGATTTCTCGTCGGTGAGCATCAACTGGTGGGGTGCTTTGGCACCGGCTTTTTCAATTAAATTGAGATTCTTAACAATTTTTTGTCCCATATTGAGCGGGATGTGCAGAAAACTAGTGATATGGTCTTTGACAAAAATTTTATCCTGCCAGGTGATTTTCTTGTCAGTCCACGGCGCAGGATCAAACGGCTCACAGCAACCGGTGGGTTTGATGGCTGAGGTGTCCATATGTTTTTAAATTGTTTTACTTAATTATTTCCTGAATAATTTTACCAGCCAACCAAACAAGCTGAATTTACTTTCTTGCTCTTGAATAAAAGTCTCTATTTTATTCTGTTCCTGTTCTAGAGAGGTGATCTCATCCCGAAATTCCATTGTGCTGGTCGCTCTTTCGGTTAATCGATTCAACTGCTCTAACCTGTTTCTTGTCTGAACCATCTCACTTCTTAATACTCCCAGATTTTTATAATCCGAACCAAACAAAAAGGTTTTTATTTTGCTTCTCGTTTGAACTCTCTCCATTGCTTCAACAGTAGTAGTGGCAGAATGATTTTGCTCTCTGGCAATTACTCTGACTTGTACCCCAAGGCCACCATCGGTACTGCTGGCTGTCTTTAACAGTGTCTGCACAAAATTGGCTACTGTGCTTATATGCGCTTCGGCATTCGCCTGTCCAGATTTATTTTTGGCCTGTTCCGGAGTTGAGGTGGAAGCTGAATCATTGTTGATATTCATCTGTCTTACCTGTTTGCCCGCCTGGGTTTGAGCCGAAGTATTTTTGGCCGCGCTAATAGAGACCAAAGAAAAAACTACAGCCACGGCTAAGGCAAAAGAAATTAGAAGTAACGAGTTGTTTTTAACTTTTTGCATATTTTTGGGTGTTAATTAATTTCAATGATTAGATTAATAATAAGCACCTGACCTTTTTAATTTTTAACAATTTTTTATGGCGCTTCCACATTACCGGCGCTAGGATTGGGGTCGTGCGGATCCGGACAGTCACCATTCAAATTGGCTTCGGCATTACAATAAGTGCCATCAATTCTTTTACACATAGGAGTTTCAGTGCCCACGCCTTCAACTGTACCGCCGGTAATGGCGCAATAAACCTCGGCCTCATTTTCGTAACCAGTAATTTTCAAGCCACCAACCGGACACTCGCCCCGCAATAAAGCCCATTCTTCACATTGACGATTATCTTCAAAAAGGCAAACCCCGTACTCACCATTTTTATTCTGGCGCAGCTCAAGTGTGCCACCCTTGGCCTCGCAATTCGCACTGGCCGGATTGGCCAAGCCGGTATTTGTCTCGGGACAAGGAGCGAATTCACAATTCGGCCCAGTGCGGCCAACAGCCGAACCATCAGGACAAATCTTGGCTTCCTCGGTGCAAGCCACGAGTTCACCGCAACCGGTCGTGGGCTGAGGCGCGGCCGGTTGGCCGTGCTTGACCCAAACACCATTTTCGCAGAGCCAGGCATCTTCGGGCGTGACCAAACGGAGAATCCCAAAAATTAAAATAATTAGAACGAGGGCTAAAGTAATATAAAGGGTCGTTTTTTTCATAAGATAAAAATTACTTTATAATACCTTTATTTTCTCACTTTATACTTGTTTTGGCAAATGAAAACGGCCGAGGAGAGCCCCGGCCGAAAAATACGGTGATTTAAAATTCTATGGTCGTCTCGGGTAAAAGAGCCCGGAGCTCGGCAATCTGCCCGGCAGTAAAAGTATTGCCAGTCAGCTTGAAAACTTGGAGATTGTTTTTCAGGTTGGCTATTTCATTTGGATAGGTATTGATCTGGTTATAACTAAAATCCAATTCCTGGAGTTGGCTCAACTGGCCGATTTCTGCGGGGATGCCGGTCAATTGATTATGACTGGCACGAACTGCTTTTAGTCCAGTCATTTTTCTGATCTCTGCCGGCAGGGCACCGGTCAATTTATTGTCGGAAACGTCAAGAATCACTGTGCCGGGATTATCATTAAAAAATTCTGCGGTCAAAGTGGTCAGACCTTTGTCAGAGATATCCAAGGTCTTGCCAGAAACATCATTGCCCGTATTTGACGCCGGGGGTTGATTTTTATTGCCGGGCGCGTTAACAGAGTTTGTAGCTGGCGGGGTATTTTGACTGGGGCTAATATCAGCCTGGCGAGTCATAAAAAAGATGCTGCCGGCAGCCAAGATAATGATCAGGATTAATAATATTTTTTTCATAAGATAAAAATTAGTTTATAATATCTTAATTCTCCCACGTTATACTTGTTTTGACAAATGAAGCTCGTTGCGTCAATGGCTTTCAAGCCGATATTAAATCCCCTCTTTTTGTGCTAAACTTATAATATACCAATTAACTCAAATCTATGGCGATAAAATTTATTTACACTTTGTTCCTGGCTCTGATGGTGGCACTCTTTGTGGGTCTAGGCATCTCGGCTTTTTATCCTGGTCCTACTGTTCCTGACTATCCCTTTGAATTAGAGGCAGCGAAACCTGACTGTGAAGAAAGTGCGGAAATCACGGCCACTAGAGAAAATTTTGCGCAGGCGCAAAAAACATATCAAGAATTATCAAAACCCTATAACCGCAATGTTTCTATTATTTCCCTGATCGCGGCGATTGTCATTTTGGTCTTGAGTTTAACACTCTTAACTAAAATCAAAATGATTGCCGATGGGATACTTTTGGGCGGAGTTTTCGCGACCGCTTATAGCATTATCCGGGGCCTGATGAGCGAAAATACCCAATTCAGATTTGTAATCGTAGCGATCGGTCTAGTGATCGCCTTGACCCTCGGCTATATTAAATTTATTCAACCCAAAGTCAGTCAGGAACAGGGGCACAAGTAATTAATTTTTAAGGAGTAATAAAACAACCCATCTGACATGACGGGTTGTTTTTAACTTCTAATTTTTGCATTTTTCTTTACTCTAGGGAAGATAATTCGGCCTCGACTAAAATTTTCTTCCGAAAATTTTGTCTGGCCACCGCCTCGCGGTTCGGCTCGCTCTTTAGCTCGCCAAACATCGCTCCGGCGTTCGAATCCCTGACGTCCCGCAAGCAGTTGCGGGACTTCCCACTCAAAAATAAAAGCCAGCTGATGCTGGCTTTTATTTTCTCGGGGACAGGGATTCGAACCCTGGACCCATGCGTTAACAGCGCATTGCTCTACCGCTGAGCTATCCCCGAACACAATTTTTGAATTTTTAATTTTTAAATAAACCTTAAATTCTAATTTTAAAAATTTTAGATTTAGACCTTATTTAAAAATTAAAAATTATAAAATTAAAATTTTCCTTTTACTAATTACTAGTTACGAGTTACTATTAAATTTTGCCATTTGCCTTTTTACTTTTTCCATTAATAATCTTTCAGTTTTTTCATATCCAGATGCTGTTGCATTTTTTCCAAGGCTTTGGTTTCTATTTGACGAATACGTTCGCGGGTGACGCCGAATTCCTGACCGACCTCTTCTAGGGTGTGGGCCACGCCGTCAACCAGACCAAAACGCATTTCCAAAATTTTTCTTTCCCGTGGAGTCAATTCTTCAATAATATTTCTAACATGTTCGGCCAAAAGACGCAAGGAGGCAGCTTTGGAAGGGCTCAGGGTCTTGGTATCTTCGATAAAATCAGAGAGCTTGGCATCATCATCACCGTCGTCACCCACGGAAGTTTCCAGAGACACGGTATCCTGGGAAATTTGCATGATATGATTTATTTTTTCAATATCTTCTCCCATTTCCGAGGCGATTTCTTCGGCCAAGGGTTCACGACCCAGATCCTGAATCAAACGGCGCTGGACCTGCTGAAATTTATTGATGGTTTCCACCATGTGAACCGGGATACGGATAGTGCGCGACTGGTCGGCCAGGGCGCGGGTGATCGCCTGACGGATCCACCAGGTAGCGTAGGTAGAAAATTTGTAACCACGACGATAGTCAAATTTTTCCACAGCACGGAACAAGCCAATATTACCTTCCTGGATAAGATCAAGTAGGGTCAAACCGCCACGGCCGACAAATTTTTTGGCGATAGAGACGACGAGACGCAAATTGGACTGAATGAGCTTGCGCGCAGCACTCTTGTCCCCTTTCTCCTTTCTTTTGGCCAGCTGAACTTCATCTTCCACATGCAAGAGCGGCGCTTTGCCGATCTCGCGCAAATACATTTGAATGGAGTCAGAAGAAATATCAGTCAGATCAACTTTTTTCTTTTCTGACTTGATGCCAATTTCATCCAAAATATCCTTGCAGGCTTTTTCCGTGGACAGAAAACCGATTTCTTTTTCGATAATGCTGATGCTCAAACGATCCAGACGGTAGAGAACTTCTTCCACATCATCTAGATATTCTTCCAACTCGGGGAAGGCATGGAGAATTTCTGATTCGGTCACAAAGCCGCGCAAACGGCCCTTTTGGATAAGGCTCTCAACGGCCGCCTGGGGGAATTCCGCCTTGAGCTTTAGAATTTTTGGCGGAGCCTTTTTGACTTTTGCCTTGGGATGGATAACGATCGCCCTTTTCTTGGGGCGGGGAATAAATTTCTTTTTCGGTCGCGGATTATTGGCTTTTTTAAATTTGTTTTTTTTCTTCATGGGTTGGTTATAGTTTTTTTTGAGTTTAACTTTAAAATGGGGAGTGTTTTTCTTCCTGTTTTTGGGCGGCCTATTCTTTTGTCTGAAGCTGGCCATGGGTTAATTAAAAATCCGTGTCATTTAATTCAGCGGATAATTCATTAAATTGCCGGAGGAGCGCGGCGATTTTTTCAGTCTGCGCCTCGTCGCCCGGCGAAGTGATGCGTTCTAGCGCTTTTATTTCTTCTTTGATAGTAGCCTGTCTCTCTTGAACAAAAGCCTTTTTAAAATAGCTGACGTGTTGTTTTATTTCATGAACCGCTTCGGTGTAAGACAGATCGCGCAATTCTTCTTTCTTAATTATCAGGCTATTGGCGAGGTTTGTCAAACCAGGATCCTTCTTTATTAGGTATTCAATGGGGTCAGCCGACAAATTGGCTTCGGAAATTTGTCTGGTATAACAGACGACTAGGGCTTTGTAAACTGGCTGCCAAGCAGCTGGTAAATAATGGGGAGAAAATATTTCACTGACATAGACAGCATAATCGCGATCCAAGAGCATGAAAGCCAAAAGACGAGTCGCCACGGCTGACTTTTTATCAATCACCGTGGTCGGTTGGATCTGGCGGGGAGTGGAAGCGGGGGCTTTGGAGGAAAGCGTTTTATTTTTGGTTTTATAAAAAACATCACGCAGAGAGGTTTCATTGATATCCAATTTTTCCGCCAGTTTTTTGAGATAAAAATCCTGTTCAATCGGACTGGCTAATTTGAGAATGAGATTGAGCAAATTTTTGGCAGCTGTTTTTTTGGATTCAATATTGCCCGGCTGGTAGCTGGCTAGATTGAGACTAAAAAAATAGTCCATAGCGAGCACGGCTGCGGCGACCAAGCGCTGCCAAGCGGCTGGATCTTTTCTGGCCAATTCATCCGGATCTTTGGCTAGGTCGTGCGGAATAACCGCGACTTTGACATTGGCTTCGGCGCGCCAGGCGAGCTCAATGGCCCGTTCGGCAGCGCGCAGGCCGGCGGAATCAGCGTCAAAAGAGAAAATAATATTGTTGGTGTAACGTTGTAAAATTTTTATCTGTTCCTCAGTCAGGGCAGTGCCGGAAACAGCGACAACATTTTTCACTCCGCCTTTGACTGAGCCGATGACATCCATATTGCCCTCGACGATAACGACAGCATCGGCGTCTTTGATATATTGTTTGGCCCGGTATAAACCAAAGATGACTTCGGATTTGTTGTAAGCAATGGTCTGGGGCGTATTGACATACTTGGCTTGCTCGTCAGCTTTCATGGTGCGGCCGGTAAAACCGACGATGTTGCCGTGATAATCAAGAATAGGAAACATAATACGGTCGCGGAAACGGTCGTAATATTCATAACCGCCTGATTTGGTCACGACCAGACCGCCTTGGATTATTTCTTCTTTGGTAAATTTTTGGCTGCGTAAATATTCACCAAGGGCATCCCAGCTATCCAGGGCATAACCTAGCTGCCAGTCTTTAATCGTTTGGTCGTCCAATTCTCTGGCTTCCTTTAAATATTTTAGGGCATGAGCTCCGGCGGCGGAATTGATCAACTGACTCATAAACCAAGAGGTAGCTTTTTCATTCATATCCAAAATCCGGGTTTTGAGACTGGTGGTTTTGGGGTCCTGATATTTGAGTTGCACGCCGGCTTTGGTCGCCAAGATTTTCAGGGCCTCGGGAAAATCAATGTTTTCTATTCTTTTGATAAATTCAAACATGTCGCCGCCCTCGTTGCAGCCGAAACAGTGCCACATCTGGCGTTCACGGGAGACCATAAAAGACGGGGTCTTTTCCTGATGAAAAGGACAAGTAGCCTTGAAATTCACTCCGGCTTGTTTCAAGGGAAAATATTCCTGGATGAGGTCCACGATATCCAGCTTGGATTTTATTTCTTCGACATTGGAGAGCATCTTAAAAAATTTCTAATTACTAATTTCTAATAAAATACCTAATGCTTAAATTTCAAAACAACTGCGACAACAGATTGAACGGATGGCAAACGGATGGGAATGGATAATTTGTAATTATTTAATTCTCCCCAAATCGCCGTTGAGGACATTCTCTTCATTCACCATGGCTTTGAGTTCATCAGCATAAGAAACGTCTTCTGGAATGGGATTGATTAAAAATATTTTCTTGCCAGCAACAAAGGCAAAAGCAATTTCCATGAGGGTGTTGCCGCCAATATAATTTTTAATACCTTTCTTTACAAAATTCAAAACCAGAATGCCATCACTATTCTGGATCGCGTTATGATACCACATAATGTAATTATTGTCTCGTTTGGCTTTGGCGTGTTCGCCATGGGTGACCAGATCCCAGATATCCTGCTTTTCGCCATTGATAAAGGCTTGATAATCTGGGTGGACAATCCCCTCGTGACCGAGCTCGGCCAATTTTTTTTGGTAGTCAAGCATTTGTTCTTTGAAAGCGCTACTGCCGACGATAGTGAGTTTCATATTATCTACGAATTACGAATTAATTACAAATATACAAATAAAACAAAAAACTAATTTTACTCTTCCCAAAACTTGACGCCCATTTTTTTCAAAGCCAAATAAACTTGGCCAATGGGCAAGCCAATAATAGAATAGAAGTCTCCTTTGACTTCACTCATCAGAACAGAACCTTTATCCATAAAACCATAACCACCAGCCATACCAAGCGGCTCGCCAGTAGCCACATAGGCGTCAATTTCTTCGTCGGTCAATTCCCGAAAAAAACTTTCCGCTTTGCCATAGCCATTGATAACTTCCCCGGATTTGGTGTCAACTACCGCGAAACCAGTGACTACTTCGTGCGAACGGCCGGAAAAGTTTTTTAGAATCCGTTTGGCATCTTCAGCATCTTTGGGTTTGCCAACATGTTGACCCTCAAAAATAGTAAAGGTGTCAGCGCCGATCACAATGGCGTCGTCGTAATGGCGGGCCACGTCTTGGGCTTTGCCAAGCGCTAAAAATTTAGCCAGTTCATAAGGATCATTTTTGGCAGTCATATCTTCTTTATATTCACTTTCGCGAATTTCAAACTTAAGACCAATTTGTTCCAAGAGTCTTTTGCGACGAGGGGATCTGGAGGCGAGAATTATTTGGCGAGACATAAATGTTTTAATAATTTTTTATTTTTTTAAAAGCACAGCGCGTGGATTTCCCCTCCTCTCTGAGGAGGGGTGGCGAACCCCGCATTGAGCCCTGCGGGGGAGCCGGGGTGGTGGGACAGCTGCTACCGGCGAATTAATTAGAAGGTTGCAGTGGAAATCTCCCACCACCCCTTAATCCCCTCCTCAGAGAGGAGGGGAAAGAACTACCCCAGGATCTTCTGTTGATCTAATTTTACAATCGGAAATATCCATCAATTTCCTTTTGGCCAAACCCCACTAACTCCGGCTCCATTTCCAATTTAACCCCGGTTTTGGCAAAGACGGTTTGGCGGATTTTTTTGACCAGATTCATAATATCGTCGGCTGTGGCGGCATTGTCTTGATTGGTAAGAATTATGGGCTGCTTTTCATAGACCACCGCAGCACCAACCCTCTCCCCTTTCAGGCCGCAAACATCCAAAATCCAGGCGGTGGGAATTTTGATGGCCCCAACAACCGGAAATTTGTTTTTTATTCCTTCCAGCTGGGCCACGGTTTCAGCATTGAAGTTGGCGGTAATTTTTTCTTTGAGATTTTGATATTCTTCGGGGGTTAATAACAAATTTTTGAAGAAGGAGCCGGCCGAACCGAGGACCTCGGGGTCGGGTAATTTGTTTTGGCGGATAGAAACAATAGCCGTACGAATATCAGACAAACTGGGAACGGTAATATTTTTTTCGGCAAAATACTTGATCACGTCCGGATATTTGATATTGGGCGTGCCATTTTTTTTGAGCTCTAAAACCGCAGCGATGATCAAATAGCGTTCATTGTTTTGAAATAAACTAGAGCGATAGCCGAAATGGCAATCATCAGCAAAAAATTCTTTGGCCTCGCCGACTTCACGGTCGTAGATTTCCACGTGGTTAACCACCGAGGCAATCTCGGTGCCGTAAGCGCCGGCATTTTGGACAATGATACCGCCAAGCGTACCATAAATCAAAGACATGTTTTCAATCCCCCACCAGCCACAGGCAACGGCATGATCCACAACTTCGTCCCATCTGACCCCAGCACCGACTTTGAGTAAAACTTGCTCTTCATCTTCGTGTAGAATTTCTAGGCCAGCAATTTTGACTTGAATAACTAAGCCGGGAAACCCAATGTCGCTCACGACCAAATTGCTGCCGCCACCCAAGACAAAAACCGGCACCTCTTTCTCTTTGGCCCAGCTAACGGAACTTTTGAGATCTTCAAGGTTTTCGGCGACGACAAAATAGCGCGCCGGGCCGCCGAGGTGAAAAGTGGTTAGGTTTTTAAGAGGGACGTTTTCTTCGAGATTGAAGTTCATAGAAGGTAAGTTTGCTATATTTTAATTTTAACGCAAATAGAGGCAAAAAAGCAAAGCCCGGCAAGTTTCTAGGGCTTTTGCTCCCCTCCTCAGTTGAGTTCAAGTCTTCGGGGGAGACTGAACGGGTAGGGGGAGGTGCTGGCAAATGATAGCCATTTCAACACCCCTCTGGCTCTCCCCGCAAAATACAAAGCGGGGCTCGCCACCTCCCCTCGTCTGAGGGGAGGCCGAACAGTTTAAATCTTAAATTGATTACACGACCTCTGGCAAGTTTTTGGCTTTCCGTCTGGCGGCCGCTTCATTGAGACACATTTTTCTGATGCGGATGTTTTTGGGTGTGACCTCCACCAGCTCATCGTCGCCGATAAATTCCAGGGCGTCCTCCAGATCCATGGCCTGGGGTTTATTGAAATGTTCCGAAGTACCGTCGCCTTTGGAGCGCATATTGGAAAGTTGTTTCTCTTTACAAACATTTACCCGAAGATCACCGGGGCGGGCGTTTTGGCCGACGACTTGGCCTTCATAAACATTGACACCCGGTTCAACGAATAAAATACCACGGCTTTGCACGTTGACCAAACCGTACAGACGAGTAATGCCGGTCTCGTGGGCGACCAGCGAACCTTGCTCTTTTTCGCCCCAATTGTTGGGGTCAAGATCGTATTGATAAAAGGAAGTATTAATAATACCCAATCCTCTGGTGTCCGTCAAAAATTCGCTGCGGTAGCCGAAAAGTCCGCGAGTGGGAATAATAAATTCCAAATACGCTATGCCGTCCACGGTGCGAATTTCTTTGAGTTCGCCTTTGCGACTGCCGAGTTTTTGGATCACGGTACCGTAATAATCCTCGGGCACTTCGATAAACACCCGTTCAAACGGAGTCAGTGTTTTACCATCTTGTTCTTTATCAATCACTTGGGGGCGGGAAACCTGGAATTCATAACCTTCACGACGCATGCGTTCAATCAAAATCGCCAAATGCAATTCACCGCGGCCAGAAACAGTCCAAGTACCGGCGGCATCATTTTCTACGCGCAGGGCCATATCAGTTTCCAGTTCTTTATTTAGGCGTTCCTGAATCTGGCGGGAGGTGGAATACTCACCTTCCTGTCCGGCGAAAGGAGAATCATTAATCATAAAAGTCATACGGACAGTCGGCTCTTCAATATTCAAGAGGGGTAAAGCAGTTGGATTTTCAACATCAGCGATAGTTTCGCCAATATTGACGTCAGGAATACCGGCGAGAGCGACAATGTCGCCGGCGGAGGCTTCAGCCACGTCAACACGTCCTAGTCCAACAAAGGTCATCAGAGAAATCAAGCGATATTTATTGACTTGTCCTTGGCGATTGATGTGGGCGACATTTTGTCCGGCTTTGATACAACCATTATAAACTCGGCCAATGGCGACCCGGCCGCGAAAATTATCAGCGGTGATCGTCGTAACGAGCATTTGTAGGGGTTCTTCTGTATTATTGATAGGCGAAGGGATGTGATTGATAATAGCTTCGAAAATAGGATTGATATCTTGCATCTTGGAGAGATTGGCTTCTAACCCAGCCTTGCCGTGTTTGGCGGCGGCGTAAACAACGGGAAAATTTAGAGCCTGATCATCGGCGCCGAGCTCGACAAACAAATCAAAAGTTTTGTCCAAAGCATAATCAGGACGAGCGTCTGGACGATCGATTTTATTGATCACCACAATAATCCGGTGTCCCATTTCTAGAGCTTTTTTGAGAACAAAACGCGTCTGGGGCATCGGGCCTTCTTTGGCATCGACCAAGAGGAGACAGCCGTCAGCCATATTCAAAACACGTTCCACTTCGCCCCCAAAGTCAGCATGGCCAGGTGTGTCAATAATATTTATTTTTATCCCATTCCAGACAACGGAAGCATTTTTGGAAAAAATGGTAATGCCACGTTCGCGCTCCAATTCGTTACTGTCCATAATCAACTCATGACTGTCAGCTTCTTTGCTCAAGCTGGTTTTTGATTGACGCAACAAGGCATCCACGAGCGTGGTTTTGCCGTGGTCAACGTGAGCGATAATGGCGACATTACGGATGTTCATAGAGTTAAGCAGTAAGCGAGTTAAGCAATAAGCAAGATAAGCAGTAAGCAAGATAAGTAAATTAAGTAATACAAATTACAAATATTTTACAAATATACGAATAATACATTAATACAATATTAAACTTTGTTCTATCGGCTAGCGGTGTAAATTCAAGGCTTATATTTGTATAGTTGTACCTATTCGTAATTTGTATTATAAATAAAAATCCCGCTGAGTGTCAGCAGAATTTTTAAATTCTTTAGAGATTATACCATGAAATCGGTTTTTGTCAAACAAGCGAAGATGTGGTTCCAGTGAGATAATAATGTTAATTCTACCCAGGGCGCCCGGTCATCCGACCGGGTAAAGATTCTCACCATAACAGAAGCCAAGATAATAGTGGTTATTTATATGATTCTATTCAGAGCGGAGAGAGAGGGATTTGAACCCTCGGTGCCTTTCGGCACACACGCTTTCCAAGCGTGCGCACTAGACCGCTATGCGATCTCTCCGCCCTGGATAGAATTTTAAATTCAACGCACACGCTTTCCAAGCGCCAGATCATCCGATCTGGCGGGTGCGCACTCTTGCCCGGTCGAATGACCGGGAGACCAACAGCGACCTCTCCACACTGGATAGAACGATGTTTATTTCCAGTTTAGCGAATTTGGGGGCTTTAGTCAAAAAACAGGAATAATTATTACTTTGCTGGTTACCTGTAAATGTGGTATAATATAAATATTGTTAAATTAATCAAAAAAATATGGACAACACTATGCTGCCAGCAGAAAGCCAAAAAGGTAAAAAAATTACCATGGTGGTCATTGTCGTGGTAATGGTCGGTCTGGTGGGACTTGTGGCCTACAATTTTATAGCCAAACAAAAAACAAATGGCCCAGCCGAGACCAATGAGCAAAACAACGTAAGCCAAGATGGCTTCCCCACGACTTTTTATTCATACGTAGGGACGATTAAATCTTTGGTGGGGAATAAGATTGAAGTGGAGGCACTGGCTAGCAATAATTATCTGAAGAACGATGAGACGATTGTCGTTTTGACCAATGGGGAAACAGTTTTCCTGGAACAAGATAAGAATATAGATATCAACCAAATAGAACCAGGTACCTCCGGTGAATTTTATAAAACAAAGACTATTGGTTTTGGTGATCTAAAGGTGGGTAACGAGGTGACGGTGATAGACTATGAGAATGTCCGGGGCAAAACAGAGTTTACAGCCAAGAGGGTAGAGGTCAATGTAAAATAATATTTTTGGAAACAAAAACCGTCCCGATGAGCTGATGCTAGCGGGACGGTTTTTTGATGATTAATATATTTTCCAGAGCTTTTTGTTCAGGACAATGATTCTCTCTTTCTGGCCATTATAATAACCCTTGGCCACAATCTCGATACCGACGGGCAAAAAGACGGATGGTGGAGTATCGTGGGGGGCAATAGTATAAATCACTTCTTCCTCAGTGGAGCCATTAAAAAAACGGGCGCGCATATTTGGCGATGATACTTGGTCGTCGGCAAAAGATTTTGATACGTGCCTAGGCGTATCAGCAGTATTATCAAATGACTGGCCATTAGAGTCTAGAATAATTAGATAGCCGCTTGCTGCCTTATCCCAAGAAAAATCAATTCCTTTGGGGTAAAAGATAAATCCCCCAGAGTTTGGAACCGTAATGTTAAAGTCTAGTTCAAAAGATTTCTCAGGGCGTAATTTTATTTTTAGGGGATTTTGCTTACTAATATTTTGTCCAAGTACCTCAGGATAAACACAACTCTTGGTGTTGGGGTTTTCAACATCAGTCAAAGAATTATAGGTTGTAACGATATTCTTATCGTCAACACAAATAACAGGAATGATATAAACCGGCTGAATATAACTTTGCCAAGTAACACGGGAGTTAGTTAGCTGACCGGCGGCTGGATCCTCGGCACTAGTGCCCCAATCACTAATATCATACGGGGGTTGCTCTACTTCATAAACCGCTTTCTCAACCGCGCTTTCGGCTGCGTAATAGGCAGCTTCAGACTCCCCAATCGCCTGACTGGTCCGACCAATAATCAAGATAACATCAGCCACGATCAGGGTGATCATCATCAGATTGGCCAAAACCAAAACTGAAAGGACTAGAGCGATGCCATGATGGTTGGAAGATATTTTTGAATTTTTAGTCATAGATAAAGAATTAAAAACCGGCCAGCCGCTGGGGCATTGTCTGCTGAACCACGAGGTGGCGAGTGACACCAGCCCGAGTATTGGACAAATCCAAGACTACGGTCACCTTGGGAAAACTCGCTGGTGGTTCATTGATATTAATAAAGGGGTTGGTCAGGGGATCAACAAAAAATTTTAAGTCTGAAACAATAACATCAGTCGGCGGGATAGAGAAAAAATTATCCGGGGAATCACAATCAGCAATACAGACTTTGAAACTCTTGTTCCCCGCTTCATTTTCAAATTTGAAAACAGTGGGACTGCCGCTAGAATCGAAAAGGGCGAGCGGACTCGTGCCATCGGAATTTATGGGGTCGGTATAGGCATAATCAATGCGGCCGCTCCTGACTTTTTTGGCAATAATTTCCATGATAAACTGGGCTTCTCTTTGGAGTTTGGAAATTTGGATAGTGCGCTGTTCAGCCTTGAGGGCATAGGAGTAGACACCGAGGGTGAGAGTAAAAAGAATCACAAAAATACCGAGGGCAATGGTCATTTCCAACAAGGTGAAACCACGCTGGTCGCGCTGGACCGCTCGGGTGATGGGGAAATTGTAATTGATTGGGAAAAACATAAAACTGCTATTTAGCTTGCCAGTCGGTGAGACGTGATTCAATTTTGAAGGTCCTAGTCCGACCCTTGACCTGCCAACTGACAGTGGAGGTAATAATTTTTTCATAATAATTGTCTGGTGAGGCCTCAATGGTGACCAGCCGGCTAAAGGCGGTTTTGGTGTTACTAAGGCTACCAGAAGAGGGGTCGTGGGTATAACGACCAGTATCGGTCAAATAAAGATTGCAGATTGTGTTGTCGCCACTGTTGCATTGATTGATATTGGTGACATTGATGGCTTGGGTGCTGAGATTGTTGTGGTTTACGGTGTCAACAATATAGCCATTACCATCAAAGGCACCACTAAAGATATCTATTTTTGTCTTATCACTATCTGGTTTATAACTATTATTATTCCTGATGGAACGCACGATCTCTAGACCTTCACGGGCCAGATTGACCACGACGATTTCGTTCTCGGTAGTCTGGATATAGCTGAAAGAAGATAACATCAGCGTGAGACTGGCCAAAATGCCCAGCATCAAAATACCAAGCGCAATGGTAGTTTCCAAAAGTGTCAGACCTTTTTTATTTTTAATAATAGTCAACATGGCGTTTATTGGATATTAATCTGGCCGGTGCGGCGATCAAGGATAATTTTTTTGGTATAACTAGTATTCTTGAAACCAAGAGTGATTTCCGCTTGGGTATAGGCTTGACTGCCATTAATAAAAATAGTGCCCTGGGGCGGAATAAAAGCCACATCCAAAAAACTGGTTGGCTCACTGGGGATCGGGGCCCCAACATCGCCATTAAGAATAATCTGAAAATCAGCCTCGGTTATTTGTCCATCACAATTGACATCGGCATTGTCGAAATTAAAATCCAAACCCTCACAACAATCATTATTCCCAACATAGGTAGAAACAATCAGGGCGTCAGTAGAGTCAGCTGTCCCATCATTATTGACATCACCTGATCCACAAACTGAGGCTGGTAGGGCAACCCCGACGACATAAACGTTGTCATCCAACATGCCAAATCTCTGGATAGGAAGATCTATTGTCTCAGAATATAGATGACTACCATCATTGTCGGGGAAAATTTGGTAAGCGCAATCTGCCTGACATGCGGCAACATGCACGCCATAGCCGCCCTTGGGGCGAGCACCATTGACTGTCAGGCCAATCAGGGAATTGATATTGGCTTGACGCAAGATGGAACTCAATCTTTCCGCTTCATTATCAAGAGCGGCTTTTTGGCTGGAGCCGCGAAAATTGGTCAGAACCAGAGCGGAGATCATGGCAATAATACCAGCGGCGACTACGAGTTCGGCAATAGTAAAACCAGGACGACTTTTCATAATTATTTTTTATTAAGTTTATCCTCAATATCTGAGCCAGACCACTACTAATTAAGTCATTTGGGATAAATTTTTTCTAAAAAGTAAAACTTAAATACTGTGCTACTAGGAACGGTCCCCAGAGTAAAGCGATGAAAGCACTGGCGGACAAAAAGGTGCCAAAGGGAACAGCGGAAGCCATAGTTTTCTTTTTGGCAATAATCAGGAGCAGACCGATCAGCGCGCCGGAAATATAAGCGAGGAAAAGAGCGACCAATACGCCCGGCCAACCCAGGAGCGCGCCCAAGAGCAGCCCCAAACGGAGGTCACCACCACCGATCCATTTACCTTTGGAAATAACAAAAAGGAGGAGAAAAAAACCACCAGCGAACAAGGCAGAAAGAAAGAAATTGAGAAATGAAGAAATTAAGAAACTAAGAGAGCTGTTCTCCAGCGCGGCAATTATTAAATTTGATAAGAGAGCCAGGGCGAAGGCCGGCAAAACGACAAGGTCAGATATCAGGTAATACTTGAGATCGTAGAGAAAAATAGTCAGGAGAATGCCGGCGAACAACCAATCGCGGATAATGACGAGAATGGTGGAAAGAGCCAAATTAGCGCTTGGGCCTGATAATGCCGGATAAATATGCAAGGCGACTAAGAGGAATAAAATTCCGCCAGCGAGCTCAACCAATGGATAAGTGGAGGAAATTTTCTTGTGGCAAGCGCGACAACGGCCGCGAAGCAGGAGATAACTGACGAGAGGAATATTATCATGCCAGACGATGAGCTGCTTGCAGCGGGGACAAAATGACCGGCCGCCCAAAAAAGAAATCCCCTGGTGAAGGCGGTAAACCACGCAATTGATAAAACTGCCAATCAACAGACCAAGCATAAAGGAAAACCCAAAAAAGAATAGTGACATAGTACTTATATTATAACACAAACTCCGCCGAGAATAAAACTGGGCGGAGAAAGATCGGGGTGGAAGGCAAATAATCAAAAAGAACAGTCTACACCAGTCGGAGTGGCATGGCAACAGCTAGCATCATAGCCAGCGGCGCAGACTAATTGCCCTGTTCTCCCGGCTAGGCCAAAAGTGATCGTATAAGTCGCGCCATCAGCGCTAGTATATAAATAACTATAACCGCTCTCGCCTCCAGGATCACCATCTATCTTGGCCATGAAAATTGGGTTTGTACAGCCGGCAGACGCGGAAAAACCACTAGCGCCCAGACACTGGGCCGTAGCGCTACCCAAAGTCAAACCCGTGGCGACCGGATAGAGACCCGAGGTGGTGCCATCAAGATACATGTCCAAGGCGGTGCGAATTTGTCTGATATCAGCGACTCGTCTAGCATCCCGCGATTTTTGACGGGCATTGCTCAAAGAAGACGTAGCCAATGTCGCCAAAAGACCGATGATGGCAATAACTAACAAAAGCTCAATCAGGGTAAAACCAGGGCGATGAACCTTGGCTTGGGCAAATAACATATCTTGGATTGATAATTAAACTGGCTTGTGTCCAGCGCTCATTATGTTATTATTATAGCATAATAAACTAAGAACAAGAAAGATATCTATGTTAATTAAGTTCACCCAAAAAATAGGGAAAATACTCCAAAAAAACAAGGAGTTTTTTTATTGGCGGGAGAGTGTTTATAAGGATGAGCTGAATTTTTTAGACAAATAAGAGATTTACGCTTAAGACAAGATAATAAAATGATTAGCAAAACCCCTTGCTCTTCGCAAGGGGTTTTCAATATCAGAAATTAAACCAACGATTATGTACAAGTAATGCCGTTTGGGGTGGCGGAGCAACAGGTGGTGCTATAAGTAGTACATGTCAAACCACCAGTCGGGCCCTCAAGACCAAACGTTATCGTATATGTTGCACCAAGACCGGCAGTCAAACTTGTATAAGTGTAAACAGCAGTGGCTGGCGGAACTGGCGAGGAGGGAACTTGCCCCATATATGTTGTAGTGCAGCCAGTAGCGTCAGCTCTGAAACCAACACCGGCAGTGCCTGTAGCACATAATACCTTGGAATCTGCTGAGCCCAATGTAAGGGCCGCGGCAGAATAAGGATAGGCATTTTGATCCACAAAATAAAGCTCCAAAGCAGTCTGCATTTGTTTGATGTCGGAGACGCGCTTGGCATCACGCGATTTCTGACGGGCATTGTTCAAGGCGACCACGGAAAGAGTAGCCAAAAGGCCGATAATGGCGATAACCACCAATAACTCAATCAAGGTAAAACCTTTTTTATTATTCTTCATAATTTTTTAAAAAACTTACTAATAAACCTAGCTAGATTTATTTATTTAAACAAAAATTTCGACCTTTGAGCTTAGTTGACTAATAAATAAATTCCGATTATTTATCCACACAAGGATATTATAGCACGAAATTAAGAAAGAAACCAGAAATCAGATATCAGAAACCAGGAAAAACAAACAAAAATACAGAAGCGAGGGGGATCGGAGGTTAGAAACTAGGAATCAGGAAGAGAACTTGGTACGATAGTTGGAAGAGATAAGACCGTTTAGGCCTTTAACTATGTTTTGATATAGATTCATTAATGCAAGGTAGCAACCAGATTCTATTATTTTTCTTTCATACATCAGATCCAGCCAATATTTTGACTCAAATAATGAACCGCGAGCATTGTAATAAAATTTGATTTTGTCTAAATAATGATAACGACCATAGCCCTCAGCAATATTGGCGCCAACAGAATCAATACTTCTAATCATTTGGTCCCCCATAGTTTTAATAATTTCCCAGGTCAAACGCTCATAAATTTGCCAACCGCCGCGACTATATTCCCGATTCAATTGATATATTTTAAGTTGGTTTAAAGGCAGAGGTGACATGAAATAAATTTTATTTTCCCCCTGATTTCTGATATCTTGTTTCTGATTACTAATATCTAGTTTCTGGTTTCTGGCTTCTAGAATCCGGAGGACATATTGTACATTGGGGTAATAACCGCCGCTACCATGATGCCGACACCCACACCCATAATAACCATGATCAAAGGCTCGATTAAGCTAACCAGATTGGCGACCAGACCTTCAATCTCCCGAGCATAAAAATCTGTCATTTTATTGAGAACATCGCCAATCCGACCAGTTTTCTCGCCGACTGAAAGCATGTGGGCGATCATCGGGGGAATTTCCTTGGTCCGAAGAAAGAGACTAGCAATCGGATTACCGTCCTGAACATCGCGCGCCGTTCGATCAATAATATCTTTGTAGAAAGCATTACCGACAATATCGCTGACAATATTGAGCGAGGTGGTAATCGGCACTCCGCCTTCCACCAGGGTGCCCATACTTCTGGTAAAGCGGACAATATAGATACGTTGAAACAAGCTGCCAAAAACTGGCAATTTGAGCTTGAGATGATCCCAGATTTTGCGAGGCTCTGGCTGACGCAGAAGGTATTTTAATCCGATGAAGATGGCAATTAAAAAAATAATAATCGCCCACCACCAGTGAACCAGAAAAGCGCTGGTGCCAATCAAAATTTTGGTGGCCACGGGGAGTTCACCGCCGGTTTCTACCAAAATAGCCGTGATCTTGGGGACGACATAAACCATCATGATCAAACCCACGCCGCCCAAAGCGGCCAAAATAAAAGCTGGATAAATCATAGCCCCCTTGATCTTGCTGACCAGGGCATAATCTTTTTCCTGTTCATCAGCCAAATAATTCAAAACCTTGTCAATGCTGCCGGAGGTTTCACCGGATCTGACCATGGCGACGAAAAAATTACCAAAAATTTTATTATGCCTTTCCAGGGCGTTAGAAAGCCGCTCGCCGCCTTCAACATCATCGGCAATCTCAGAAATAACCGATTTAAACTGAACATTATCCGTCTGATCAACAAGGATCCGAAGCGCCTGGACGATCGGCAAAGTCGCGGTAGTCATGACGGCCAGCTGACGAGAAAATAAAACCAAGTCTTTGGTTTTAATCCGATTTAAAAACGGGAGATGAATATTGAGCGCGCTCTTCTTGGACTGGGCTTCTAAAAAAAGAATGGCAACACCCTGATCACTCAAGGTGGCAATAGCATCATTTTTATTAGAGCCCTCAATAAAGCCTTCGACGTCCTGGCCCTCTCTATTTTTGCCTCGGTATTGAAACATCATAAAATATTATTTAGAAATATGAAATTTTTGCGCAGAAACCTGAAAATCAGTTTTGTTGATAGCGACTGACAGGGCGTCATCGTATTCCACTTCGCCGGTCTTGACCAGCTCGATTAGGGCCTGGTCCAGACTGCGCATACCCTCGTCACGCGAAGTTTGAACGATACTGGTGATCTGGGCATAGCGGCCTTCTTTGATCAGGGCCTTGGAAGCAGAATTGGAGATCAATATCTCCATCACGGTGACTTCACCACCACCCCGACGCGGCAAAAGCTGTTGCAAAACAACACCCAGTAAAACATCCGCCAGGGTGTCCCTTATCTTGCCGCTGTCCTCTTCCGGCGCCAATTTGACTAGTTTGGCGATAGCGTCAGAGACAGATTCAGCTTCGGTAATAATGATAACCAAACGGCCGCTTTCAATTAAATTGAAAATGCTCTGTAAAACCTCAATATCTTCAACCTCGGAAACAGAAACGATATCAACGTCACTTTCTTCAGAAAATTTCAGAGCGGAGAGAAAGCTCTCAGTATCGCGGCCGATTTCCCGCTGCTCAATAATACCGTGCTCGGAAGTGAGAATATATTCAATTGGACGTTCCAGGGTCAAGATGTATTTTGACTGAGTTTTGTTGATATAGCTCAAAAGAGACAAAACCGTGGATGTCCGCCCGGAACCATGGTAGCCGGCCACGATCAAGAGACCATTTTTGCGCTTGGTCAAATCAATAAACTCCTTGGACAGACCTAGAGACTCGGGATCGGTAATAATATTGGGGATATAGGTAAAGATCATGGAAAGAGTATGGCGCTGATAAAAAATATGGATTTTAAAACGAATATCACCCTCAAAAGTGTGAGTTATGACGATTGATTTACTTTTGGACAATTCTTCAGCTTCGGTTTTGGTGAGGACAATCTGCGTGATGTCCTCCAAAAATTCCTGGCTGACCACTGGGCTGTCTTCAATTGAGGAAAGTTTTTGATCAATACGGATAATGGGCTTGCTGCCAGTTTCGAGGTGTAAATATGAGGCGCCAATCTTGACAACGTTGGTGATTATTTTGTTGAGAATGATATTACTTTGGGTAGACATATTAAATAAATTAAAAAATCAAAAGGCAAAATTCA
The DNA here is from genome assembly GCA_022709795.1 of Patescibacteria group bacterium. Lineage (GTDB taxonomy): Bacteria > Patescibacteriota > Patescibacteriia > UBA2196 > GWA2-42-15 > JAAZMX01. The sequence goes on along the minus strand of JAKLID010000002.1, from coordinate 8,881 downwards.
AAAAATAATTAAACTTAGTCTTTGGTGACGGTCAAAATTTCTTCGACGGTAGTCCGGCCCTCCAGCGCCTTGATAATACCGTCTTGTTTTAAGGTCAACATACCTTGCTTGCTGAAAATTTCTCTGATCTGGCCGAGACTAGAACCGGAATAAATAATACTTTTTATCTCTTCATTAACACTCAAGACCTCGACAATGGCTGTCCGGCCTTTGTAGCCAGTGTGGTCACAACGAGCACAACCCTTACCGTGATAAATCATCTTTAAACTTTCTTCCGTGATCCCCTTGGGCAAGCTCTGCTTGGGGATAGAGTCAAAAATTTCTTTGACATCATTGATCAAAGTCTTGGGCATGGGCATGGGCTCTTTGCATTCGGAACAAATAGTGCGCACCAGTCTTTGGGCGATAATGGCATTCAGCGTAGAGGCAAGCAAAAATGGCTCGATCTTCATATCAATCAGACGCGGGATAGCACCGAAGGCATCGTTGGTGTGTAGGGTGGAGAGGACAAAGTGACCGGTCAGACTGGCGTGGATAGCCAGCTCGGCAGTTTCGGCATCACGGATTTCACCAACCATAATAATGTCGGGGTCTTGACGTAAGATTGAACGGAGACCAGAGGCAAAAGTGAATTTCACTTCGGGGCGAACCTGAGATTGGTTGACGCCAGTGAGATAGTACTCCACCGGATCCTCGAGGGTGATAATATTCACTTCTTCCTTATTTAAAAGATTGAGGGCGGCATAAAGGGTAGTAGATTTACCAGAACCAGTCGGACCAGTGACGAGAAACATACCGTGCGGTTTGACAATATTATCATACATCAAAGACAAATTTTTTCCTTCAAAGCCCAGTTCCTCCCAAGTGGAGACGCCTTCGGAAGTATCCAAGATTCTCATCACTACTTTTTCTTGGCTGTAAAGCGGCAAGGTGGAAACACGAAAATCAATATTTTTATTGTTAATATTCAACCGAATGCGGCCGTCTTGGGGTATTCTCGTCTCATCAATTTTCAAATTAGCAATAACTTTGATACGAGAGATGATGGCAGCGTGAACATATTTTGGTAGAGAAAGAGAGGTCTGAAGCAAGCCATCAATACGGTAACGGACACGCGTTTCACCGGTCGTGGGCTCGATGTGAACATCGGAAGCTTTTAATTCCACGGCGTGTTTCAGAATAACGGAAACCATTTTGGAAATTGGCGCCGACTTGATGATATTTTCCATCTTGTCTTCCGAGGGCTCTTCGGTTTCAAATTTATCTTCGGCGATTTTCAGGGCTTCGGTTACTTCGGTTTTTAGACTGCCAAATTGTTGTAAAATCTTGTTAAAGCTCCCAGCGGAGGTGATATAATATTCTATCTGATAGCCCTTGCCATGAGCCACAAAGTCAGCGGCTTCTCTGGCTTTGAGATTCAGGGGATCCAGCAGGGCGACCTTGAGCAATTGATCTTTTAGATCAAAGGCAATCATTTGGTAGTTCTCGGCCAAGTCCTTGGGGAAAATGTTGAGGATAGCAGCTGGGAGGCGTTCTTCGCCCAAGGAAATATAGGGTAGATTGAAAATAGCTGCTTTGGCTTCGGTAATATTTTCCTCAGTAATATTCTTATTTTTTAAAAGCCCCTGCTCAAGTTTGGCAAGGTCTACCTCTAATTTCAGCTGATGGTGTTCGGCTTCGGTTATTTTACCATTGGCTAAAAAATAATCTAAAATTTTGTTTTTAAACTCTTCCTGTTTTTTCATAAGAACTAGGGTGATGAAAAGAAAGGGGCAAAAGGATCAGCCTTGCCAATATTTTGGGGCGTAATCGGCCAATCACCAATTTTTTTAAGGGTGTTAAAGAGACGATGCTCTAAGGCTGACTGATTTTTTGGACCAACTTGGTTGGGGTTATTGTTTGGGGATGTCAAATTCTCAAGAGCAATAATTTCGTTTTCGGCCACTTGGCCATCATGAGAATTTTTCAAATAAACAAAGACGTTAGTCACGATCATCAGAGCGATAATAGAAAGATAAATAATCAGCTTTTTTTTGGAAATACCTTGTTTGGCGGCAATCATAAAATTATTGTAGATAATAAGTGGCCATAGTCAGGCTGAGGGTGGCATCAGTCGGATTGAAATCAAAAGATTGGATGTCTAGCAGCTTGGTATTGGCCTCAATAGTTTCCAAGCATTTTTTTAGGGTAGCATAGTTGACTGCTGAGAGCTTTATATTTGCCAGGGTGGTTCTCAACTGGACGCTGCCCGCCGCCGCTTTGTCCTTGGCTAGGGCACTATCACCCAGAACAATATTTTTGCCCTGGTTGGTTTGAATAGACAGATCGTCAAGCTTGACCCCGAGGTCACTAGCAATAGCTGATAAGTTCACATAGAGGTTGGCTTCATCAGGACCATAGGGTAAAATTTCCACAATTTTTTGACGATCGGCCGGACTAATGCCCTCATAACTCATGAGATTTTTTTTGTACTCCATGAGTTGCGTCTTTTTCTGGGCCAATTCTTGTTCTTGGGTGAGGAATAACTGTTTATGCTCGCCATAAGCTCGACGCTCCGGGCTGATAAAAAATAAATAGCCAGGAATTAATAAAACCAAAAATAATAAAACGACCAATATTTGGAAATGTTTGATATAAAAAGGTTGTTTTTGATTGTCTTCTGACATATTAAAAAACAAATTATTTTTGGATCGCGGCGCTAGCAGCAGATGAATCAGCGGAAAGAATCACGGAGCGGGGAATCTCAAAACCCAAGGAAAAAGAGATGGCTGGATCACCAGGATTTTTGACTTCCACAAAATTGAGCGAGCCCAGGCGGACATTGGTATAAACTTTGCTGTTTTCGAAAACGATCAATTCTTCGGCGGCGGCGCGTAAATTTAGGGCCAAGCCATCAAGGGCAATTTTGCCGTCATTGGTAACCGCCAGATGAGTAAAATAAACTTGGCCGGTGGTATGATTTTCCAGAGTGGGCAGAAACTGGCTCCAATAAAGATGATTATTAAAAATTGTATTGATATTTTTCAGCTGCATGGCCAAGGCGCCATACTCCTTGATCTGGTCCTGTAATTCTTTGGAACGCCGGTCAATCAGGGACAGCTGATCACCAATAAGGGCATTGTCAGAAGCAAGACTTTTGTTTTTACTTTTATAAAATATGTAGGGAGAAAAAATAATGAGAATACTAATAATGAGAATAAAGAAGTAACTGAAAATAATCTGGGTGTCGGTGAGTTTTTTGGGTTTGGGTGGTAAAAGGTTTACTTCCAAATCATTTTCAGGGCTTTCGGGCAAAGGTTTTGGCGCAGCTGGGCGAACCTCAACTGGTTTGGCCGGGGCAGGAACAGGTGATGGTTTGGCCGGGATATCAACCCTGGGAGCAGCTGGAGCAGGCGCGGGCGGAACAAAGGCAGGTTTGTCGCTGGGCGGAGTAGTATTCATAGCCAAAACCCCTGGCTGATTGGCAGGCCTTGGGGCGGGATGAAAAAATGAGCCAATTTTTTGGAAAAATGACGGTCGGCTGGGCTTTTCGACTGACGCTTTTTGAGGTATTCGAGTTGAAGGCTTGGAAAACTTCTGTTGGGATGGCAAATGAAGGGATTGTTTTTCAAAACTCGTTTTCCCCGGATGTTCAGTTTTGGCTTGATGCTCTTTGGGTAAGAGATTGATATTACCCTCGCCCTCGCCAAAAAATTTTTTTTGATTGTCAAACATATTTATAAAATAGGCAGGAAGAATCTGGCTAAATATTTTATATTTCTCTCATGGCCAAACCAACGGCCACGGCCAGACGTGGGCCGAGCTCGGACAGAACTGGTTTTAATTCAAGCGGGTAGACTACCCGGTCCCAAGGATCGCCAATGATGACCTTCATGTCTAATAATTTGGAGAGATAATTGACCATCTGCGGTAAAAAGGCGCTGCCACCGGTCAGAATAATTTTCTCAATTTTGTTCTGGGTGCCAGACTGGGAAAGATAAATGTCTACTGAATATTTTACTTCATTAATAATGGGGTTGATAGCTGATTTGACAGTGTCAGGTAAGCCGCCAGGACCATCAGCAGAAAAACCAATGTCTCTTTTAAATTGCTCGGCTCTTTCCAGATCAACATTGAGACTGGTCATGATGGCCTTGGTAATACTCACTCCGCCGACATCAATGCTCCTGGTCAGAATAGGGATGCTGCTTTCGATGATAGAAATATTGGATGACACGGCGCCGATATCAATAACCATAATAGGAGCAGGATCATTGCCGGCTAGAGAACGTTCCAGGGCAAAAGCTTCTGTTTCCAGACTGACCAGCTCCATCTCAGCTGTGCGAAAAATGCGGATATAGCGCTCAACGATCTTCTTGGGCGCAGCGGTCAAAAGGACTTTGATATTATTTTTCAAAGACGGATTGCCTGGCACCGCTTTCTTGGTGTCTAATATTTTGGTCAAAAATGATTGTGGCTCATTTTGCTCCCCCTTTTTCTCTCCCTTGTTGGTAGCATCATCTTTTTTCTTGGGCAAGGCATTGATAACCGGCATAACCGGCTTGGGGGGCACAATCTTCCAGTCAAGAGTCATCTCTTCAATAGGTAGAGGAATAAACTTTTTGGCTTCCCACTGAATGGCTTTGGCCAAATCTTTCTTTTTCATGGCAGGCAAACTGATGATAGAGCTAAAAACGGAGAAGCTGGGCAGGGCAGCCACGACACGCTTGGAAGTCATGTGGCTCTTCTTGTGGATGTCTTTGATAATATTGACTATCTTGCTCTCCATTTCCCGAGAAGAGGAGCGGATGATGTCGGTCGGTTGTTCCACATAGCCATAGGTAAGAAGTAAGGCCCGGCCACCTTTATCTTGGAGCTCCACCATTTTGACGGCAGAGGTACCCAAGTCAACGCCCAAATAGCTTTTCTTGGCAGAAAGAATATCCATAAAAAATAAAACTCTAAAATTAGGCGATAATAATAATATCCGAAGATGGTCGCTCTGAATTAATGATTTTATTATAACATAAAAAACAATTTCTTCCTACACTGGCCGGCAGTGGATATGTTTATAATAAAAAAATTGACTTATGGGACTAAAGGCGATACATTATAATTAGTCGAGCGAAAGAATTTTTAGTAAATAATTAATTTAACCAGCGTGTTTCTCGAAGAACCGACTGGTTAAAAAAAGAAATACATATGACAATATTGTATGTGGTACTAGCCATAGCGGCAGTGGTCATTTTGTGGCTGATTGGCGTCTATAATGGCCTGATAAAGCTGAGAAATCGTACTGATGAGGCGGCATCGGACATCGATGTCCAGCTCAAAAGACGGCATGACCTGATCCCCAACCTAGTGGAAACGGTCAAGGGCTACGCGACGCATGAAAGAGAGTTATTTACCAAGGTGACTGAAGCTAGGGCCGCGGCGATGGGCGCCAAGGGTATGGAGGCCAAAGCCAAAGCAGAGAATGCCTTGATGGATACGATGAAGAGTTTGTTCGCGGTAGCGGAAAATTATCCACAGCTCAAAGCTTCGGAAAATTTTGCCAAACTCCAAGATGAGCTCTCAGATACCGAGAATAAAATCCAGGCTTCTAGGAGATTTTATAACGGTAATGTGCGCGACTTCAACACCAAGATCCAGGTCTTCCCAAACAATATGGTGGCCGGCATGTTGAAATTTAATAAGTATGAATTCTTCGAGGTGGAAAACGCTGAAGAGAGAAAAAACGTGGAAGTAAAATTCTGATACCGCCGAACCAAGGCTGAACTTGGCCGAACTAATGCAGAAAAAATATGGAGGAGCTTCTTTACGAGCAAGAATCTTATAAAATAAGGGGTGCGGTTTTTGCTATTTATAAAGAATATAGAAATTATCACAAGGAAAAGATATATCATAATTCTCTTTATTACGACTTATTAAAATTAGGATTCAAGGTGGAGAAAGAAAAAAGAATAAACGTCGTACGAGATGGGCGATTAATTGGTAGTTATGTACCTGATTTGATCGTTGATAATAAGATAATAATTGAATTAAAATGTAAACCGATGATTCTGATCAGCGACAGAAAACAATTTTGGACGTATCTAAAGGGTTCTAGTTACCACTTGGGATTTTTAATTAATTTTGGGGCTGAAGATGGCGTGGAAATAGAACGCAAAATATTTACCAAAAATTCCGCGTAAGTTCCGCCCTGTTCCGCATAAGTTCCGCGTTTATCCGCATAAGTTCCGTGTTTATATGTATAAGCAGATTGATTCTAACAAAAGAAAAACAACAATTTTAATGGCGCTGTTTTTGGTGTTCATTTTGTTTTTGGGTTGGGTGATCGGACAAATTTATCCTGACTATGGCTATGGCCCGATGGTGATTGCAGTGGTAATCTCGCTCGGGATGACACTCCTAAGTTATTTTGCTGGGGATAAAATCAGCCTGGCCGCGGCGGGTGCCAAGGGACCAATCACCGTCAATGACAATGCCTATATTTACCGGCTGGTAGAAAATCTATGTATCACGGCTGGCACACCCATGCCCAAGATTTATATTATTCCTGATCCAGGCATGAATGCCTTTGCCACGGGCCGCGATCCCGAGCATGCTTCGGTGGCGCTAACGCAGGGTATAATTGAAGGTTTACAAAACGAAGAACTGGAGGGTGTGATCGCGCACGAACTGTCACATATCAAAAACTATGACATCAGAATAATGATGATCGTAGTGGTATTGGTGGGAGCGATATCAATTTTGAGTGATTACTTTTTGCGATCGAGGTGGCGCAAGAGAGATTCTTCTTCAGGCGGCGGACAAGTAGGGGCGATTTTAATGGTGGTCGGGGTGGTATTAATTATCCTGTCTCCGATCATCGCGGAATTAATCAAACTGGCAATTTCCAGAAAAAGAGAATTCCTAGCTGATGCTGACGGCGCGCTTCTAACCAGATATCCGGAAGGGTTGGCGCGAGCTTTGGAAAAAATAACTAGCAATGCTACGCCGCTAATCAAAGCGAATACGGCGACAGCACATTTGTATATTGCCAGTCCATTTGGAGCTAAAGCAACCAGCGGATTTAAAAAATTGTTCTCTACTCACCCGCCGGTAGAAGAAAGAATCAGACAACTCCGATCAATGGCGTAACCTGCGAATTGCGAATTAATTACCAATATACAAATATTTATAAAACCGCCCCGATGGTTGTCGTCGGGGCGGTCTTTATTTTGATTGAGGCTAGTTGCCGCTAGGGATTCTAGCCAGATCCGTGGTCATAGCTGATTTACCTTGGAAAATTCGCTCTCCCCTAATAGAGTCATTGATATATTAATAAATGCCTATAGCTCCAATGTTAGGGTCCGAATCGTCCCAATCTTTTTCTGACTTGCACGAGGCCGGGCAAGTTGTTGGTTTATTTTCAGAAATTCCCCAGTTGCAGAAACCATCATTATCTTTATCAATACAACTAATCTGGTTATTAAAATTAACTGGCCAATATGAATGGTCTGTTGGTGGAATGAATGGTCCTTGGGGTTGTTCTGGGCTCATAAATTCTGTGGCATATCCCACACTCCCCAAATTAATAGTACTTGCCTTTGATTTTATATATCCTCCTTCTCCAATATCTGTTCCCCAACTATTTTTAAATATCCATACGATTTCTTTATTGATATCTGTCTCATAACCAACTAAAGTCATTTGGTGATCCCAACCAACAAGTCCTGCAGACATTGGTCCATTAGTTATTAAATATCTTTGGATATCATACGGATATGAGGCAGAAATCTTCCCAGGAAAATCATAATCCGTGTTGTCTTCAGGATGCACATCATAATAGATTGTACTAGAATTTTTCCATACCCTAGAAGTCCAATCAGAGCAAATATTACTCAATGAACAATTATCAGAACCAGAAGCAGGTCTTTCTACATAAGGATCACATGATTCATCTGGTAATCCAAATTTTTGAGTTTTACAATAATTTAAATTATAACCTTCTGCTGATCTACAAGTTGTTCCTTCCCCCACAAAGTCTGTAATACTACAATCTTCGTCGATTTGTTCAGATAAATCTAAATTTAAATGCTGATTAAAATATAAATTCGCTTGTGCCTCAAAAGCTCCTACTCTAGCAAAGGAGTGACATGTCCCAGCACCTCCCTGATTTTTAACCGAAGTATTCCAATTCTCTCCATGCCTATTTCTCCAATCAAATGATTTTGGAAGTTTGCATTGACCCAAACAGTGTCTGCCAGAAGAAGAAATTATAGCGCCATCACAAACTTCATAACTTTCACAAATCGAGACAGTTTGTTGAGTAGTATCTGCAGATGGAATTTTCGCCAGATCAGCATTGGTGATGCCAAGGGATAATTTGGTAAAGATAGTCATGGCATTGTCCCAGGTAATCTGCCAGCGCTTGGCGCTGAAATCCACATACCAGATACGACCCCGGTCCTCGACTTGAAGCAAGAGGCGACCCTTTTGGTTATTGGCAAAAGTGTAATCAAAAGTCATTTTGTCGTTGCCACGGTGGGCGGGGTCAGAGGCGAGATAGGGATTGTAACCATAAGTGACTTCTGATTTGTCGGAGTAGCCATCACCATCACTGTCAACACTGGCAGAGACAGAGTCGGGATTGATCGGGATTTTATTCAAATCAGTATTGGAAATACCAGTGGCAAGAGAAGAGAAGACATCCATCATATTGCTGGTGGTAATTTCATACTTTTTGAGGTCGGCTGGGTTGACATAATAGACACGGCCATGATCTTCGGTGGCGAGGAGCAAACGGCCAGAGAGACGGGTGGCGGTAGCGGAGTCGTAAAGAGTAATAGGGGTGTTTTCCAGTGTTGTCGCCGGAGATGGGGCGTCAATAGAAGCAGGCTGGCTGTTAGGGTAGGTA
>JAKLID010000019.1 GCA_022709795.1 Patescibacteria group bacterium | reverse complement strand
TTTACCGTGTCTTCAAAGTCATTCTCGATCTCATTGTCATAAAATTTTTGGAAAAATATGCCACGCGCCCGATACATTTTTTCGGTGGCATGGGCTTTATTTCTCTATTTTTGGGAGTAGTGGCTGGTCTAATCTCTCTATTCTTGAGAATTTTTTCTATCAAATATTTAGTAGAAACCCCCCTACCTATTTTTTCCGCGCTCCTGATCATTGTTGGTGTCCAGCTCGTTGCTCTCGGCGTGGTGGCCGAAATGATTATGCGTACTCATTATGAAGCCCACGACAAAATGCCTTATCTCATAAAAAGTAAAATAAATATTGATTGACATGTGTGGTCTTAGCGGTTATTTTGGTCAAGGTGACAAAAACATCCTCAAAAAAATGAGCGATGTTTTGTCTTATCGTGGCCCGGACGATCAGGGCTTTTTTATTAATGAGCGCGTGGGACTCGCACACAATAGGCTGTCTATTATTGACTTGAGTCCGTCTGGCCATCAACCGATGGCTAATGAAAACGGCAGTCTCCAGTTAGTCTTCAACGGCGAGATCTATAATTACCCAGCGCTAAAAAAAGAATTATTAGCCGCCGGCCACCATCAATTCCGGAGCCAGACCGATACAGAGGTCATCATCCATCTTTATGAGGATCTGGGTACAGACTGTTTTGCCAAGCTGAATGGCATGTTTGCATTGGCTCTTTACGACCAGCACAAACAGGAATTGATCTTGGCACGCGATCGGCTCGGCAAAAAGCCCCTCTACTGGACGCTTGTTCAGGGCACTGTTATTTTTGCTTCCGAACCCAAAGCTATTTTGGAGCACCCTTTATTCAAACGCGAACTGGATTTGATTTCCCTCAATAAATATCTTCTTTATGAATATATTCCCACCCCCCATGCCATTTTTAAAGGTCTCCACAAGCTCGAGCCAGGCCACTATCTTATTTTCAGTAATAATTCCCTAGCCAAAAAAGAAAAATTTTGGGATATCTCTTTCGGCGACCAAACAAAACAGCCGACAATCAGTTTGGCTCAAGCCGAGGCCAAACTGGATGACCTATTGGACCAGTCCGTTAGCTCGCGTCTAGTGAGCGATGTGCCGCTCGGCATTTTCTTGTCCGGCGGATTGGATAGTAGTACTGTGGCCTATTATGCTCGTCGTCGTGGGCAATCAATCAAAACCTTCTCCATTGGTTTCCAGGAGCCGAGTTTTGATGAGTCGCGCTATGCTCGTGAGGTGGCCGCTTATTTGGGGACCGAACATCATGAAAAATTTTTCAGTGTCACCGAAGCCCAGGATCTCATTCCGCACGTTTTTGCTATCTTGGACGAGCCTCTATCTGACGCCTCGATTCTACCCACTTATTTGCTCTCCAAATTTACCAGAGAAAAAGTCACGGTCGCGCTCGGCGGCGATGGCGGCGATGAATTATTTTGCGGTTATGATACTTTTATCGCTCATCGTCTGGCCGAACACTATGATCGTCTGCCTTCCTGGCTGAGGCGCAGTATTATTGAAAAAATTATTCCTTTGCTGCCTGTGTCTCATAATAATTTGAGTCTTGATTTCAAAGCCAAAAAATTTATTGCTGGTTATGGCGGCCCCTTAAAATACCGCAATCAACGTTGGCTTGGCTCTTTTGATTATCTCGATCGGGCCCAGCTTTTTCGGCCAGAGATTTGGCAAAGTCTCCAGTCTCAAAACGAGTTTGAAGATCTTGATCGCTTGCTTTCCCCGCTGCAAGACCAATCTCATTTTAATCAGCTTATCCATACTTATTTGCGGACTTATCTCATGGACGATATCTTAGTAAAAGTGGATCGAGCCAGTATGTATAATTCTCTGGAAGTGCGTGCTCCTTTTTTGGATTATACCCTGGTAGATTTTGTGAATTCATTGCCTCTCAAATTTAAACTCAAGGGCTTGACGACCAAATATATTTTAAAGAAATTGATGGCCGACAAGCTGCCCAAAAATATTATCAATCGCCAGAAGAAGGGTTTTGGTCTGCCACTTTCCGGCTGGCTTGCTGGCAGCCTCAAGCCGCTTCTGCTGGATATTTTTAGTGAACAAGCAGTCAGGCGCGCTGGCCTTTTCAATTATTCTTACTTACGGCAACTTCTGTCTGATCATTTTGCCAAGCGCCGCGATAATCGCAAACTGATCTGGACGCTCACCGTCTTTGAGCTCTGGCGTTCTCATTGGCTGGATAAAAAATAATTTTTAGGTACAATGAATATTTTATTGCTTAATTATGAATTTCCTCCGCTCGGCGGCGGCGCCGGCAATGCCACTGCCAATCTGGCCCGTCAGCTCACGCTTTTGGGTCACCGGGTTTGTGTTTTGACTTCGGCTTTTGATAATTTACCCAAAGAAGAAAATTATCAAGGGTTCAAAATCTACCGCGTTTGGACCTGCCGGAGCAAAAAGTACCAGGGTAATATTTTTGAGATGCTGCTTTATGTCATTGCCGCTGTTGTTGCGGCCCCGCGGGTACTGTCAAAAGAGGGCCGGCCGGACAAAGTGATTTCTTTTTTTTCTATTCCTTCTGGCCTGGTTGCCTATTGGCTAAAAAAGAAATACAACCTAAAATATATTCTTTCACTCCGCGGTGGTGACGTGCCTGGTTTTTACTCTCGCGCTCTGAAATTTTATCATTTTCTCACCCTGCCTTTAAATAAAAAAATTTGGCAACAAGCCGAATATATTGTCGCCAACAGCCAGAGTTTACGCGACTTGGCCCAAAAGACAGCAGCTCCGCTTGGCCAAAACATCAAGATTATTCCCAACGGAGTTGACACTGATATGTTTCAACCTCTATTTGACAAAGACAACAAAAAATTTACGCTTATATTTGCCGGCCGACTGTGTCCGCAAAAAGGCGCTGCCGAGCTTATTTCTGCCATTCGTGAGCTAAGTCTTAATAAGGCCCCAACTACTTCTAATCTATATTGCAAAATAGCTGGTCGCGGGCCATCGGAAAAAGAACTTAAAAAAATGGTCGTTGACTTCAAATTGAAAGAGACTATTGCTTTTGTCGGCTGGCTTGACAAGGAAAATTTATTACGAGAGTATCGTTCGGCTGATGTTTTTATTTTGCCCTCAACTGACGAAGGTATGTCCAATGCTATTTTGGAAGCCATGGCTTCCGGACTGGTAATAATTGCCAAAAACATGCCAGCCAATCGTGAGCTTATCGTTTCTGAAGTTAGTGGTCTGCTTTATGATAATGCTTCAGAATTACCCCTTATGATCTCACGGCTCATGACCGATCACGCGCTGAAAGACCAATTATCTAGCGCTGCTCGTGCTCGCGCCCTGAAATTCAGCTGGCGCCATGTCGCCGAAATGTATGAGCAACTTTTGATTTCCTAAATTTTTAGTATGCAGTTTGATTTTGGAGAAAATTGGAAAAATTATTCTCACCATGCTTTGACCCCAAAGAGATTATCGGCTGCCCGACAATCACTTTTATGTTTTTTGAATCCCGAACAAATTAGAAACAAAAAAGTGGTTGATATCGGTTGTGGCTCTGGTATTTTCAGTTTGGCCTTCACCGAGCTTGGCGCGGCTCAAGTACTTGGCACGGATGTCAATCCCAAGTGTCTCTCCGCTTCTCATTCCAACTATCAAAAAAGTGAATTTTTTACCGCTGATTCAAGGCAGCTGTCATTTATTCAAGACGATATTTTGCATACCAATCTCCACGGTCAGTATGATCTTGTTTATTCATGGGGAGTGTTGCACCATACTGGAGCTATGTATCAGGCGCTTGACAATTGTCTCCAGCTGGTCCATTCTGGCGGATTTTTTATTGTTGCTCTCTACAACCGGCACTGGAGTTCGCCCATTTGGAGGATCATCAAATATCTTTATAATCTCAGCCCCCTTTTTATAAAAAAAATATTTATTATTTTATTTTATCTGCCCATCATGCTGGCCAAGGCGCTAGTCACCCACGTCAACCCTTTTCGCAAGACTCGCGGCATGGATTTTTATTATGATCTGGTTGACTGGCTCGGCGGTTATCCTTATGAATATGCTTCTATTTCTGAGGTGACAAAGTATATTATTGCCCGGGGTTTTACCACGGTCAAAACTATTCCCGCCGAAGTGCCAACCGGCTGCAATGAATTTATTTTTATCAAAAATCAAGATGTTTATTAGCGATTTCTCTGTCAGTTTTATTGGCAAATCTTTTATTTACTGATACTATTATCCAAACAGTCTTAATTCTAATCGTTTATGTTTCAACAAGGTTTTGAACTTTTTTTCTCTCCGCGTCTGACCCTTAAACAAAAGTATCGGGTGCTGCGTTGGTTTTTTTATTCCAAAGTTTTAGACCGCGACATTATCCGCAGTGTCGAGATTATTCATACCTTATTATGTAATGCCAGTTGTCGCTTTTGCTCCAATGGAAAATTATCTGAAGCTACTCCCAAAATGAAAGCCGCAGAGGTCAAGATGATTTTGGATAAATTAGCGGCCTATGGCGTCCCGGCCGTTATTTTTCTCGGCGGTGAATCTCTGACTGATGAAAATTTCTTTGATTATCTGCAATACGCCAGAGAGCGGGGGATTATCACGCTCTTGCAGACCAATGGCATTGCTTTGGATGAGCCGACAATTCAGCGTTTGGGGCAGGCTGGTCTTTTCAAAATTACGATCACCCTACATGACACCTTACCCGCCAATCATAACGCTGTTGTCAATCGCAGTGGAGCCCTGGAAACAATTCTGGCCGCCTTGCCCTTACTCAAACGTCAGGGGATTAAAATAGATTTAAAAACCATTTATTCTCGAGATAGCTTGTCTAATGGTGCTTTTGATCGAATTTTAGTCTTGGCCAAAAAAGTTGGTGTTTCTCTAAACGTCAATCCTTTTATGCCTGTCGGTCGCGGGATTAATGAAGCTGAAATGTTTTCAGACAAAGAAAAAGAATCCTATCTCAGCGTTACTGTCAAAGATCAGACTATTACCACTCACACCAAAAATGAATATGGTGATCACTGTCCGGCCGGCCGTGAATATCTCGGGATTGCTCCTGATGGGGAAATATTACCTTGTTATTTTTTACCTGTTTCCGTCGGCAATATCCGAGACACGGATATTGCTACCGCCCAAAAAAGAGCTCTCCAACTTGGTATTTTCAAGAAAGGAGCGACCAGCTGTGTGGTTGCCATGAACCGCGAGTTTTATAGAGATATTATCACCGAGCTCTATAGTGGTCGTTTTGATCTGCCGGTCAGGGTTTACGAGCACCCTTATTTACAGGAAAAATTTACTCGCTTTTCCCGAACTTTATGACTATTTTGAAGATGTGGCGGGCGCTCTTCAACCGCCAGCAATTAGACACCTTAATTTTTTTTATTACCGATCGCTGTAATTCCCGCTGCCGATCTTGTTTTTATTGGCAAAACTTAAATCAACATTCGGATTTGTCCCTGGATAAAATAAACAAGATGGCGACCAGCTTGCCTCGGTTTACTTCCCTCCTTATCTCCGGCGGCGAACCGTCTTTAAGGGATGATTTGCCTGAAATTATTAATGCCTTTTCCAAACATTCGTCTATTTCCTTTGTTTCCATCCCTACCAACGGTTTATTGACTGATAAAGTTGTAATGCTGGTCAAGAAAATTTGTTCCACCAATACGCAGTTGGTGGTTACTATCTCGGTTTCCATTGATGGTTTTGAAAAAACTTCCGAAGACATCCGTGGAATACCAGGCGGCTGGGCTCGTTCTATTACTACTCTAAAAAAATTGCTTGCCCTGAAAAAAAATTTTTCCAATCTCCGAGTGGCGGTTAATACATTGGTCTGTCGAGAGACTCTAGATACTCTGACTGAGTTTTCTGATTATTTGATAAAAAATTATTCTCTGGACGCACATAATTTGGAAATTATTCGTGGTGACGCTCGCGATCCTTCTCTCAAGGAGTTTGGTCCTCGCGAACTGCAGAAAATTTTTGATCTTGAGAAAAAGATCCACCTCCATTATTTTAAGAAAAATTTTAAATCTCCAAATACCCTGCGGCGAATTTACCACCTGGCTATTTATCTACTGTCCTTGGTGGTGATGAAAACCCAGCGTCGCTTACTCCTCAAAAAACAGCCCTGGCTCTTTGATTGTCTGGCCGGTCGGACCATTATGGTTGTTGATTCCCGCGGTTATCTAAAGGCTTGCGAGCTCCGTCCGGCGGCAGTTGATTTATTTCATTATGATTATAATATTACCAAGGCCCAAAATTCTGAAGATTTTAAGGCTGAAATCGAGACTATTAAAAAAACACCCTGTCCTTGCACGCACGGTTGCTTTATCAACTCCTCGGTACGGCATGAGCCTTTGGGCCTAATTAAAACTTTGTTATTGCGATGAAAATATCAGTTATTATTCCCGTTTATAATCAGACTACTTTTTTGCCACAGGCACTAGACAGCATCATAGCCCAGACTTATTCAGACTGGGAAGCTATTATTATTGATGATGGCTCAGAAATTGATATTTATTCAGCCATTTCTTTCTATTTGTCAGATTCAAGATTTCACTATTACCATTGGGAAAAAAATATTGGAGTTTCTGCCGCTAGGAATTTTGGCGTGGCCCAAGCCACTGGCGAGTACCTTGCTTTTCTTGACTCGGATGATTATTGGTTGCCGGAAAAATTAACCAAACAAATTTTAATGCTCCAGTCTTTTCCCGCGGCCGCTGTTTATTCAGACGCCCTTTTTATCCAAGAAAACTGTTCTTTATTCAAAAAAAGCTTGAAACAACAATATGGCCTTAAATCCCTACCGTCCGGTCGTCTTTACTGCCACCTTTTGGAGCATAATCTTATTACCACTTCATCAATGGTCGTCAGTAAAAAAATTTTTACTACCTTGGGTGGTTTTGACACCAATTTAAGTCAGGCTGAAGAATGGGATTTATGGTTAAAAATCTCCAAAACCAATTCTATCACAGTGGTGGATGAGCCCCTGGTTGTTTATCGGGTGCGGTCGAGGGGGTTACATCTCAATAATTCTGCCATGGCCCGGGCCAATGAGTATATTATCGCCAAAAATTTTTGCGATCACGATCTCACCTGTTTAAGTCGCCGCAAAGCCTTATCTAATTGCTATTTAAATATTGCCGTTGCCAATTTAATTCGTTTTGATCGGGGAGAAACCTTTAAATACCTTATCAAATCGCTCAGACTTTTTCCTTTGCGCCCGATTGCGCTTCTTATGTTTGCCAGTTTGATCTTGCCGAATTACTTTATTTCGCAGCTTCTCAAATTCAGAGATCGTCTGAATTAAAGTGGATTTTTATGAAAATGATTTTTAAAATTATTATCAGTCTGGGTTTACTTTTTTTGTTGTGGCTAAAGATTGACTGGCAGGGTCTGAATGCCATTTTGGCCAGTGCTCGCTTTACTTATATTTTTTTGAGCTTTATCGCTCTACTGTTCGCTTGGTTTCTCAACTCCCGCAAGTGGCAGCTCCTCCTCAAAATTTTAGGCTTGAACAGACCATTAGTTTATCTTTTTAAACTCAATTTAATTTCCTTTTTCTATAGCTTGGTTTTGCCCGGCGGTCAGCTCACGGGTGAAGTGCTCAAATGCTTCCATCTCGCTAAAAATGAAAAAGAAAAGCCCCTGCTAATCTTATCGGTTTTGTTCGACCGGCTGACCGGCTTCTTGGCCTATGCTATTTTAGGCTTCTTGGCCGTCATTTTTTCAGTTCTTTCCCCCAGGCTCAAAATCAGTTTCCTTTGCCTTTTTGGAGCTATCATCGCCAGCGTTGTCATTGCCTGCTTTGTATTTTTACACCCCCGCCTTCACCACTGGCTACAAAAAATATTAATGACCTCTACTCTTGGCCGGAAAATTAATTCTTATCTATTGGCGATCAAGGAAAAATCAGTGCTTAATTACTCCGTTTTTCGTGTGGCGATGGTTGCTTTTTTGAGCCTGCTATTTCAGTTGGTCGTCAGCTTTTATGTTTATTTCGCAGCCAAGGCCCTGGGCGTGGAAATAGCAATAACGGAAATTATTTGGATATTCAGTTTGGTCAGTGTCATTTTAGTTCTTCCCATTACTTATGCTGGTCTGGGTTTACGGGAAAGTAGTTTTGTTTATTTGCTCTCTCTTTTTAATATCGCCGGCGCTGTTGCCTTTAGTCTTTCTCTTCTAGTACTTTTTGTGGGAGTATTAGTAGCCGCGTTCGGAGGTTTCTGGCTGCTGATTAGGGGTGTTGGCTCCCCACAAATAAAAAATTAATTCTATGAGTGTTTTACTTTTATTTTTTTTCTGGCTCACGCTTTGTCTTTTTGGCTGGCAATTTACTAAAATTATTCTTAGGGAGCAACGTCTAGAATTTTCTGTTCCTCTAGCGCCCGCGGTCGGTGTTACTTTTTATCTTTTTAGTTTAAATATTCTCGGATATTTTTTACCCCTTGACAGACTTTTCTCCGTGGTTTGTATATTTTACGGTTTGGTGGGAATTATCTTGCTGCTCTTTGCCCCCAAAACTGCGAATAAGCAATCTGCCACCGCTAAATCCGGATCTTATTTAAAAATATTTTTTATCTTTTTAATAATTTCTGTTTTTGTTTTAGTTATTGGACTCCGCAGCTTGGGTGGTGATGAAATCGCCATTGGCAGTCTGCCGACCATCGCCACTATCAGTGAGGGCAATTTCCCCATTGTCCGCTTGGAAGGGCCGCCTTCTCCTACTATTTATCATTACGCGCCGCTTGTTTTGACTGCCGCTATCCACAAAATTACTGCCATTCCTATTTGGTATGTTACCGATATCAATCGGGCTATCTTTTCTCTCATTTTTAGTTTATTAGTTTTTACTCTTTTACTCACCATTACTCAGGATAATAAAAAATCCGCCTACATTTCATTAATTACCTTGCTAGCCAGTGGTCTTGCTTTCTTCAATATTTTTAAAATAATTCCTATTGCTCTGGATAGGTTGACTCACCACGCTCCGGTCAGTTTTAAATTTATTACCGATTCTTTTGGCTCTTTTTTTAGCCCACTCTTGAAGATATTTAATATTGAATGGTCTGCTTTGGCCTTTGTTTTGTTCTTTTCTTCAGTTCTTATTTATTTTCGCCTGCTCTATAAAGACAAAATCAACCCACAGGAGCGTCTGGCAGTTTTTATTACCCTTGTCATTTTTGTTTCTTTGCTTGGTCTCACAGCCGAGATGTATCTGGCCGTACTTTTATTTTCGTTTCTGATTTACCCGTTGCTAGCACGTTTTATCGGAGGGAGTGGGGGAGCGGTTACAAAAAATTTTTTGATTTCCTGCGCGCTGATTATTACAAGCGCTATCATTGTCCGCTACCAAGGCGGAGTTTTCACCAGTTATAGTTCTGGCGCTATGGGTACTTCCTGGTCACCGTCTTTCTTCACCGATTTTTTACGTTATGCCTGGTCTGGTCGTGGCAACTTTTATCCTTGGAGTTTCTTTTTTATTTACCATTTTGGTTTTTTACTTATTCTGATTATCCCTTCTCTCTATTGGTTGGTCAAAAGACGATTTTTGGTCTGGAACCAAGAGATTAGTTTCTTTGCCCTATCTTCGTTGGTTGCTTTTATTGTACCTTTTTGTGTAGCGCTTATCCCCGCTCACAACCATGAAATGGCCAGATTTTTTTATCTAGCCTCGGCGCTTTGGGGCTTACTCGTGGCCCTGGCTATTTTTGATTTTGTTCAATGCCATCCCAAAACTTATGTCAGAATAGCGGGCTATACCATTCTCGCGTCTTTGGTCGCGAGCGGCTTTATTTATCTTGGTGCCTATATTATTATTCCTGCTGGTCGTACTGCCGATCATTTAAAACCATTTTTTCAATATTATCCCAAGCCCACCGCGCTTGAAAACGGGGTTTATGCTTGGGTCAGAGAACACACCACCACCAAAGATTATTTTCTGACCTATAGCGACCTGCAGATTTCCGGCACGCCCAATGCCAAGTTTATAGTTTATACTGGTCGCCTGGCTTCGCGCTATCAGTTTGTGGAAGATCTCTATGCGGATATTGACCCTCTACTTATCGAAACATTCAAGTCTGTAGAAAAAGATTGTGATTTGGCTGCGGTACGCGCTTTAAATTATCATTATCTCTATATTAATCAATACTGGCCCACTGGCCTGGCAGAGAAGTGTTTGGAACAACTACCTCTCAAATTAGAGTACGCCGCCGCTACTGGTTCCGAATACGCCCAGATTTATCGACTCGTTGATTAATTTTTGTAAGTAAATATTTATAAAAAATAAAACGGGCTCTGTAGAATTTACCAGAGTCCGTTTTTTGCGCTCAATTCTCGTGGATAATTTTATACCCACTTTAAAATCGTGATCCCGATCGCCGCCAAAAGCACGGCGATCTCCAGCTTTTTCTTCGGAATGAGCTTCCAAATGAAGCCATTATCTGCTGGCCGGTAATCATACAGCCCGAGATCAAGCCAGGCACCAAATGGCCAGCCCAAGGAAACATCGGCCTCCTCCTTGGTGATTTTGAGCACCTTTTTATTGTCGCTGATGTTCCAGCTGTGGGTGAGCAGGTCAATTATCCAGTGGTACATCAGGAAAAGTGCTGTTCCCGCTAATGCTAAGTCATATTGGTGGGCCACAAGTTTTGCGGTTACGCCGATGGCCAAAATCACTGTTAAAAACAAAGCCACCCAAGAACCCAGTCTTTTTTGGGTTATACCGCTGAATGTCATAGTGTCAATCATAATAAACGCGATTGACCCAAAAAACAAAAAGCCCTCGGAATGTACAATCCCAACGACAATCAAAATCCCGAGCCATAGCAAATTGCTGTGTGCCAACTCTTTCGCCACGAGCATTACCCTGGATTGTCGGGCGAACATTGTTCGCCGCTTTATTATATCCAGCCCCACCTGGACAAACGCCGGCACATCTGGCATAGAGGCTATGACACCAGCGAACAAGCATTGCCACCCATTAGCGCCCATCATAGAGGCCAAAGCGGTGGCGATAAAAAAATGCGTCGCCGTTAAAAAACTAAACATTGTGAACATGGGGGTCTCCTTCTTTTAATCCTCTGTGTCTCGTGAATTATTTTTTATTGCCTTTTGCTTTTATTTTTCCCTCATTTAACCACTAAAATATCTGCTTGTCAAACCAGCCTAAAATTGCTAAGCTAAAGGCAGTAAAAGCTGAAATTTTTTATGTCTTCTTCCGAAAGATTCGGTTATGAATGGGAAAAATATTCCAAAATAGACCCGAATTACTATCAACAATTCACCAAATGGATCGCCCCTCTCACTGAGGCTGATTTTCGTGATGCCAGCGTTTTGGATGCTGGTTGCGGCATGGGCCGCAATAGCTACTGGGCAAATAAATGGGGTGCGCGCGAAATTGTGGCTTTTGATTGCGACAAGCGTTCGGTCGCGGCCGCGAAGCGTAACCTCGAGGGCTTGGCTGGCGTGAGCGTGGAGTTTAATAATCTCTACGATTTGCAATATGAAAATCGTTTTGATATTGCTATGAGTATCGGTGTTATCCATCACCTAGAAAATCCACAGCTGGCTATTATCAACCTGATTCGCGCGACCAAGCCCGGCGGTCAAGTTGTTATTTGGGTTTATGGCCTAGAGGACAATGAAGGTCTGATTCGCTGTGTTAATTTTTTACGAAAAAAATTCACCTCCCGTTTGCCAGTCAGTCTAGTTCACTTTATTGCTTACTTGCTATCCATTCCCTTGTGGCTGTGGATCAAAATTTGGCCTGACCGTTCTCCTTATTTTCAGCAACTTTCAAAGTTCAAATTTTATCATATTCACAGCATTGTCTTTGACCAGCTCATCCCGCGAATTGCTAATTACTGGACCCAGGAAGAAGCACTCGCTCTCTTTTCCGGGCAGAAAGATATTACTAACTTAAATGTTTATCGGGTCAACAATAACAGTTGGACCGTTATCGGCCAAAAGGCGCTGATAGAGTCTTCTAGTAGCTCTATTAAAAATATCGAAAAGAGCACAGCTGTTGTCTCAAACTTTGAAGCCTGGAACAACCGCATGGCTATCAAGTATAATCCTGATCATTACCACCATAGCAGAAATCCTTTTATACATTTTATTAGTTATTTACGCACCAGAGCGATTATAAAATTTTTAAATATTAGACCAAAAGATGAGGTTTTAGATCTTGGCTGCGGCACTGGTCATATGATTTTACACATAAAATCAGGCCGGGTGACCGGCGTTGACCTATCTCATTATTTGCTGAATATTGCTCGCGAAAAGTTGGCTGGTCGCGAAGCCACTCTTATTTATGGTAATGTGGAAGATTTGCCCTCAGTAGTTAAGTCTAAAACCTATGACAAAATCTTATCTAGCGAAGTCATCGAGCATATCAAAACGCCAGAGAAGATGATTGAACAAATTACTCTTGTGGCCAAACCAGAAAGCCTCATTGTTATTACTTTCCCCTATGAAAATTTGCTCAATAAAATCAAATCTATCCTCCACCGATTTGGTTTATTGCAACTTTTATTTAAAGGTATTCCGACCAAGATGACGGACGAGTGGCATTTACGTTTTATGGATATAAAAACCTTTAAAAAAATAATCGATGGTCGTTTACGGATCTTGAAGATCAAAAAAGTACCTTTCTCTTTTTTACCTATCCACTATATCGTTTTGTGTCAAAAAATTTAAATTTTTTTGTGAGCAGTTTAGAGATTATAAAATATTTGTGCTGTCCCAAATGCTCGGCTTCGCTCAAAAGCGATGCCGAACATTTAGTTTGTGCTGGATGCGGTTCGTGCTATCAGGCGTCAGGGCCAGTATCCTTTCTTAATTTAGATGCCCCGGCGCTCATACCTGAAAAATCAGACAGTTTTTTGTCAAACCTGAAAAAAATCTTCAAACAGTACCCAAAAGTTTATGGTTTATTTTATTATCTCTTAGGCGCACTATTTGTCGGTCAAAATGCCAAAAAATCATTGGCTGGCTTGAGTAAGGGCGCGCTAATTGTTAATCTTGGCTCCGGGCCAAAGCGTATCCGCCCCGACGTCATCAATGTCGATTTATTACCCTTACCTAATGTGGATATAATCGCCGACATTGCTCATTTGCCATTTGGCAATGCCACAGTTGACGCAGTGATCAGTGAGCTAGTTTTAGAACACGTCTCCGATCCTCAAGCGGTATTGACAGAAATGGAAAGAGTCCTAAAACCCGGTGGCCTAATTTATTTAGTTGCTCCTTTTGTAGAAAATTTTCATTCATCGCCTGGCGATTATTTTCGTTGGACTAAACCAGGTCTAAAAATTTTTTTTCAGAATTTTGAAGAGAAAAAAACTGGTATTCGCTGTGGACCAGCTTCCGCGTTTGCAGCGGTGTCTCAGGAATTTTTTGCCTTACTTTTAAGTTTTGGTTGGCGTCCATTGCAACAGTTTTGGTCCCTAGTTTTTATGATTATTTTGAGCCCGGTCAAATTGCTTGATATAATTTTGTCAAAATTCCCGGGTGCTGAAAATATTTCCCTGGCCTTTTATTATATCGGCATCAAAAAGTGATTTTGCTTAATTTATCCTAGTACTTTCTCTGAGGACAGGGAAAAACAAGTACTAGTAATTTATATTTTTATGAAAAACAAACCTCTTCTTGCTCTCATTCTTATCGCCTTGGGTTTCACCTGCCGGCTGTTCAATTACCCGCCAAATTTCTCACCCCTAGGCGCTATCGCGCTTTTTGCCGGTTTTTGTTTCTTCCGGCGCTGGTCCCTCTTCGTTCCCCTAGTTATTTTGGCCGCCTCGGATATTTTTATCGGTTTTTATGATTGGCGTCTGATGGCTTCGGTTTATGCCAGTTTTATATTGATCGGCCTGGTTGGCTCTGCCCTCAAAAAACACTCGCGTTGGTGGTCTGTCGGCCTTGGCGCGATTATTGGCTCCTTATCTTTCTTTGTTATTACCAATCTGGCTTTTTGGTATTTCGGCGGTTTTTATCCTTTGACTCTAGTCGGCCTCAGCTCTTGCTTTACGCTGGCTATTCCTTTCTTCAAAAATACTTTAATTGGTGATTTATTTTTCACCGCCGTTTTCTTTGGGATTTATAGTTTAGTTCCGTATATATATGGGGCAAAAGAGAAACAAATAATGGATTTAACTGAATAGGCGATTTTGAGTTTCTCCTCCCCTCAGACGATGGGAGGTGGCGACCCTGCATTGAGTTCTGCGGGGGAGCCGGAGGGGTGTTAAAATTATTTACCAACACCTCCCCCTACCCCGTCCAGTCTCCCACGGAGACTTGAACTCAACTGAGTAGGGGACAATGCCATTTATTTTTTGTCATTCGTATATTCGTATCTAATTTGTATTAACATGAAAATTCTCTTCGTTCTCCCTCCTTACGATTTGATGGCCAAAGGCTACGGCTCCAAGCACAAACTGCGCGCCGGTTTTTTCCCGCCCTTGGGCGTGGGCTATTTGGCTGCGCCACTTTTGAAAGCTGGTCATGAAGTCAGAATTATTGACTGCCCGCCTTTAGATTACCAAAATGAAGACGTTGGCCGTGTGGTTGCCGAATTTAAACCTGATATTATCGGTATCTCTTCACTTTCCGCTTCGGCCGAAGAAGCTTATAGCTTGATTAAATATCTAAAAAATTTAAACCCGCGAACGCCTATTATTTTCGGCGGCGCGCATGCCACTTGTTTTCCAGAAAGAATTATTGAAAATGCGCCCATGGTCGATTGTCTGTGCTATGGCGAAGGGGAGATTACTTTTCAGAAAATTGTTGACTCGCTCGTAAATACCGGTCGCATAGACAAAAATATTCTCGGCACCTGGATTAAAGACGAAGCTGACCACTGGACCAAGAATCCGCCGCCTGCGCCAGTTATGAATATTGATGAACTCTTGCCACCCGCCCAGGAATTGTATGATTACAGTATTTATATGCCCTTGCCCTTGCAATATCAAAAGTTACCAGCCGCCAACGTGATCACTTCGCGTGGTTGTCCTTGGGGTCATTGTACTTTTTGTTTTGAATCCGGCCGCGCCTCCCAGCAGTATCGCCGCCACAGCCCAGCCCGCGTTGTTTCGGAAATAAAAAATTTATACGACAACTTTGGTATTCGGGAAATCACTTTTTGGGACGATAATTTTTTAGTCAATGAGCAGTGGATTTTTGAATTTTGCGATTTGCTCGATGCCACTGGCTTGAAAATTCCCTGGTCAGCTTGCGGTCGAGTCAATACCGTCACCCAAGCGATGTTAGCTCGCGCCAAAAAATCTGGTCTCTGGTGTATTTTTTATGGCTTTGAAACTGGCAACGAAGATTTATTATTACGTATAAAAAAGGGAGCGACTTTGGAACAAGCTCGTCAGGCCGCCAAGTGGACTTTGGATTTGAATATTGATATTCGCGGTTCATTTATGTTGGGGCTACCCGGTGAGACACCACTCAAAGCCATGAATACTATCAATTTTGCCAAAGAATTAAAAATACCTTTTGCTCAATTCCTTCTGACTTTTC
>JAKLID010000018.1 GCA_022709795.1 Patescibacteria group bacterium | reverse complement strand
GTTTTTTATATTCTTCTTCGGGTGTTAACTCGCGTTTTTTGAACAAGTCTTTAAGTCCTTCATTTGTAAATTCATTGAATTTTTTTAAATTTTTCATAATTTTCCTCACCCACTACTGTCAGGCCGCACGCCTGTTCATGCCCACCAAATTCCGCCAAATATTCTCGACAGTCATTCAGAGCGCCAGTAATATCAAACTCTGGTACACTCCTACCCGATGCCACATATTCCTCACCCGATTTACCAAAAACAATCACCGGCCGATTAAATTTGTCACTCAATTTTCCAGCTACCAACCCGACCAAGCCCGGCGACCAGCCGTCATAGGCACTAAATAATATCTTATCCCCTGCTGTCGGCTCGCCAATCTGCTCCAAAGATATTTTCAGCATTTCCTCCGTCGTCTTTTGTCTAGCTTGATTTTTCTGGTTCAAGTCATTAGTGATCGCCAGGGCTTCCGCTTCATCCTCAGTCACCAAAAGCTCATAAGCAGTATTGGCGTGGTCCATCCGGCCGGCCGCGTTCAGTCTGGGCGCGATTTGAAAACCGACACTGTGTACATCGACCTCATTGACTTGCGCCAGATTCATGATCTCCCGCAGGCCCAGTCGCTGCGTTTTATCCAAGACAATCAATCCCCATTTGACCAGTGTCCTGTTTTCTTCCAAAAGTGGCATGGAATCAGCGATTGTCCCGATCGCCACCAAGTCCAAAAGCCATTTTTCAAACGCGTCATTGTTTTGTTTTTTGTCACTCCTAAGTAGTGCTTGTGCCAACTTAAAAGCCACCCCCACCCCAGCCAATCGCTTAAATGGATATTTTTCTTTTTCCAAAGTCGGACAAATTATCGCTACTGCCTCCGGCCTCTCTGCCGGCTCCAAATGATGATCAGTAATCACCACCTCTATCCCTTTACTTTTCGCCAAAGCGATTTCTGCTTTGTTGGAAATACCACAGTCAACCGTAATGATCAAATTCGTACCGTTCTTGGACAATTCTTCCACCGCTTCCATATTCATACCATACCCTTCGGTCAAACGGCTGGGAATATAAACTTTGATCCGCTCCGCACCCAAACGCTTCAGGGCAATTTGCATTACCGCCGTAGCCGTCACTCCGTCAGCATCATAATCTCCGTAAATCACGATATTCTCTCCTTGTTGAATCGCCAAAAGGATTTTCTCCACTGCCGACTTCATCTCGTTAAATAAAAAAGGGTCATTCTGATCGCGCAAATAATCCGGTCCCAAAAACCTGTCTATCGCGTCTTGGGTCGTCAATCCTCGGTTAAAAAGCAATTGCAAAATCAATGGATTTATTTCAGGAAATTGCTCCGCGAATTCAGCGCCATATTTGTCTTTGATGCTCCACTTTTTTACCATATCACCCATTTTACCACACTCCCGCGAATCTACAAATTAGCTACAAATCTACAAATAAAATTTCCAAGATACAATTTCCGAACAAATCTCAAATTACAATACTCAAAAAAACACCAATTTTATTGGGGTTTGATTATTGGAATTTATTTGGAGCTTGTATCTTGTATCTTGGAGCTTGTTTTAATTATCTAAAATATTCTTTTTTACTTCAACGACTTTTGTGTTATAATATCCTCATACTTCAACTTATCATTTTATGAAAAAATTCTTCTCTCCCCAGTCAATCGCTATTATTGGTGCCTCTACCAAATCCGAGAGTATCGGCGGCATTCTCGTCAATAATCTCCTCGCCAATAACTATCATGGCAAAATCTACCCGGTCAATCCCAAGTACAACCAGATCAAAGATCTGGTCTGTTACCCTGCGGCCAAAGATATAAAAAAAGAAATTGATTTGTGTCTCATCGCCACCCCTGCCCCCACTGTCCCTGGCATTCTGGCCGACTGTGCTACTCTCAAAAATCCCATCAAAAATTTTATTATTATCTCCGCCGGCTTTTCCGAAACTGGCCCTGAAGGAAAAAAATTGGAACAACAAATCGCTGATCTCGCCAAAAAATATAGCCTGCGCATCATCGGCCCGAATTGTCTTGGCATTATCAATACCCAAAATGGCCTCAATGCCTCTTTTGCCCCGAATAATTTTCTCTCCGGCCCCATTGGTCTCATCGCCCAATCCGGCGCTTTCGCCGCGGCCCTGATTGATCTTGGGACTAGAGAAAATCTGGGCTTCTCTTGCCTTGCCACTATTGGTAATAAAACCGTCCTGGATGAAACTGATTTCTTGACCTATTTTGCCAATGACCCCAAAACCAAAGTCCTCGGCCTTTATCTGGAAAATATCAAACGTGGTCCGGAATTTCTAAGTGTCCTCCAAAAAATCTGCCAGAAAAAACCAGTCATCATCATCAAAGCCGGCACCACCGCCAAAACCCAGGCGGCTATTATTACCCACACCGGTGCCATGGCTGGTGATGAGGAAGTGGCTGAATCGCTGATCACTGACTGTGGCGCCATCTGTGCTCACAGCTTGAGTGAATTTTTGGGCTATCTCAAAATTTTTTCCTACTTCAAAGCCCCGGTCAATGATACTACCATCCTCATCACCAATGCCGGCGGTCCGGGTATCATCGCCGCTGATTTGGTCGCGAAGAGCAGCGTTCTCAATCTTTATGAATTTTCCGCAGCAGAAAAATTCCATCTCCAAAAACAATCGCCGGAAGCCAGTTCCTTTGGCAATCCCCTCGACCTGCGCGGCGATGCTGATCATACTCGTTATGAAACTGTCATCAAAGAGCTCTCAAAAAACAAAAAAATCGGCGCACTCATCGTCCTCGCCACTGCCCAGGTCCAGACCAATATCCCAGCTATCTGGCGAACACTTTTCGCCGCCAAAAAATATTGCCCTTTTCCCATAATGCCCGTCATTTTGAGCGATACCATCGCCAGCCTTCTGACTCCTGATATTCCTCTGGCCAATTTTGACGACCCGCTTTACGCTGTTCAGTCCCTAGAAAAATATTACCTCTGGCAAAACAAAAAAAATATTAATATTAATTTTGGCAAATCAGCCAAAATAGCCGCCACACGTCAGAAAAAAAACAATCAGTATCTAACTCAAGTCAAAAACCGTCAGCGTTCAATTCTACTCTACAGTGAGGCCAGCCATCTTGCTGCTTCTTATAATCTCAATATTCTCCCAGCCCAGAGATTAAATTCCCTTGATCCTCAGACGCTCACCTACCCAACTGTCCTGAAAATAGACAGTGACCAAATACTCCACAAAAATAAAGAGGGTGGCGTAATCCTCAATCTCAAAAACTCCGAACAGCTCTCAATCGCCGCCAAGACATTGCAAAAAAAATTCGCCAAGACAGATTTGATTGTCCAGCCCCAATCAGAACCAGGTTTGGAATTAATTATTGGCCTCAAAAAAGATAATAACTTTGGCTCGGTCATTATGTTGGCCCTGGGCGGTATTGCTACGGAAATATTTAATACCAAAATATTCTTCTCTCCTTTGGGCAACACCCGCTATTTTGAAAATAAAATCCAAACATCACCCCTGGGTCAACTATTAGATAAGCAAGGAATCAAACTCCAAACCGTCATAGAAAATATCCAAAAAGTCAGCGCTCTCGCCAATGAGAATCCCACTGTCAAAGAACTGGATTTGAACCCGATCATCTTCTACCCAGACCAGCCGCCGATTATCGTGGATATCAAAGTTATTTTGGAATAAGCTAAATAAATTATAATCATCCCGCGCTAGCGGGATACCAAAATTTTGATTTTTGATTTTTGATTTTTACATTTTCAAAATATTCTCCAAATCCCCCACCCCACTATCGCCAATCCTGTCCCCAAAACCAACTGTCCCCACGTATGCTTCTTCTGCACCCAACGTGACCAAAAAATAACCGGCGCAAAAAGCAACAACCACCAATAATGCCAACTATAAAGCTCATTAAATAATAAACACGAAATAACAAAACCCAAAGCGTGATTGCTTATTTTGTAATAAAAGTTAATCACCAAAACCGCCAGACCGACAATCACAGCCAACAGTAATATCTTGATGATTACCACCGGTCCGCCCAGTCCCCAGGTCAAAATCATGCCCATAGCCCAATAAAATAAAATGACCAAAAGATACGGCGTACGCTCTTCTTTTTTGGTAAAATCAATATCAGTAATTTTGCCTTTCTTAAAAGCCAGCCACAGCGTCAACAGCGGCAAACCTACCAAAAAAATCAAAAGTTCCACCGCCCAAAAAAATCGGTTATAATTATCGAGATAGGGCGAAAAAATCATTGCTACACCCAATAACCCTACCCACAGCAATGGTTCGAATATCCTGGACAGCCAATAAGCAATTTTTATTTTTATAGTTTTTTCTCTTTTAAAAAACATTTTTATGTTATTAATAAAATAATTTTATTTGGCTATTCTTCAATCACGCCACCGCCCAGGCAATACTCGCCGTCATAAAAAACCGCGTATTGCCCAGCCGCGATGCCCCTATCCGCCTTATTCAGCTCCACTCTAATTTTATTCCCCTTTATAAAATCAAGCTGACAGTTATAAAAATTCTCTCCGTGTCTGATTTTTACTTTTAATTTATTTTTACTCGGCCGCTCACCACTGATCCAATTCACGCTGCCCACCACAAATTCATCTCTCCTCTCCCCTGTTATTTCACCCTCACGCCCAATATAAATAATATTTTTTTTCGTATCTTTTTTCACTACATACCACGGCCCGCCAGACAATTTTATATCTTTTCTTTGCCCGATCGTGTAATACCAAAAGCCCTCATGTCGACCCATCTTTTCTCTGGTTTTAATATTGATAATCTCCCCCGGCTTCTTGCCCAAATGCGCCGCCAAAAAATCTCGATATTTTATCTTACCCAAAAAACAAATCCCCTGGCTGTCCTTCCGGTCTTGATTTGGTAATTTATATTTCTTTGCCAATTTCCTCACCTCTTCTTTTTTAAATTTGCCAATCGGAAAAATCGCTCGCGCCAATTGTTCTTGATTCAGCCTAGCCAAAAAATATGTCTGGTCTTTGATCTTATCCGGCGATCTTTTTAAACAAAATATTTCCTTGCCTTTCTTCCTCCCCCTTACCAAGGGGGAGGTCAAGAGGGGGTCTACCTGTGCATAATGTCCGGTCGCCACCTTATCAAACCCTTTGCCAATATAATCATAAAACACCCCAAACTTAATAAACTGATTGCACAAAATATCTGGATTGGGCGTTCGACCAGCTTTTACTTCCCTGATCGCTTCTGTCACTACTCTCGCCCAATATTCTTTCTGCAACGGCACGATTTCCAAAGGCACTTTCGCCTGCTCGCAAACTTTTTCCAAATAACTCAAATCTTCTTCCCACGGACATTTGCCGAGGAATGAAAATTTATCCTCCATCCAAATTTTTATATAAAAAGCCGTCAGCTCGTGGCCTTGATCTTTTAATAATCGAAGGGCCACTGAACTGTCCACACCACCAGATGTAAGTACTGCTATTTTCATAAATATTTTTTTAAGCCTGTCCCGAGCGAGTGGAACGAGTCGAGAGATCCCGTGCCAAATACAACTACACTAAATCTCACTCGTGTCCAAATAAAATAAGCTAATATCTTAATCTTAACCCAAATAATCTAAATTAACAAATCAAAAGAGAGTTGGTCAGACTCTCTTCTTTTTATAAATTTATTAGGAACCAAGCCTTCAGGCTTTAAATAATCAGGCTAAAGCCTGGGTTCCCCAACCCAAGTCAACATCCTCATCCAAAAGGCGGCATTCCGGAATGTCGCCTTCAATTATTGTATCAACGTAATTACCAACCAAAAATTCACCCCTCAGCTCTGGGGGGAGGAATCGGACCTCCACTAACCACGTTAACAGCGTGGCGTTTTACCATTAAACTACCCCAGAGCCAAAAAGTGAATCAAAAAACCCGCTCTCATGAGGCGGGTTTGAAAGTTTTTAATAAAAAAACTAATCAACCCGCCGGCGATTATTATTATTAAAATTGTTAGTTAGTTTCTTCATATAAAAACAAAGATACTCCTTTTTCCCATTCTTGTCAATCAAAAATTGTCTACCGTAGCGTCCAGCCACCATCAACTACCAACACCTGGCCAGTGATATAAGACGACTGTTCGGCCGCCAAAAATACCACTGCGTTAGCAATGTCTTCTGGCAGACCCATCCTGCCAAGAGGTATCTGGGCCAAAGTTTGTTTCATTGTTTCTTCGTTCATCCCCTGACTGGCGCCCGGCGTCGTGATAGCGCCTGGTGCTACCGCGTTGACGGTAATCTTTTTTGACGCCAATTCCAAGGCCAAGGCCCGGATCATGGCATTTACTCCGCCCTTAGAAGCGCAGTAATGTACTAATCCTGCAAAACCAATGACCGATGCCACTGAAGAAATATTGACTATTCGCCCACCCTCGGGCATTATTTTGGCCGCCGCTTGTGAACACAAAAAAACGCTTTTTAGATTGACCCTCATCACTTTGTCCCAGTCCTCCTCGCTCATTTTGTCAAAAGGCACAAATGGATAAATACCGGCGTTATTGACCAAAACATCCAACCCGCCAAATTCTTTGACTGTTTGATCAAATAGCTGTTCCACTTCTGTTCGCTTGGAAACATCACACTTGATAGCCAAGGCTGTACCTCCGATAGCTTTCAATTCTTCGACCACCTTTTCGCTATCAGCTTGATTGATATCAGAAACCACCACGCGGTAACCTGCTCTTGCCAAAGCTTCGGCAATCCCTTTACCGATTCCCCGACCAGCGCCAGTCACAATCGCTGTTTTATTTATTTCTGTCATATCTTTTAAATTTAATTACTAATGACATTATTATAACAAAAAATATTTAGAAATAAAAACCCGCTCTCTCAAGCGGGCTTTAAAGTTTCCTATTCCCTATCTATCGCAGACTATTCCATATCCTTCAAAAACTGCAATGTTTTCACATCCATATCATCGGCAATTTCTTTTATCTCCTCATCGATTTTCGCCTGCGCCTTATCATACTCTGCTCGGCTTTTAGCCAATTGCTTTTCCTGATCTTTAATCAATTTATCCGAAGACGCTACCGCCGCGTCTGCGTCAGCAATCGCCTTTTGCGCTTGGTTTATAATATTTTGTACGTCTTGGTCTTGTGACATAATAATATTAACGTTAAATTCAAACACTACTATTTAGATCTTCGACAAAATCATACATTTTGTAAACAATATTCTTGGGTATTTTTTTCACTCCCAACCTCAATCTTGCTGCAACTCTTTTCTTTAATTCCTTTATTATCTCAGATTTTGTCACTATACTTCCTGGTATATCTTTACTTTTATCTAGCTGAATAAATAGTTTCCCCTTATCTTTAGGGTCTACTTTCTTATCCACAAACCCATCCCAGTAATTTACAATATCTTGCAAAGTATATCCGCCACCTTCTATCTCTTTTAAATCTTTTGTGGAACTAAACTTTTCCTTTTTATGAATTAATGCCTCTAGCTCTGATCCTCTCTTCTCCAATTCCTTAGCTTTGTCGCCACTCGCCAATTTTAATGCCTCTTCTATTCCTTTTATTTCACGCTTTGCTTCTTCGACGCTCATCGCCTCATCATAATAATCATCCCGCTCCTCAATAACGCCACTTTGTTTATTCTGAATTAATAATTTTTCGACAGCGCTCCTCAAGCCACCACTGCGGGTAATATATGTTATATCCAATTCACCTTTGCGCACCTTGTCTATTCTTTCCCGAATTTCTTGTGGCGAGTAATTTCGATCACTACCATTAATTATATTTTCTCGATTGAGCAATTCATCTAACTCTTCCCAATTATTTGCTTTTAAAAAAACTAGTTTCCTTCCCTCAGTTGTTTCATCAATACCCCTGCTTTCATTTCTCTTTTCCTGTAACTTTTGCATTCTCTCAATAATTTCCCTATCCAAATGCGCGCCATTATTTAACAAATCTTCTACTCCTCCATCGCCCATAATAGCTTCCAGCTCTTCATCATCAATTTCATCGCCACGTCTTTCACTCGCATTTCCATCACCATCTGTCACTACTAATCTGTTGCCGTCCAGTACTACCGAACCACCATCAACTCTGCTCATTGTCACTCTGTGGTATTCGTCAACTCCAGTGTGTAATGAATCAACTCCCGTTATTTTTGATTCCTCAACTTTAATACTATCAGTCTTTTGCTTCTCTTTCTCTGGCGGTGGAAAAAGTTCATTTCTCTTTCCTTGCAATTTACCATTTTTATCTCTCAGCTTATCTATTTCTTTTTTTCTTTCTTCTATAATATCTTTGTGCTCGCTATTCTTTCTTAATAAAGCTTCTTTTTTATCTCGACAAACAGCCAACCCTTCTTTGGCTGATTCAATATTAGATTTACTCCCCGAGGGATTGGATAAAATTGATGCTAATTCTTTCTCTGCCTGCTCCAATTTCGCCAGTTGGACGTTGTTCTGCTCTATTTTCGCATTAGAATCACGCACAGTACTCTCTATTACCTCTACTCGCTCGTTATTTATTTCCATTTTCTGTGCTAGTCTTCCGTCAAGCCCCTTTTTACTTCTTTCTACAGTTTTTTCATACTCTGTGGCAATTTTCTTCTTGCTCTGCAATTCCCCTCGTCTTGCATCCACCAAGTTCCCCATATCTTGTTCTTGCGCTGTCATCACTTCAATTTCTTTTTGAAAAGATGCCTCATTGCCCATGTCTTTTTCTAAACCAAGGGCCTCTCTCGCTTTCGCCAAGTTCTCTCTTTCTTTCTGTTTAAATTCCATACTCTTGGGAATACCCGCTTTCTTTTGCTCCAATTCTGCCAATTCCCCCTCCAATCCCTTTATCTGTTTCTGAGCCCCTCGACCAAAAAACTCAGCCAAATGCATATTCACCCTGTCCGTCGCATTTTGTACCCTCTCTGACTGTCCAATCTTTTCCATAGCTGCGCTCAACATATCCTTTGAATCCTGCTTCAAAGAACTATATATTTCTTTCGCCCCTGAAACGAGGGTTACTCTCCAGTTTGATTTATTATTATCCACTTCTGGCGGTACTATCTCTTGTTGCCTTTGTCCATTTCTTTCTGCCAAAGGCACCCCACTGGCCTGCTCTGCCCCTGGATGTTCTGGCTGTTGTGGTCTTATATGTTTTGCTTCTCTTCCCATATATTTACAATTTAATCATTTTTTTCCCTCACCTGTTTCTCCTTCAAAATATCCTCAAAATAAACCGCGATCGCCGCTGCCACTGGCACACCCAAAAGTCCGCCGACTACACCGCCGAGTCTGGCCCCAATCAAAATCGCCATAATCACGATAATCGGATTAAGACCCACCACTCTCTCCATGATCTTCGGCACGATCACCTGATTTTCCAGTTGTTGGACAATAAAATATAATGCTGCCACGAAAATAATCTTGGCCCACGAATCAGACGATACCACCAAAACTGCTATCAACCCCGATAACCAAGGACCGAAATAAGGAATAATTTCCAAAATACCAGGCACCAAAGCCAAAAGCAAAGCGTATTCCACACCGAGAAATAATAATCCAAAATAAACCATTATCCCCACAATAAAACATAAAAGCAACTGTCCGCGCAACCACAAACCGACTTTCTTTTCCATCCGTTCCACCAGATCCATCACATAATCTCTTTGCTTAACCGGTACTAAATATTTCAAAAATTTCTTGAGCCCGTCTTCTTCCACGGTGATATAAAAGGTCATCACCAAAACCACAAACAATGACAAAATACCACCAAAAATACTAGTCACTGTCACGAATATGCTTTTGGTCGCCTGTGCCAAAGTGGAACTCAATGTTTGCAAAGTGGATACTACCGAATCGCTGCTGACGGTCGTCAACCCCTCACCAGTTTTTTGCTGCAGGGTATGAATACCCACTGATATCTTTTCGTAATAATCCGGAATGTTATTTACCATCTGAATGATCTGCTCAGTCATGGCTGGTACGAGCATGATTATGATCAGACTGAATACTGCTATCAACACAACATAAATCACCAAAATAGATACCGCCCTCGGGATTTTATATTTTTTTAGCCAGTCCACCCACGGGTCGATCGCCGCGGCAAAAATTATTGACACGAAAAGCAATGCTAGAATGTCTCTGATCAGATAAACAAAAAATAACACCAGTAGCACCCAGACTACGCGCGTAATAGATTTGTAAGAAATTGCTTCCGCTATGTTGCCTGTTTTGCTAAGCATATGTTTTTATTTTAAAATTTTTAAAAAATTATTTTTTTGCCGCTCGCCAAACGGCCCGATCAAAGCCAGATTCAGTCGCTCTTTTGAAAAGAGCTTGCCTGCTAATTTCATTATATCATTTTCACTCACCCTGGACAATTCCCTTATTTTATCTTCGGGTGTCTTGATTTTCTTGGCAAATAATCCCTGCGTGCCATACCACAAAGACAACATATCGGTATTGTCTATTTCTAATCTCGTGCTGCCACTTAAATACTCTTTGGCTTCAGCCAATTCCGTCTTGGCGACCTTAGCCTCAGCCATATTTCTCAGTTCTTCCCAGATCATTTTGATGGCCAATTCTATCTTGTCGGTATTCAAGCCGGCATTCACTGTAAATATGCCCACGTCGCTAAATTGTTCTGTGTTGGAATCAATATAATAACACAGCCCCAATTTCTCACGGATGTTCAAGAATAATCTCGAGCTCATCCCTGTGCCGAGAATCGTATTCAACAAAATTAAAACTGGCAACTCTTTGTGATTATAAGGCAGAGCTCTGACCGCCATTGATAAATGTACCTGATCTGTTTTTTTATTATGAATCAAAATTCTCGGTCCCTTGCGCTCGCCCACCACCTTTTTATATTGCGGTTGCGCTGCTTTTGGAATCGCTCCAAAATATTTCTCTATCATCTTCACTGTCTTCCGGTGATCTACTCGTCCGGCAATACTCACCACTGTTTTCTGCGGTTGATAATAATTTTTAATATATTCTACCAAATCTTTCCGCCGCATATTTTTGAGACTCTCTCTCGTGCCGATAATATCTCGCCCCAAAGTGTTCCCCTCAAACACCAAATTCATCATCAAATCATAAATATATCTGATCGGCGTATCCAGATACATATTCAACTCTTCCAAAATCACGCCTCGTTCGCGATCCAAGGCCTGTTCATCAAATAAAGAATTATTCATCATATCCGCCAAAACCTCCAGCGCCCGATCACTATGTTCCTTGGGTACGCGATTATAATAAACCGTGTGAGCTTGATTGGTAAACGCGTTCAAATTTCCACCTACGCCTTCAATACTTCTGGCAATGTCTTCCGGTCGTGGCCGCTTTTTTGTACCTTTGAAAAACATATGCTCCAAAAAATGTGATACCCCAGCCACTTTTTCTTTTTCATATCTGGAACCCGTGCCATAAAAAATACTCGTGGTCACTCCGTGTGCCGCGGGCATATTGTGGGTAATTACTTTAATGCCGTTTTTCAAGACTGATAGTTTATACATGATTAATTTTCAATTTCTAATTTTACCTCGCTTCCTTTCCCCTCCTCCCCGAGGAGGGGTGGCGAGGCACTGCGAGCCGGGGTGGTGGGAGATATCTACTTATTTTGCTTTTCGAAAAAACTAGTTGGCACTTAACAATTCTCCCTTTTCTGTCATTCCCGCGCCTCCCACTGTCATCCTCGGGCGAGGAGTCCCGCATGGCTCTCGCGGGACGACAAGACCCGGGGATCCAGACAAAAAAAGAAAAGAATTCCATCCCAGCTGAATCTCCTGAC
Organism: Patescibacteria group bacterium; assembly: GCA_022709795.1. GTDB lineage: Bacteria > Patescibacteriota > Patescibacteriia > UBA2196 > GWA2-42-15 > JAAZMX01. Next base: position 3,863 of record JAKLID010000018.1, on the reverse strand, counting down.
AGGGACTCCGACGACGTGTGCCAATTAATCCAAAATTATATTATCTATATGAGTCTGTTTGTTATACAAAACATAATCCATCTGCAAATCAAGAAAGTTAACATACTTTGCCTCGCTTTTCTCTTCATAATAAACTTTTATAGCTTTTGCCAAACAACCTGTATTCGGATTTTCGCTCATATCCCATCTTCCCTCTGGCCCATTATATGTGGCATAACCAGCGCTATCAGTATAAACGACTTGTTCTGGGCTACTCGAATCCACCACTCCGGAATCGTCCCCGCAAGTTGTACTACAATAAAAGCAACTTTTTTTGACACAAAATATTTTTACTTGAGCGTTTTCTATCGGATTTCCGGTGGCATCTGTCACATATACTTTTGATTCTTTCGCAAACCATTGGTTAATATCCATATAACCATACCGATGGTCTAGATTCATATTTATTATTTTAGAATTAAACTCACTAAATTGATAATTACCTCTTCCGCTAGCGGTCATTGGATCTTGGGGATAAACCTCCCTAAGATCATATTTTGGCAACAGTGGTTCGGTATGAGTGCAATCCTTATATGAATAAAGATACCAATCTGGGACCGCTAAGCCACAAGTGTGCCCCAACTCATGTAAAATTACTTCAAATTGAGTTTGATAATTAAGCTCTTGATTTTCGCCCAAAAGTACATTCCAGATTTCGCTTTGTGCTATAAGAATATTATGATAACTTACCCCATTAATACTGGTGTCCATTGCCCCATTTACAATATTTGAAGGAGAAATTTCTTTCAACTCTTCTACTGTTATTCCGGCTTTATGAATCAGAAGAATTATCGCCGTAGTCCCTAATCCACTCCATTTTACGTGAAAATTAGGATCATTCCATGTCTTTTCATAATCAAGATCATTATACACAAGATATTTTTCTATCCTATATTCCTTTTTTGTGGTCTTTAAAAATATGTTATTTATATAAGCGATTGTTTTATCTGCACGCTCTTTCCAGTCAGACAATTTATCGGCATAACTTTTATTAATGGCGAAAACAATTGGTTCAGCCCCAGTCGGGGCTTGATATTGGCAAGATTGATTTTCCGCTGGTTTATTTTGGGTGGTCCCGCAATTACTGGCATCGGAACATGTTCTCTTTTGTTTCCCAAAATAATCACAATATGACCATTCACCGCATTGCCAATTGGCCGTACAAGATGGCTTATAACTTATTTCTTCACCGCTCTTATAACTTTGTTCTCCGCCTATCATGGCGAGATCAGAGTCTTTGATGCCCAAGGCTAGACCTCTGAATAAATCCATCAGATTATCCCACCTGACACTATACCTCACTCCGATATGGTCTACATACCAAATAGCGCCTTTTTGTTCAACTTGTAAAAGCAAGCGCCCTTTCATTCTAGCCGCCAATTTTTTATCAATGGCAAATTTTCCCTTACCACTCCCCGGAATATACGGACTATAATTATATTGTAGTTCCAGCCTATCCTTATAGCCGTCACCATCTGAATCTAATTCCGGTTTAATACTTGCCAAATTCGCTGGAATCTTGATCAGATCCGCGTCTTTGATGCCCAAAGCAAACCTTTGAAACAAGCTCAAGGCATTATCAAAAGTTACTTGATACTTTTTTAAATCAATCGGATTAACATACCAAATTTCCCCATGCTGTTCCACCTGCAATAATAATCTGCCCTTTAGACGGCTAGCCATACTATCTTCCGCCAAACTACCACTCGGGACAAAAAATAAGGCCGACAACAAAATCAATAATAATATTATTTTTTTCATATTTTCTTTTTTGTGTCCGGTGCTTATTTTTAATTCGATCTCAAAATATTTATTAATCAGCACTGCTTGTTTAATTTTCTGACCAGCTAATCAATCTGCAGCAAAAATCTCCCACCACCCCGTCTCCCCCGCAGAACTCAATGCGGGGTCGCCACCCCTCCTCAAAGAGGCGGGGGAAATCACGCGCCAAGTATTATTCAAAATTTAAGCATTTAGAATTTTATTAGAAATTAGAAATTAGAAATTAATTAGAATAATTAGATTAATTAGAATAATTAGAATAATTCCTACTTATCCAGCTTCTCCCTAAAATATTCCTTCAACTCCTCCACCCCAATTCTCTCCTGCCCCATGGTCAAAATATCTCTCACTGTCACTTTTTTATCATTGGCTGTTTCAAAATCCACCGTCACACAATACGGCGTGCCGATCTCGTCTTGCCGACGATAACGTTTGCCGATCGAGCCAGTCTCATCATATTGCGTCATCCAATTTTCCGCCAAACTATTTTTTATCTCATGCGCCACTTTTTGTAATTCTTCTTTTTTGCTTAATGGCAAAACCGCCACCTTGATCGGCGCCAGACTTTTATGTAAATGTAAAACCACTTCTTTCTCGTGCTTTGAATCCGCGTCGCCTGAACGCGTCTCTACTTCTTCATAACCATTCAATAAAAATGCCAGCATGGCCCGGCCAGCGCCATCAGAAGTTTCTACGATGTAAGGAATATATTTTTCTTTGGTTTCCGGATCAAGGTAACTCAAATCCACGCCAGAATATTCTCCGTGCCGGCTCAAATCCCAATTCCCCCGGTTGTGCACACCAGCCAATTCTTTCCAGCCGCCAAACGGCGAATCAAATTCAATATCCCAGGCCTCTTTGGCATAATGCGCCAATTCTTCTTTGGTATGTTGCCGCCAGCGGATAAACTCACCTCTCATCCCCAAATCCTTATACCACTTCATCCTTTCCTCCCGCCAATATTGATACCACTTGTCCGCTTCTTTGGGATTGACGAAAAATTGCATCTCCATCTGTTCAAATTCCCTGGTGCGGAAAATATAATTGCCCGGCGTGATTTCATTTCGGAATGCCTTGCCGATCTGCGCAATGCCAAAAGGTAATTTTTGTCTGGAGCTGTCCAGGATATTCTTGAAATTTACATAAATACCTTGGCAAGTCTCACCGCGCAAATAAGCCAAAGAACTTTCATCTTCTACTGCGCCAATGTGGGTCTTCATCAATAAATTAAAATTCCTCGGTTCAGTCAATTCACCCCCGCACTCCGGACAAACAATATCTTTAATGCTCTTCGGTGGTTCTTTATGCGCGTCTAAGTCTGGTTTCATGCTGGCGGCCTCCAACAAATGATCCGCCCGAAATCTCTTCTTGCATTTTTTACAGTCCACCAAGGGGTCAGCAAAACTCTCCACATGACCCGACGCCTCCCAGACTCTCGGGTGCATGATGATCGCGCTGTCCAAGCCCACCACATCATCGCGCTTTTGCACCATCGCCTTCCACCAGGCCTTTTTGATATTATTAATCAATTCCACGCCCAAGGGGCCATAGTCATAACAGCTCCCAAATCCGCCATAAATTTCCGAGGATTGAAAAACAAAACCCCGCCTTTTGGCGAGTGAAATCAATTTATCCATCTTGGTCAATTCTTCTTTTTGCATAAGTAATGCTGTTGCAGCAGCCTGTCCCGAGCGACTTCACTCACTCACTTACTAAACAGGCTAGAAATACCGCTTAATTACTAATTTAAATAAACAACACTGTTCCAAGTCGAGGGAACCCGTATCTATTTACTCTAACTTAGATTTTAATGAGTACCAGTCTAGACGGGATTGCCACGTCGTCCCGCAGTAGCGGGCTTCCTCGCAATGGCAAAAAATTTCTACTTTCTAATTTTGTTTTAATGTTTAAATGTTTAAATGTTTAGATGTCCTCTATCTGACAAAATACTCAATCGCCCTACCGATCAAAGGTATTTTAAATGGATTATCATCGCCCACTACCTTGCCGACTACCTGATTGATGGCGATGGCAGCGCCCAA
>JAKLID010000017.1 GCA_022709795.1 Patescibacteria group bacterium | reverse complement strand
GTTATATGGAAGGAAAGTATGACCGGGTGGTTCTGGCCTATACCGATTATGTTTCTTCTTTGAAGCAGGAACCGAGAATCAAACAACTTTTGCCCATACCGAGAGAGGAAGATGTGACTCTTGGCGGTGTCGGAGAGACAGTGGCCGAGTCCGGCGAGAAAGCTGACTTGAGGGAATATATTTTTGAACCAAGTCCGGTAAAGGTGCTGGAAAGGATGTTGCCGAGACTAATAGAGACGCAGATTTATCAAGCGGTATTGGAATCAGACGCGTCGGAACATTCAGCCCGGATGATGGCGATGAAGAATGCGACTGAGGCAGCTCATGATCTGATCGGCGATTTGACCCTGGCTTTTAACCAGGCGCGGCAAGCCGGTATTACTCAAGAGATAGCCGAGATTTCTGGGACGAAAGCAGCTATGTCTAATACTGATTAACGCGGATAGGGATCCGGATAGCGCGGATATTATTATAAAATTTATAGATTAAAATAATTTATTAATATTATGTCTAAAGAGATGAAAACTGAAAAAAATATAGGTGATGGGGTCATCGCTCAAGTGATTGGACCGGTGGTGGATGTCAAGTTTGAAGGCGGTGAACTGCCGGAGATATTTTATGCTCTGCAGGTGGAGATGGGCAAAGAGAAGCTGACCCTCGAAGTCCAACAACACATAGGTGGCAATTTGGTCAGATGCGTGGCCATGGGCTCAACCGATGGTTTGGCACGCGGGATGCAGGTGGCAAATACCGGAGCGCAGATTTTAGTGCCGGTAGGCAAAGAAACCCTGGGCCGCATGTTCAATGTACTCGGCGGTGTGATTGACGGGATAAAAGACAAGGTGGTCACCAAAGAAAAATATCCGATTCACCGACCGGCGCCAAAATTTACCGAACAATCAACCAAGACAGAGATATTTGAAACCGGGATCAAAGTAATTGATCTGATCGCGCCGTTTGTAAAAGGCGGCAAGGTCGGTTTATTCGGAGGCGCTGGCGTGGGTAAGACAGTGGTAATTCAGGAGCTGATCCGCAATATCGCTCAAGAGCACGGCGGTCGGTCGGTATTTGCCGGGGTAGGGGAAAGATCACGTGAAGGCAATGATTTGTATTATGATATGAAAGGTTCTGGTGTGTTGGATAAAACAACCCTAGTGTTTGGCCAGATGAATGAACCGCCAGGTTGCCGCGCCAGAGTGGGTTTGACAGCCTTAACTATGGCTGAATATTTTAGAGACGCGGAAGCACAGGACGTGTTATTATTTATTGATAATATCTTCCGTTTTACACAGGCTGGTTCGGAAGTTTCCGCTTTGCTTGGCCGTATTCCTTCAGCGGTCGGCTATCAGCCGACTTTGGCGACAGAGATGGGCGAATTGCAAGAGAGAATTACTTCCACCAATAAAGGCTCAATCACTTCGGTCCAGGCGATTTATGTGCCGGCTGATGACTTGACTGATCCGGCGCCAGCCACGGCTTTTTCCCACTTGGATTCGACGGTTGTTTTGACCAGATCTTTGGCGGAACTCGGTATTTATCCGGCGGTGGATCCGTTGGACTCTACTTCTACTATTCTTGACCCAAAAATAGTGGGCGAGGAACATTATAAGGTGGCGCGTGATGTGCAAAAAGTTTTACAGCGCTATAAAGATTTACAGGATATTATCGCTATTCTCGGCATGGAAGAATTATCAGATGCTGATAAACTGACCGTGGCCAGAGCCAGAAAGATCCAGAGATTTTTGTCACAACCATTCTTTGTGGCGGAAACATTTACTGGTACACCGGGTAAATATGTGACCCTCAAAGAAACTATTCGCGGATTTAGAGAAATTTTAGATGGAGCGCATGATGACAAGCCGGAGCAAGCGTTTTTTATGAAAGGCGGGATTGAGGACGTGAAGTAGACAAACTAGGAAAGGTAGGTTGGTAGGGTTGTAGGAGAGTAGGATTAATAAATTTCTAATTCCTAATTTCTAATTCCTAATAAAATTCCAAAGGCCAAATTTTAAATTTCGAAAAAATTAAGCTTAAGCATGTGATTTGAGATTGATTAAAAAATATTTGATTAATTAGGTTATTATGTCAATAGAAAAGAAAATACATTTTGAAATAACCACACCGGAGAAAAATGTTTACCGTGACGAGGTGGAAAGCGTGAGTCTGCCGACGACGATGGGGCAGATCACGGTTTTGGCAAACCATATTCCTTTGGTAGCTTCGATTGAGCCGGGGGAATTGATCATCCGCAAAGACGGGAAAGAAGTTTTGATGGCGATTTCCGGCGGGATGCTGGAGGTCAAAGACAATAATCATATTATTGTCTTGGCGGATACGGCCGAGCATGCTGAGGAAATCGACGAGGCCAGAGCGGAAGAAGCCAGAAAAAAAGCAGAAGGGATATTGAAAGAAAAAATGGAAGATGCCACAGAGTACGCGGCAGTAGCGGCCAAGCTACAAAGAGAATTGGCCAGACTTCGGGTGGCGAGAAAGCATAGAACGAAGAAAGGCGTGGGAATTGATTGATAATTAAGTTTATGAAAGCGGTTGTGAGGTAACCGCTTTTTGTTTTTTAGAACAGTTTGTATTATAATAAATTATCAATATGTCAAAAAAGATCGTCTCAAAAATTAATATTAAGATGAGCGATGATTTGGCCCGGGCCTTTTTAAAAATAAAAACGGCCAGCGAGCTCCAGGGTTTTGTTCGTGACTTGTGCACTTTGGAGGAAATTGCCGAGATGAATAAGCGTTGGCAGGCGGTTTTAATGATTGACAAGGGATTGCCTTATCGAGAGATCGCGAAAAAATTGGGCTTGAGTACGACCACGGTGGCGAGAGTAGCACATTGGCTTCATCATGGTCGTGGGGGATATAGACTGATTTTGGAACGGGTTAAAAAATAGGGGATTTGACAAGTGGATAACTTTTTGTTATTATGGTTATGTATTAATGTATTAATACAGTAATACAGTAAAAACATAGGAAAATATGAATTTTTTGAAGATCAATAATAATTTACATCACGGCCAAGCTAGTCCTTAGGGAAGAGGTTGGTTTTGACGTGAATTTTGGCATTTGCCCCTCTTTTCTAAGGAAAAGGGGATTTTTTATTTGGGCGTAGTTTAAAAGTAAAGCGGCTGGTAGTGAACCAGTGGTTGCCGGTGCAAGACCGGTCGCCCAGAAAAATTAACCGCTAGAAATATTATGGAAACAAAGAAATTATTAATAGCAGGTGGTAATTTAACAGCTCTGGTTTATGATTGTCTAGAAAAAGACAGAGAGAAAATTTCAAAAAGACTCTTGAAAGGAGCCGAACAGGTGGGCTTTGTTAATACCAAAACAAATCCCGTTCAGTTTAGGATGATGGGTGGGGAACTTAGTATTAACGGCACTTTGGCGTGCGTTTCCAGACTGGGCAGAAGTGGCAAATTGATTGCCAGCGGCTTGAACGAACCGGTTATCTATTTTAATCGAGCCGGTCTGACCAGCATCAAAATACCATTAAAATTTAAACAAGATAAAAATATTATTGTGTTTGAGGGGATAGGATTTGTTTTGTACAAGGCAAGTTATAAACGGGAAGTAGATAAAAAGGAATTAATAAAATTGGCTAGCAAATATAAACTGCCGGCGTTTGGCGGGATTATCTATAACAAAAATAAAATAATTCCTTATGTTTATGTATCGGAAGTGGGATCGTATGTGCGAGAAACAGCCTGTGGCTCTGGCAGTATGGCTTTTAATATTTTTTCGGGAGTTGAGGATGTAATACAAACAACCGGTCAAAAGATTTTTATAAAAAAACAAAAAGGATGTCTAGAAATTTCCGCGAAAGTCGTGTGGAAAAACTCGGGCTTGGCGACAGTGATCGGAGAGTGATTCATAAAAAGCGTTAGTGGAGGAGAATCACCAGCAGGACATAAAAATCTTGCTGGTTTTTATTTTTTTTCAAAAAAGTGCTAAAATAAAGGTGTGGAAAAGACTGGGCAATGATAGGCCGAGGAAGTTTTAGATTAGGAAAAACAAAAGAGAAAAAATGGACCAGAATAAGAAAAAATTATTTAGTGAGGATTTACAACAGGAGCTGGAAGAACTGTCCTGGGAGTTTTTGTTGAAAGAGAAAGAAGAGCAGGCGAATAAGGCCGCAGAGATATTGGCGAAAAATAAAGAAGCCAGCGCTGGTGATAGAAGAGGATATGAAGAGCAAGACGAGATTGGTATGTATTACAGCCAACAACCCAGAACCAGTTATCAAAATTTTGATTTTTGGCAGAGGAGTGATGAAACGAATATAAATGATTTACGAAGAGACTCGGGCATTATTTTTAACGAAGAGAAATTGAAAGCCCACAGGGTGGTAGAGTGGACCAAAGCGCCGAGATTAAAAGAGCCCAAGCCAAGGGTAATTGCGCGCATTTTGGGTAAAATTATACTGGCGCCGGTTACTATTTCAGTAGGAATGACTACATTCGTCGGCAAGACCGTGATTGGAGTTGGAGAGATTATTTATAAAATATTAAAGGGGGCAGTCGTTTTGGGCTGGCAGATGTTGGCGGCTTTTAAAGATGCTTTCGTGTATATTTTTGGGGATTTTAGCTGGCTAAAAAGACAGGAGCTGGCGACAGAAGTAAGTGTGATAAATGAGATAAGAGAGAGAGTACAGAAAATTGCCCCAAGATACAGGGGTAAGAATTGGCGGCTGCACGCGGTGGGTACTTTCGCGGTGGTGGCCATACTTTTGGTTTTGCCATTGCAGGGATATTTGTTTTTCAACCGAGCGGAAAAAATCAAGGGCGAAGTATTGGGAGCGTCAGAAGCCGGGGTGGCGCACTTGTGGCAGGCTGGGGTGGCTGGCAAGAATCTAGATATGCAAAGCGCTGGCCGGGAGTTTACTCTGGCCGGACAGGAATTTGTGGAAGCGCAAAGTGATTTTAAAAAACTGGGTTTGGTGGCCAATAGCGCGGCTGGGGTAGTGCCGGAGATCAAGGCCGGTGAACAACTTTTGAGTGTGGCCATAAAGTCAGCCGAGATCGGGCAGATTTTGATGAAGACTGGCCAGGCAATGAGTGATTTTGCTCAGAAAATTGATTATCAGCAAGCGGGAATAGAAATCCAAGGTAATGCCATAAAAGTAAAAACAGCGGATAAAGGCAAGCAGGTTGATTGGTTGGCAATAGAGAGTGAGTTGGACAAGGCGGTGGCCAAGGCAGCAGAAATAGAAGAGACTATTCGGAAGATTGATTTGGATAATACCAAATTGGCTGTTTATAAAGAACAATTGGCGCTGGTCCAGAGCCAAATGCCGGCGGCAGTTGGTTTACTCCAAAATTATCGTGATTTGACCAAAGTGATGATGGGAATTTTAGGAGTTGACGAACCGAAACGCTGGCTGTTTGTTTTTCAAAATAATGCCGAGATCCGACCGACTGGCGGCTTTATGGGATCTTACGCGATTGTGGACATCAAAGATGGTAAGATAAAAGATATAGCGGTACCTGGCGGCGGATTTTATGATTTGAAGGGTTCACTAGCGGTCCAAGTAGACGCGCCATATCCGTTTCATGTTTTTTCGCCAATTTGGCAGCCGTGGAATGCCAACTGGTTTCCTGACTGGCCGACTTCGGCTGAAAAGATCATGTGGTTTTATGATAAGTCAGGCGGCTCGAGCGTGGACGGGGTGATCAGCTTTACGCCAGACGTGCTGGAAGATTTATTAAAATTGACTGGACAGATTGAGATGCCGGAATATGGGCTGACGGTTGACGGCGATAATTTTATGCGCACGACACAAACGCAGGTAGAGTTTAATTATGACAAAGAGGAAAATAAGCCCAAGAAATTTATCGGCGATTTATTGCCCAAGGTGCTGGACAGAGTTTTTACGCTCACTGGCGAGAAACGGATGGCAGCCTTGGAAACGATATTGGGTTCTTTGCAGGAAAAAGATATTCTGGTTTATTTTAAAAATCAGACCAATCAAGGGATCGCGGATAAGTTTGGCTGGTCAGGCCGCATAGCCGAATATGACAAGGATTATCTAGCGATAATTCATACTAATATCGCGGGTGGTAAAACGGACCGAGTGGTAGAGAATAAGGTTGAACAGGAGACGGAGATCATGGCTAATGGAGAAATAATCGATACCGTGACCCTAATAAAGGATCACAAGGGTAAAGTGGGTGATGTTTTCGAGGGGCAAACCAATACTGATTATGTTCGTTTTTATGTACCGCAAGGCAGCAAATTGATCAGCGCCACTGGTTTTGATGCGCTACCTGAAGGCAGGCAATTTTTGACCGCGACGAGCGGGGTGGAGATTGACCCTGATTTAGCCAGAGTGGAAGGCAATTTGCGGGTAGATCAGGAATCAGACACAAGAATTACAGATGAATTTGGTAAGACGTCTTTTGGCAACTGGATCACGGTAGCCCCGGGTGAGACAAAAAAGGTGACGATTAAATACTTATTGCCCTGGCATATAGACAACAGCCAGGTGCGCATGAGTGCAGAGGAGGAAGACAAGGAAGAAAATTTTTGGAGTCTTCTGAAAAAATATTTTGGAAAACAACAAGAAACCAAGCAGTCAACGGGAGGTAATCATATTTATGGTTTATTGATCCAAAAACAACCGGGTAGCGGCGATACTCAATTTGTGAGCACCTTGAAGGTCGATGATAAGTGGACGGTGGACGGATATTTGCCGAAAGAGGGGATAGAAACAAGCGGCGATGCTTTGGAAATAAAATTTGAGCTTGATGGTGACAAATATTATGGCGCGGCGATTAGGGGAAAATAGCATTCAAATATGTGGAAAGAGTTGGATAGTTGGTCTGATGAATTGAATATCAAGATGCAAAAAAGGAAAGATAGGTACCTGCGGCCTATCCTATTTTGTTTGAAGAAAATTGGCTTCACGGCGGATGGTTTGAGTACTTTAAAAATAGTGATGGCCATGATGGCTGCTGGTATAGCTAAGTGGAACGTGCCTATAGCGGTAATCATTTTTTTGATGATTTATATTTTGGATGTTTTTGACGGTTCATTGGCTCGCTATATGGGTCAAAATTCAGATCGGGGAAAATTTATCGATGTTTTCAGTGACCAAGCGGTTTATGCAGTGGTGATTTTGACTTTAATTTGGATTGATTTTGTGAGCATTAAAGCCCTAGCCTTTAATTTATTGGCTGTGCCAGTGCTGTATTTATTGGTAGTGATCCAGAGAAATGAAGATCGGCCGACCGATTGGATAATTAAACCGGTGGCTAAACTGGGTTATTATAAGACGCCTTTTTTGGCAACAGTGGTGGGGACAGTGATCGGATTTTGGGATCTTACTTTGGTCCATTGGACTTTGTGCATAACTAATATTTTGGTAAGTTTGCATATTATTTATGTTTATATGAGGATAGTGGGGAAGAATAAGTAATTGAAGATTTGGAAGCTCAAAAGCAGACCTCGGGGTCTGTTTTTTATTTTTATGCGTATTATTTTTTGGCTAAATTTAGCAAATATTTATATTTATAGGGGTTTTTGTGGTTGACAATGTTTAATATATATGCTATAGTATAAAGATTTGAGAATAAATAATTGAAATTTGAAAAAAGAATAGCTAGAATTGAATTAAGCAATTTGGAGGTTTAAATATTAATTACTGGTTATAATCTGGTTTCGACTGGATTTAACCACTTGATTAATATTTGTAGCAATAGGGCTTTTAGCTTATATTGCACCTTTTTATAACCATGCTTATTATATTCATGGTTGGAAATCCACCTAAAGTGGACTCTAACCTCCAAATTATTTAATTCAATTAAAACCCCTTGAGCCAAGATCGGCCAAGGGGTTTTTGCGTACTTGTCTAACTTTATTTTTAGTAGTATAATATTTAGGGTTAAAATTAAATATTTTAAACCAAAAGGCTGCCGATTAAAAACGGGCCCAGGAATTAAACTTCCGACTTAACTCGGAGCAAATTTCAAAAAATTCTTGAGTCCTGGCAAAAAAGATCGGCAGCCTTTTGGTTTTAAAAGAAGTATTATTTTCCTCCTCTTTGGGAAAGAGAAAGAGTGTTGACTTGGATAGATTGATGGTGCAGCGCAACTCGTGGGCCAATAGGGCAATCTCACGTTAGTTGCTCGTTTTTTGGCTATTTGACAATATTTTTGGGGATGATATATTTAAATTAGCACTCACTCTTGACGAGTGCTAAAGGCCGAGGTATAATATATTTTGGAGATAAATTCTAAAACCATGAACGAACGGCAAAAAGAATTATTCAAAAATATTGTCCTAGAACATATTGATTCGGCCAAAGCGATTGGTTCGGAGTTTTTGGCTGAAAAATATGAGCTGGGTGTGTCATCGGCGACTATTAGAAACGATATGACCGAGTTGGAAACAGCCGGCTTGATTTATCAGCCGCACACTTCAGCCGGACGAGTACCGACCGAGAGGGGCTATCACTATTTTATTAAGAATTACTTAGATGGCAACCTGAAGATCAGCGAAAAGGATAAAAATTTTATTCGAAAGGCCAAGGATTTAGGGGCCAGATCGACTGATCGACAGGAAGCCAAGAATATAGCCAAGGCTTTGGCGGAATTGTCAGAGACAGCAGTAGTTTATTGCGCCGGGCGGCATAATACCTATTATACTGGTTTATCCAATTTATTGACCCAGCCGGAATTCGCGGATTTTAATCTGATCCAAAATATTGCCGAAGTGGTAGATAATATTGACGAGGTGGTGGACAGGATTTTTAGTCAGATTGGAGAATTGGAAATAAAAATTGGCAGAGAAAATCATTTTTCGCCAATGTGCGCTAGCATCTTTACCAAAAAAGACGACAGGGTACTGGGTCTGATTGGGCCGATGAGAATGAATTATGAAAGGAATTTGGGCCTGATTAATTTTGCCAAGGAATTATTAAATTAACAAGCAATATGTTTAAAAAGCAAGATGAGGATCAAAAAATTGAGGAAGTCCAAACAGATAAGTCGGCGGCAATTAATGAAGAATTAGAGAAGAAGTGCCAAGAATATCTGGCTGGCTGGCAAAGGGCGCAGGCTGATTATATAAATTTACAAAAAACAACAGAGAGGGATAAGGCGGAATGGTTAAAATTTGCTAACCAGGGATTATTGATGGAAATTTTGCCGATTTATGATCATTTAAAATTGGCAGTCAAGCATATACCTGAAGCGCAGCGCAAAGAGAGTTGGGTGGTGGGCGTGGAAAATATCAAGAATCAGTTTGGCAAATTTTTATCAGAAGCGGGAGTGGAAGAGATAAATACGGTAGGTGAAAAATTTAATCCGGAAGAACATGAAGCAGTGGCGGCGGATAATGCAGAGAGTGATGAACATCGAGGGGTGATCAAAGAGGAGCTCCGGGGCGGGTATAAATTGAACGGTAAGGTATTATATCCAGCGAAAGTGATAGTGGAATAAATTTAATTATTTTTAATTTGCCTTTTGGCCGAGGCGCCAAGGGCAAAAAAAGAGGCAAATATGTCAATTATAAAATGGACACCAATGCTTGATCCATTTAATGAAATGGATCGTTGGCTGGATAATTGGCCGGCCAGTGGCATGGCTAGTTTTGCGCCGGCGGTTGATGTCTTTGAAGATGCGGATAATGTTTATGTAGAAACGCCGTTACCGGGTATCAATCCGGAGCAGGTCAATATCGCCATTGAAAACGACATATTGACGATTGAAGGCGCTAGCGAGAAGAAGACTGAGGTCGATGAAAAGAATTATTATCGCAAGGAAGTAAGAAGTGGTTCGTTTCACCGGGCGGTGGCTCTGCCGTCGAGTGTGAAGAGTGAGGAGGCTAAGGCGGAATATGAAAAAGGCATTTTGAAAATCACGGTGCCCAAAGAGGAAAGAGCTAAACCGAAGAAGGTGAGGGTGGAAGTGAAGAAATAAAATTTAGTCTTTTTACTTCGCCCGCGAGTTGTGATAATTCGTGGGCGGAGATAAGAAGGGTGATTATAATTTCTAATTCCTAATTCCTAGTAAAATTCTTAATGATTCAATTTTTAAAAATTTGGTTATTGAAAATTATTTAAAAATTTAAAATTACAATTTAAAAATTAATTTAAATATATGGCAAAAATACTTGGTATCGATCTGGGGACGACCAATTCTTGCATGGCGATCATGGAGGGTGGAGTCCCGAAAATTTTGGAAAACAAAGAAGGCAACCGGACCACGCCGTCGATCGTAGCGATTAATAAGACAGGCGAAAGATTGGTGGGCCTTTTGGCTAAGCGTCAAGGTGTGACCAATCCGACCAACACTTTGTTTTCCATCAAGCGTTTGATCGGCCGGCGGTTTGAGGATGAGGAGGTGCAGCGAGATTTAAAATCCATGCCTTTCAAAATCAAGCAAGCAGGCGCGGGCGTGAAAGTAGAAATGGCCGGCAAAGATTATACGCCGCAAGAAATATCAGCGATGATACTTTCTAAATTGAAGGCTGACGCGGAAGAAAAATTGGGTGAAAAAATAACTGAAGCGGTGATTACGGTGCCAGCTTATTTTGATGATGCGCAAAGACAAGCCACTAAAGAAGCTGGGGAGATCGCTGGTTTGACCGTGAAAAGAATTATCAATGAACCGACCGCCGCGGCTTTGGCTTATGGTTTTGACAAAAAGAAAGGCCAGCAAATCGCGGTCTATGATCTAGGCGGCGGGACATTTGATATTTCGGTTTTGGATATTTCTTCGGATACAGTCGAAGTCAAGGCAACCAACGGAGATACGCATTTGGGCGGTGACGATTTTGATCAGAGAATAATGAGTTGGATTTTGGAGGAATTTAAAAAGCAAGAAGGTATTGATTTGAGCAAAGATCCGATGGCTTTGCAGCGGGTCAAAGAATCGGCGGAAAAAGCCAAGATTGAATTATCTACAGCCCAGGAAACAGAAATTAACCAGCCGTTTATTACCTCGGGTGCTGATGGCCCAAAACATATGTTGATCAAGATTAGTCGGGCTAAATTGGAAGAATTAGTGGGTGATTTGGTAGAAAAAACGCTGGAGCCGACCAAAAAAGCTCTGGCCGATGCTGGACTTAAAGCTAGTGATATTGAAGAAGTCGTGCTAGTTGGCGGTATGACCAGAATGCCTTTGGTACAGCAAATAGTAGAAAAATTTTTTGGCAAAAAGTCCAACATGAGCGTCAACCCAGATGAAGTAGTGGCGGCAGGGGCGGCAGTGCAGGCTGGTGTATTACAAGGCGATGTGAAAGACGTTTTACTTTTGGATGTGACGCCATTGACCCTTGGGATTGAGACATTGGGCAGTGTGGCCACGCCATTGATTGAGAGAAATACGACTATCCCGACCTCCAAGTCGCAGGTGTTTTCTACCGCAGCGGATAACCAGCCGTCAGTGGAAATTCATGTCTTGCAGGGTGAGCGGCCGATGGCTGGCGACAATAAAACCCTGGGTCGGTTTATTTTGGATGGGATTCCACCAGCACCGAGAGGTATCCCACAGATTGAAGTGACTTTCGATATTGACGCCAATGGTATTTTGAATGTTAAAGCCAAAGATAGGGCGACGGGCAAGGAGCAGCACATCACCATTACAGCGTCAACGGGATTATCCAAAGATGAAGTGGAAAGAATGAAAAAAGAAGCCGAGGCACACGCGGAAGATGATAAGAAAAAGAAAGAGCAGATTGAAACCAAAAATATGGCTGAGACTTTGAGCTATACCACAGAGAAAGCCCTAAAAGACGCCGGTGATAAAGTGGACGCGGAGACCAAGAAGCAGGTGGAAGAGAAATTGGAAGCTTTGAAAAAGGTGAAGGATGGTGAGGATATGGAAGCGATCAAGAAAGCGACCGAGGAATTATCGCAAGCGGCGCAGAAGATTGGCGAAGCGATGTACAAAACTCAAAACGCAGATAACCCGCCTACCGGCGAGGCAGGCAAGGAACAGGGAAACGCAGGACAGACGACTGGTGGTGAGGAAAAGAAGGCCGAGGAAGCGCAGTATGAAGAAGTGAAGAAGGAAGAGTAAGGTAAGTAGGGTTGTAGGTTGGTAGGATTCAAGATTTATGATAGGATAGAGGCGTTCCGAGATCGGCGCCTTTGCCCTGTTTTATTAATTAAATTATTTTTATGGCTTTTGGGAAAAGGGGAAGAGAACAAATGCAACCAGCAGTTGATGATCGATTAAGGGTGTTTAAATTGCCGGAAGAGTGGCGGCAAATGGTGGGGCAGGGTAATGCGAGATTGGAGCAATTGGTTAAGGACTTTGATGAGGAATATAATAGGTTGGCTGGATTGATGATGAACGGGGAAATGGTGTTTTTTGATAAATTGAACCAGATAAGGAAGAAAATAGAATCGGCGGTGGAAGAAGTGAAGTTGAATTAAATTTTAAGCCGAAGAAAGTTAAAGTTTTAATACCCTCGGCTCCCGGGGATGAACCCCGGGCAAGAAAGCCGGGTAGAAATATAATTAATTGAACATTAATATGGAAAACAATCAACAACAGCAGAAGCAACTGCAAATCAAGATCGCGGATGAGATCTTGAAAGGCTTTTATGCCAACGCCATGCAGGTGATGCATTCCAAAGAGGAATTTGTTTTGGATTTTATGAACTTGTCACCAATGCAGGGCGCGGGGATTGTCGGGAGCAGGGTGATCATGTCACCGGGGCACATGAAGAGGGTGATCGCGGCTCTGCAGGAAAATATGGCGAAATACGAAGGCGGGTTTGGTAAGGTGCAAGAGGCGGATGAACCAGCAGAGATGGGGTTCAAGGGATAATTTTAGAAATTACCAAGCTCCAAGATACAATTTCCAAATAAATTCCAAGCTTCAAAAATCAAATGTTAGGTATTTTTTGTAATTTGTAATTTGAGTTTTGGGGTTTATTTGGAAATTGGAAATTGTATCTTGGAAATTTTATTTTTATGGCAAAAGACTATTACGAAATTCTCGGTGTGTCAAAGGGCGCCAGTCAGGAAGAAATCAAAAAAGCTTTTCGCAAGTTGGCTCATGAGCATCATCCAGACAAGACAGGCGGCAATGAGGCTAAGTTTAAAGAGATAAACGAGGCTTATCAGACACTGGGTAGTGAGGAAAAGCGCAAGCAATATGATCAGTTTGGTCAGACTTTTGGCAATGGGGCCGGATTTGGCGGGCAGGGTTTTGGCGGAAACTGGCAGGATTTTGCCAGGACTGCTGGCGGGCAAGGAGGGTTTAACGGTGGTAATTTTTCTTTTAATGGCGAAGAATTTGATTTGGGAGATATTTTTGGAGAGTTTTTCGGTGGAGGTCGCAGTAGGGGTCAAAGACCCCATAGAAGCAGGGGAGCGGATTTGGAGTATCAAATGGAAATCAGTCTTAAGGAATCGGCTTTCGGCGCGGAGAAAGTCATCAGTATAGAAAGACAAACAGTGTGTGAACACTGCCAAGGCAAGGGTCATGATAGCTCGGCCAAGCTGGAAACTTGTAAAACATGCGGTGGCAAGGGGCGGGTAGTGAAACAACAAAGGACAATTTTTGGCGTTTATCAGAGCGAACAAATTTGTCCGGAATGTGAAGGTGAAGGAAAAAAACCTGATAAAAAATGTAAAGTTTGTGGCGGAGATGGGAGATTGGTCAAAGAAAGGCAACTGAAGATAAAGATCCCAGCGGGTATTGATAACGGCCAAAGTATAAAGCTGACTGGCGAAGGTGAAGCAGGTGAGAAAGGTTCCGTGGCTGGTGATTTGTATATTACTTTTCGGATAAAACCAGAGGCCGGATTTAAGCGCGAGGGGGATGATATTTTGATGGTTAAAGAAATTAATATCGCGCAAGCGGCTTTGGGTGACAAAGTGGAAGTGGAGACCTTGGACGGTTGGGTGAGTCTGAAAATTCCCGCTGGCACGCAGAGCGGCAAGGTATTCAGATTATCTGATAAAGGTGTGCAGAAACTGCACTGGCGAGGCAGAGGAGATCAGCTGGTGGAGATAATCGTAAAAACGCCGGAGAGCTTGAACAGGAAGGCGAGGGAGTTGATGGAAGAATTGGGAAGAGAGATAGAATAGAAATTTCTAATTTCTAATTCCTAATTTCTAATAAAATGCTTAATGCTAAAATTGTCATTTTTAACATTAGACATTTGAAATTTTATTAGGAATTATAATTTAGGGGTTAGGTTTTTTTATTTTTGTATTTTTATTATTGTGCTATAATGAAAGCATATGTGGTTATTTATTTTGGATTTATCAGTCAAAGCGCCGGAGAGCGTGACGAGCGTGGCCGGGCAGATGACTAATACCAGTTATGTGGGCAATATTTTGATCGCCTTGATATTTGTGGTGGTGATTTTGCTATATGGTTTTTTGATGGATCCGCACAATATGGTGATAAATTTGTTCGCTTTGTACGTGGGTTCGGCGGTGGTCAGATTTTTTCCGTTTGACGAGTGGGGCGTACTGGGCACTGCTCTTTGGCTCGGCCAGTTGATTCTTTTTATCGCGGTGGTGGTAGCGATGGCAATCCTTTTATCACGAACCCATTTGTTTAGGATTATTTATGTCGGTAATTTTTTGGCCCGTTGGTGGTCGGCGATAATCAACGGAGTATTACACGCTGGGTTATTGGTGGGGATTTTATTGTCATTTTTACCAGTCAAATTTTTGACTCAATTTTCACCCTGGGCTTTGAACGCTTTTATTGGTATTCCAGCCAGATTTTGGTGGACGATTTTGCCTCTGGTTGGTTTGATCTTTATGCGGCATAAAACAAAAGCCGGGCGACCGCCGGCGTATTGAGAGAGTTAATTAAGTTAAAAAAGTTAAATAAGAAAATGAGGGACGGGCGAGGTGGTTGGGAGCGAATAGAGATAAATAGAAATAAGTGGAGGTTATAAAATATTTTTTAGTTCAATAAGTGTGGCGGCGTGAATAATTTTTTGCCTCAATTCGGAGGCATTTTTTTGTCCCTTGAAATAATGAACCAAGTGTTTGCGTAGAGGAATGAGATTGGGATTATCTTTGAGAAAAAGTTTGGCATGGTGGAGAATAATACGGCGACGTATAGCGTCAGAAATCGGGATGATTTTATTTTTTTTTATTTCTTCTAAAAGCCAAGGATTGCCAATAACGCCGCGAGCTAGACCGAGGCCGTCAGCTCCAGTTTTGGTCAGGATATTTTTTGCGTCTTCAAGCGAGTTTAGACCGCCATTGGCCAGGACAATTTTATCTGGAACAAGTGCTTTGATTTTTTTAATTAATTCATAATCAATCTCGCCGGCAAAACCCTGTTTTAAGGTGCGGCCATGAATCATGACCGCGGTCCAGGGTAAGTCTTTAACTTTTTTAATAAATTCAAGAGCGGAAATGTTTTTCACCCCAGCGCGGATTTTGAGAGAAACTGGCAAGCGGCTATTGGCACAGACAGACTTTATAATTTCATATGATTTATCAAGCTCATTCATCAAGGCGGCACCAGCGCCATTTTTGGCGACCTTGGGAGCCGGGCAACCGAAGTTGATATCCAAACCCAAGTAACTAGTAACTGGCCCGCTCGCAACGCCTCGCAAGCCTCGTCTGCCGTTGCTATGTTCAGGCATTAGCGGGCAGGTCGTCTTGCGATGGCGGGCAGGTAACTGGTAACTAGTAATTATTCTATTGATAATTCGCGTAGCAGTGGCAAATTTATTCGGGTCGGTGCCGAAGAGCTGAAAGACCAGGGGGCATTCTTTGGGATTAAATTTTAACATGGCCAAGGTTTTTCTATTATGGTGGCAGAGGCCATCAACGGAAATCATTTCGGAATAAACCACGTCAGCGCCAGATTCGCGGCAGAGTAGGCGAAAAGCCGAGTCGGTATAACCGGCCATGGGCGCTAAGGCGATGATGGGTGGTTTGAGAGAGAGCCAGAAGTTCTTCATAAAAACATTAAAGCATAAAAGTGTAAAAGCAACAAACTTATTGACATTAGCTAGGAAAAGAGATTAAATATAGAAAACAAAAGGAGGAATGTCTCATGGAAGAAGTACCCTATTCATTAATAGAGGTCGGCGAACGTTTATGTAGAACGGCGTTGGCCATACTTCCGTTGCTGTTAAAGTTTTTATGGCAGAAAAAACTCTTAACAGTGGTTTTATTTGGGGCTTTCTGTTTGGCGGGAAATGATAGCGCCAAATGGAATACCATTGGGTTCCTCTTGATGACCTTGCCGGTTTTGATGAAAATCGGCTTGGCCATAAGGGGGGAGAGGAGAAAATAAGAAGACCATATCTAAAAAATAAGATATGGTCTTTAAATTTGACAAAAAAGCGGGCTGGGAATAAGATATCAATATGAACATAATAAACCAAAATTTAGCTTTGTTGTTGCTCGAATTGAAACAATTCGGCTAGATTTTGGTATTTAAAATAGAAAGAAAATTAACGAATCTAGCCGAACAAGGGCTAGGTTTTTTGGCTTTTAAAACTAAAAAGCGAGGGAATGATGGAAGATAAGAAAAAAGAAAGAGGGTTCACCTGTCCACAATGTGGAGGTGGTCTATCGGTTGCCGTGGTTGGCGCTCCACCAATGAAGAAATGGCAATGTCAGGGATGTGGCAGTTATTTTTCAGATTCAGATTTAGGTGCTTCTAAGCAACTGGTTATGATTGAGGGTCAGGTGGTAAAGTTTTCTTTTTAATGCTGGTGAGTTTTGTAAGGCGTTTGGATAAAATCTGAACGCCTCTTTATTTTTACGTCTACTTTCTTTTTAGAAAAGAAAGTAGACGGAAAGAAAAGCGCTCGCGGTTGGGGCTCAAAAGAAAAT
>JAKLID010000016.1 GCA_022709795.1 Patescibacteria group bacterium | reverse complement strand
AGCAATGCTGTTTTAGAGGCGTTAAAATCAAGACAAAAGCATTTAATTATTTTTTTAATTTTAAAAGTTGAAATTTTGGCTTGTGCTAGCATAATATTTCCATTATATCATGGAAAGTGCTAGTCTAGAGCCCAACATAAATCGAACCTGAAGTAGTTGACACGGAACTCAAAAAAGAAGTCGGGGCTGCATAATGATATGCCGCCCCTTTTATTTTTATACTGTTTATTCCATCTCACCCCGTTTGAAAGTCCACTGGACTTTCTAAACTCTCCTTTAACTACCCTCACCCCGGCCCTCTCCCTTGGTAAGGGAGAGGGAGCTACAATCTCACCCCGTTTGAAAGTCCACCGGACTTCCTAACCTCTCTCCTAGCCAGGAGAAGGGGCTACAACCTCATCCCCCAACCCCTTCTCCTAGTCAGGATAAGGGGGGTGAACATTCGTTTGACTCGGGGTAAAAATTATGCTATACTGATAACAGATTAAGAACTATCAGGTGAGCAATGATAGTTTTTAATTTGGTAATAAAAGTAAGATATAAAACTGATAATCACAGGGGCAGACATATTTTTAGAAAAATCGACCGCAAAGATATGGAGCCCAAAAAAGACAAACAAGATTATCAATAAAAATCAGCAGTGGTGAATGGCCAAGAGTAGAACCTTGAAAATAGAAAATGAGTAAGCAAAAACAAAAATCAAAAATCCCCAAGAAGGGATTTTTTTTTGACATAAATAAATTGTTTTGCTAAGATAGTGTTAAGAATAATTCGCGGGTATCGTATAACAGCTATTATGTGTCCTTGCCAAGGACAAGAAGGGGGTGCGATTCCCCCTACCCGCTCCAGACAAAAGTACTCGCCGATTCAGCGAGTATTTTTGTTTTTGGCTGATTATTTTATTGCAATTAATTTTTGTCTGGAGGCTTCACCTTTGACGATAGTGAGGCGGGATTTGGGGACTTTGAGGTAGGCGGAGAGAAGCTTGAGGACAGATTCGTTGGCTTTACCTTTGTCTGGGGCGGCTGTGGTGTGGATCGTAAAATGAGAGTCATCTGATTGGGTGACTTGGTTGAGTTTGGATTTGGGGGAGACTTTGACAGAGAGAAACATAATTTAAAATGTAAAAATCAAAAATCAAAATGACAATTTAAAATTCAAAATTATGGAATATTTTTGATTATATTTAAGAGCGGCTGGTGAATATTTTTGTTGCTGGCGATGATGCCCTTGGAATGAATAGTCCAGGGTTGACCGTCTAGGTCAGTGACAATGCCGCCAGCTTCACGGATAAGGAGTGCGCCAGCGGCCACATCCCAGGGATTGACGCCGGGAATGATGATGGCTTCGGTTTTGCCGCGGGCGACCCAGGCGGTTTCCAGCGCGGCAGTGCCGATCTGGCGCAGGTCGCGGGCTACTGGTTTTAATTTAGAATAAATATTAATAGCTTTTTTGACGCTGACATCACTACCACCGTGACAAAAAGTGAGGAAGGAATTGGCGATTTTGTTTTCAACGGAGACGTGAATTTTCTGGCCGTTGAGAAAAGCACCTTTATTTTTTTCGGCCAAGTATAAATCTTTCAGAAAGGGAATATAGACCAGAGCCATAATTATTTCTTCTTTTTTGGCAAGAGCGATGGAGATAGAAAAGAGGGGATTGCCCATGGCAAAATTGGTAGTGCCATCCAAGGGATCAATGATCCAGAGATAGTCAGATTGTTTTTTATTATCACCGGCTTCTTCAGAGAGAATGCGGTCGGTGGGAAAATTTTTCTTGATGGCTGAAAGGATAATTTTTTCGGCTGCAAAATCAGCCGGGGTGACGATTTCATGCTTGCTTTTGGTTGTGATCAGGGCGCGACTGACTTTGCCAAAGTGTCGCAGCAATTCAGCGCCGGCTTTAATGGCAGCAGCACTAGAGACTTGTTTAGGAGAGAGATTTTTCATAGTTTTATTAGTTTGTTTGTTGCTTTCAAATATAGGGGCTTGATGGATTTTTTAACTTTTTTATTGGTGATTCTATTAAACATGAAGTCGAATTTGTCCTGGATTAATTTTTTGCTGAAATCGGGGAATCGATCTAGAAAGTGTGGAATATTTTTTTCAAAAAAACTAGCAGAATCCGCATCTTTTAAAATATTTGATTCTTTATCTCCGCCATATTCATGATTTTCTATTAAGTGTTTAACTTTGTTTATGATTTTTTGTTCGGCATTATTTTGTTTTAAAAAAGTCGCCATGATTTTCCCGCCAGTTGTTTGGTGTTCGTGCATATATGATTTTTCCATGAATCCATACTTTTTATCATGGATTTCAGTTGATGTTTTTTGAGCAGGTCGTTCAATATCATGTGAATAGGCGGCAATTTGTAAAGAGACGTCAGCATTGGGCTTAATTTTTTTAACCCATTTAAGAGTGGTGGCAAAGTGGGGCGATTTGCCTTTATTTACTTCGTCGACAAAGAGAATGGTTTTTTTCAATAGTTTGTATTCCTCTTTGGTCATATTAACTCCAAAATTTTTAATTCTAATTTATTAGTACTAGTATTCCAGAGGGCAAAAGTGGCTTTGGAAAACATACCGGCGAGCGTGCCGGGATTGGCGAGGGTAGTTTGGCCGATTTGTTCAATCCAAGGTTTATGAGAGTGGCCATAGAAAATGAAATCGTATTTATTTGTTGCGGCTAATTCTTTGGCAATGTTGGGGTAGTGAGTGAGAGCAATTTTTTTGCCGTCAATTGTAAACTCGGCCAAGTCGCCGTAGTGAATGACATTAGGCAGAGACTTGGCGACGGTCATTTCTGTTTCGCGGTCACAGACATTGCCATAAACAAGATGAATTTTTCCCGCAAACCCGGGAGCCAGGACGTGTTTTAGGGTGGCAGGAGCGCAAAGATCACCCAAGACAAAAAGTTCTTCAACCTGATTGGCTTTGGCGAAGGTGAGGAATTTTTCCAAATTGGCTAGATTGTCGTGGAGGTCAGAGATGATGGCGAGTAACATATGTTAATATTAACAAGGATTGGACGAATAAGAGCGATTTTGACTGATAGTGAAGAGATATAAGCTCCAAGATACAAGATACAATTTCCAAATAAACTTCAAATTACAATAATTAAACTTCAAAATTATTTGGGATTTTGATATTAAAATTTATTTGGAGATTGTTTCTTGGAAATTGGAAATTGAATATGCTTTTTAATTATCTCGCAGTGATTTTAGTAAGGTAATATCTTTTTTACGACGGGAGTCGGTGGGAGTTTCTAAAATTAGATCAATATCTAGTTTTTTCTTTTGGAGGTATTGGATTAGGGCTGAAAAACCAGAGAGGCCGATTTGGCCTTGGCCCAAATCTTCATGGCGGTCGGAATGCGAACCGAGCGCGGTTTTTGAATCGTTGAGGTGGATGAGCTTTAATTTTTTAAGACCAATAGTTTTATCAAATTGAGAAAATGTTTTTTGGACAGCCTTGGCGTCGCGGAGATCATAGCCGGACTCAAAGGCATGGGCAGTGTCAAAGCAAACACCAAGACAATTTTCAATTTTCAATTTGCAATTTTTAATTATTTCAGACACCTCTTCGAAGGTGTCGCCGATGATCGCGCCGGAGCCAGAGGAAATTTCGATCAGGAGTTGAGTGGAGCCCTGGTAATCGGTAAGGATTTTTTCCAGCCCAGCGACTACTTTTTGGAGAGATTTTTTTTCGCCCAAGTCTTTGGTAGAGCCAAGATGGGTCATGAGATATTTCACGCCGAGAAGTGAGCCACGTTCCAATTCTTCACGCAAGACAGAAATAGAGCCGTAGTAAATGCGATTATTATTGGAGGCAAGATTGATAAAATAGGGGGCATGGACGTAAAAATTTTGGTAGCTGAGTTTTTGATTGGCAGCTTTGAATTTTTTAATATCCTCGGGAGTGAGTTTTTTTACTGGGCCGCCTTGCGGCGGGCGTGAAAAAAATTGGTAGCATTCACAACCTTGACGCTTGGCGTTGGCCGGAGCATTGTAGAGGCCGTCTGAGGCGGAGATGTGGGCGCCGATGAACATGGTGATAGGGGGTAAGTTGATGTAATATAGGTTATTGTAGCAAGATTGTCTAGATGAAACAATGGGGTTAAATTTAAAAATCAAAGCTCAAAAATCAAAATTTGGGTATCCCCCTTCGGGGGATGATTTATATAATTTTGAATTTTGCATTGTCATTTTGCATTTTGATTTTTTATATTTGAATTTAAAAACCGCCCGTGGGGCGGTCTTAGAATTTATTTAACGATTTTGGCTTTGAGCCAGTCAATGACTTTTTTGTTGGCAATAGACTGGGCCAGATAATCGCGGTAGTGGGGTGATTTTATTTCGGCCAGCGATTCTTCATCTTCATAAAGAGCAGTCAGTTTTTGCAACTCGGTATCAATCTCTTTTTGGTTGGCGGAAATATTTTGCTCTTTAATGATGGCGCGGGTGGTCAAAATACTTTTGGCGCGCAGTTCGGCTTGGGGCCGTAAATCTTTTTTGAATTCTTCCTCGGTTTTATTCATATTAGTGAGCCAGGTGGCAAGGGAGAGCCCTTTGCCGGCCAGGTCGTCTTCTAATTCATGAAGCATAATATGCAATTCATTTTCAAGCAGCTTTTCCGGCAGTTCGGGAAAATTTGTTTTTTCAATTACCAGTCTGAGCAGATCATTTTCCAATTTGCGATCGGCCTCGTTTTGTTTTTCTAGGGTCAGATTGTCAGTGATTTGTTTTTTTAATTCAGCTGAATTTTGGAAGTGGCCAAGACTTTTGGCAAAATCGTCATCGACAGTAGGAATATCAAGGCGATAGACACCTTTGATGGTCACTTCAAATTCACAAGCTTTGCCGGCAAAGTTTTTTTGGAAATAGTCCTGGGGAAAGGTGATGGCAAATTTTTTGGTATCACCAGCGGAGAGACCAATGATCTGTTCTTCAAAACCGGGAACCATATGGCTCTCACCCAGAAAGACAGAAAAATCTTTTTGAGTGGCACCTTCTTGGGGGACTCCAGCCAGAGAGATTTTGTAATCCAATTTTACCAAGTCATGGTTGGCGGCGGGGCGGGACTCCAAGATTTCCGCGGCGCGTGATTTGGCGAGCTTGGTCAGAAAAGTTGCTACTTCCTTGTCCGAGAGGGAGACGGTGGATTTGGACAGCGAGAGGGTGGTCAAATCCGGCAAAGTAATTTCGGGCAGCAGGGCGACTTTGGCGGTATAAACCAGCTCATTGCCTGGAGCCATTTTTTTGATGTTAATCTCGGGCTGGCCGAGGGTATTCAGTTTTTTTTCATTAATGGCGTCCACAAAGGTATGAGTGATGATTTCTGAGAGTGCCTCATTCATGATCTCAGCCTCACCCACTTTTTTACTGACAATGTCATAAGGAGCAAAACCGGGTCGAAAACCATCTATTTTGACAGTCTGGGAGATTTTTTGAGCGGCCGAGACTAAAAATTTTTGATATTCAGCCGGGGCGACCTCAAGGGTGAGTTCAACCTCTGATTGGGGAAGGGTTTGGAGTTCAATTTTCATAGGATTTTTTTTAATTAGTTAAATATTATCTTAGCATTTTATAGAGATATAGCAAGAGAGGGTGGAGGGGCTCTGGTTGACCATTGGGTGAATTGTCTGATAATATCTAGTTAACTAATGATAGGGGTATTTTTATGAAGAGAAGCTATCTAAAATTTTTCATTTTTGCGCCAGCGATACTTCTGATTGTGATCGTGGCTGTTTTGGCAGTGGCCAAGAATAGTCGCGGGGGAGAAACTTTGTGGCGTTATATTCCCAGTGAAACAAAAATTTTTGTGGAATTTGATTTGGCAGACAAAAATCTAGATGAGTATTTTAAGACCAATAAAAAAGCGAAAGAAGAGCTGGAAAAATTTTTGTTTGATAATGAACTGCCGGTAGAAATATGGCAGTCGGGAATAGAGGTACAAAGAGTAGCAATGTTTGTGATGGAGACAAACATGGCCGAAAAGAAAATGGAAAATGGCTGGATCATCAGAGCCAAAAATGAGGTTGGTCAACTAAATGTTTTTTTGTCCAATTTTTATTATAAGCCGCTAGATAAAAGGACGGCGATAATCACCAAGTCAAAAGAGGTGATGCAGGCGACAAGGGATAAACAAACTTTTTTTGGGGTGGATATGGGCCGGGAGAAAAAACTGCAAGGAGCTCTGGCCTATGGCTTTTGGGAGAGTGACTGGCTGGCGACGAATATGGGCGGGAGTGAGATAATGAAAATATTTAAAAATAGTTTTAGCGCAGAACAAGATAGTTTGATTTTTTGGCAAGCAGTATTGGACAGCCAACAAAAAGTAGTTTGGCAAATAGATTTACCATTGAAACTGGAAGCCAGCCGACAAATATTGGCCAACACAAATCAGCTAGCTGGTGTTTATTATTTTGATCAGGCATTGACTTTGAAATCGGGGGGAATAAATAATCTCTGGCCGGTTATTTCTGCTGCGATGAGTGAAGAAGAATTGGACAAAGAAGAGATAGAGAGATATATCAATGACAAGTATCAGACCGAGATCAAGGAGTTGTATACAATTTTTGAACAGCCATTTATTTTGGTGGTACAGCCTAGTGATAAGGTAAGTAATCTGGACAAGCTGGTGCAGATAGATAAAAATGATTATGTAATAATCAGTGAGCTGGCTGGCGGGGGTGATAAAGAGACATTGACGCGAGACGTGGAGGGAATAATAAAAAATTATTTAGCTTTTAAATTTCCGGAGAAGCGCCAAAAGATTTTGCCGGACAAGAGCGTGGGTTATGAGATCGTGGCTGATCCGGAAAAGTTTCCATTGATGACGGAAAGTCTGGCGCAAGGCGAGATAAAATTTGCTAGGGTTCAAGAGTTTGAGCTAGGTTATGGTTGGATGGGTAATAAATTGGTAATTTTTAATTCAGTAGAACTCACCAAAAGAGTCTTGGCTGAGGCGGAGTTGGCGAGAGGCAGTGGGCAGTTCCGGGAGAGTGATAATGTGATCGTGGACGCAGCAATTTTGGGGGTGCCATATCTCGATTTCGCAGACTTCGTTGGGTTTGAGATAAAAAGTGAGGGAGCGAGGATCATCATCAATGGTTCAATCGTTAGTAATAATTGAAAAGAAAGGGAATTGGTCTGCTGAGTTGAAAGGGGAGACTGGCCTGGGGACGGTTGGCTGAAGGATTGGGTTGAAGTGATAATGATGATCGGGTAAGGAGCAAGAATAATTGTGGATAAGTGCAGAGAAAAAAGGGGAGAGGAAAAAAATATTAGGAAAAATCTTGTTTTAT
Organism: Patescibacteria group bacterium; assembly: GCA_022709795.1. Lineage (GTDB taxonomy): Bacteria > Patescibacteriota > Patescibacteriia > UBA2196 > GWA2-42-15 > JAAZMX01. Next base: position 9,512 of record JAKLID010000016.1, on the reverse strand, counting down.
TCTCCTTTGACGCAAGAGTCAAAATATGCTATACTAATATTGTAAGTGCTTTTGGGACATTTATGCACACAGTAGAGGATAATTGTTCCAAGATAAAATAAAAAGCAAAAACAAAAATTTGGAATAATTATTCTTTACTGTTCGTAATAGGTTCCTGGAGCCACGAGAACCTGTACAAAAAATATAAAACAAAAATAAAAAGGTAACTTTTTATCCCAAAAGATAGAGAGATTACCAGAAGAACGGTAAAGAATAAATTGCTTTTTGACAAATCGGCCCAAAGAGCACTTCATCCCTAATACGGAAAATCTTGGCCGCGCACCACCACCTGAATTTTTGGAAAAGAATTTAGATGACGGTGCGCTCCAAGTCCCACTAGGGATTTGGGGGCGCGTAACTCCATTTATCAATTTTTAATTGGGGGCTTACCGCCCCCTTTTTGTTTGCTTGAAAAAAGGAAGGTAAAAGGGTAGGATAATAATATGAAGATAGAAAATTTGGAAAAGACAATAAAAGGATTGGAAGAAGGGGGATTTTTGGATTGGGAAAAAATAGTTAGGCAGCAAGGTGGTGAGATTTTTCTCGTAGGTGGTGCAGTGCGCGATTCTCTGTTGGGGGATAGGGAAATAAAAGATTTTGATTTCGCGGTGAGAGGAGTAGAGATTGAGAAGCTGGGAAAAATATTGGGGCGCTTGGGCCGGGTGGAATTGGTAGGAAAAAACTTTGGTGTATACAAATTTGTACCAGAGGGAAAAAAGATGAAAGTAGCTCTAGATATTGCTTTACCCAGAACAGAAATTTCTTTGGCTACTGGCGGCTATAAAGATTTTAAAGTGAGCTATAATCACAAATTGGAGATCAAGGAAGATTTGGGGCGGCGTGATTTTACGATTAATGCCATGGCTTGGAATTTAGGAACAGGAGAATTGATAGATGAGTTTGGTGGCTGGAAAGATTTGAAGAATAAAAAAATAAGAACAGTGGGTAATGCCTATGAAAGATTTCATGAAGACTATTCGCGGATGCTCCGAGGAATTCGTTTTGCCTGCCAGCTTGATTATGAAATTCAAGAAACGACATTTGTGGCCTTGAAAAAGTTGATTGGTAAGATAAATGACCAGCGAGGTGAGGAGAGAATTGTACCGTATGAAATGATCGGGGAAGAATTTTTGAAAGCATTTGTGGCTGACCCGGTCGGGGCATTTGATCTGTATGACAAGTCGGGCGCGATGCAGGAAATAGTGCCGGAGCTTTTGGCAATGAAAAATTGTCCGCAGCCGAAAAATTGGCACAGCGAGGGAGACGTGTGGACACACACTAGACTGTGTTTGAAGAATTTAAGTGGCGAGGCGTTTCAAGAAAGGTTTGAGCAGCCAATTATTTTTGGTGATGAAGGCAAAAGGCAAAAGGCCAGCCTCGCCGAACGCGAGTCTAGGCGGGCAAAAGGCAAAAATAAGGAAAAATTATTTGGGGCGGAGTTGGTGATGGCGGTGTTGTGGCATGATGTAGGCAAGCCATTGACGATAATCACGCCTGATAAAGACGGGTCGGATCGCATTAGATTTAATGGACATGATGAATCAGGGGCGGATCTGGCAGAAGGTATTTTCAAAAAATTGAAATTGTCGGCAGCGCCAGACTTTGACTTTGAGCCGGAGCGGGCGAGCTGGCTCATACGTCGGCACCACTTATTTGATACCAAACCGGCGACGGAAATGAAAAACTCTACTTTGGAAAAGTATTTTTTTAGTGAAAGATATAGCGGGGAAGACTTATTAAAATTGGGGTTTATCGATCAATCGTCTTCTATTCAGGAAAATGGCGAGCCGAGTTTGGATAATTTAAATCTGATGGTAAAAAGGATAGAAGAATTGAAAAAGCTGGGCAAGGGTAGGCGCTTGCCAAAGCCGTTGATTGATGGGAATGAGGTGATGAAGATTTTGAAGATTAAACCAGGGAAAAAGGTAGGCAAGATTTTGGAGGAATTGAGGGAAAAACAGTTGACGGGTAAGATAAAGGATAGGGAAGGAGCGGTGAGGGAGGTGAAGAAGGCAGGTAGGATTGTAGGGAAGTAGGTAAGTAGGTGGGTAGGGTGGTGGGAGAGCAGGAATAACAATTTCTAATTTCTAATTCCTAATTTCTAATAAAATTCCAAATCCAAAATTTTTAATTATAATTTCGTATGAAAATTGTTGTGGAAAAAGAAAATATTAATGAACGACTGGATAAGTTTTTGCAGGGGAAGCTGGGTGATTTGTCGCGGGCGCAAATACAGAAAATGATTAAGGCGGGTGAGATTATTGTCGGTGGCAAAGAAGTAGCAGCGCACTATTTTTTGAAAGAAGGCGACGAGATACAAGAACACAAGAATATAAAAATACAAGAATATAAAAACGGAGAAAGAGAGTTACGTGGTGGTAATAAGTTAAAAGTGGTGGCGGAAGAAAAGGACTATATAATAGTAAATAAGCCGGCGGGGATGGTGGTACATCCGGACGAGGCGCATAAGAGCGGGACATTGGCTGATTGGCTGGTAGAGAAATATCCGGAGATAAAAAAAGTCGGTGATGACGCCAAGCGACCGGGGATTGTGCATCGGCTGGATAAAGATGTTTCGGGGTTGATGGTGGTGGCGAGAAACCAAAAAATGTTTGAGTGTTTAAAAAAACAATTTCAAGATCGGAAAACAGAAAAAGAATATCTGGCCTTGGCGCATGGAGTAGTGAGTAATGACGAAGATCTAATTGAGGGCGTGATTGGTCGGTCGGCCAAGTCAGGTACGATGGTGGCAGGCGGGGCAAAAGCAAAAAAAAGTAGAGAGGCGGCTACGGCATATAACGTAGTGGAGAGGTTTAGAAATTTTACATTATTAAAAATAAAGATTTTGACCGGACGGACGCACCAGATCAGAGCACATATGAAATCTATCGGCCATAGTTTGGTCGGGGATGAATTGTATGTGACGCGGGATGTAAAGAGAAAGAAACAACAAGAAGAATTGGGCCGAGTGTGGTTGTTTGCCGAACGGCTGGGATTCAAAGATCTGGAGGGAAAGTGGCAGGAATATAAAGTAAAGATGCCGAAGGAGCTGGAGGAGTTTTTGGAGACAGTAAGCTAATTAATAAGCGAGGCAAACAAGTTAAGTAATACAAATTACAAATAGGTACAAATATACAAATAAAATCCAAAAATCAAGAAGGGCATTATTTGTATATATGTAATTAATTCATGAATTCGTAGTAGCATGAAAAATAAAGGGAAAATATTTATTATTTCTGGGATATCCGGATCAGGGCAAGATTCGGTAATTGAGGGTTTGATGGAGAGGGGAATGCCAATAGAAAGAGTGGTGACGACAACTACAAGATTGGCAAGGCGAGGAGAGACAAATGGTAAGCAATATTATTTTATTTCCGTGGAAGAGTTTAAAAAGAAACTGGCCGATAATGAGTTTGTGGAGTGGGCAATCGTTTTTGGAAATTATAATGGGTGTACTTATAAAGAATTAGAAAGGATAAAGGCGACTGGAAGAATTGGGATTTGGCGAATAGATATACAGGGGGTGGTGACAGTAAAGAGCAAAATGCCCGAGATAGTAGCAATTTGTATCAAGCCACCATCGCTCGAGGTGGCAATTGAGAGAAGGAAGAAAAGAGGATTGGAGAGTGAAGAGGTGCTTGGTAAGAGGATAGAAGAGATGAGGGAACACTTTAAACCGGAGAACGACAGTAAATATGATTTTATTGTAGTGAATGAGGAGGGAAAATTGGATGAGACAGTGGAGAAGGTGAAGAGGATAATTGAGGAGAGTTAGAAATAGAAAAGAACACGATTTTGGCAGGTCGTGTTTTTTTTGTTTATTGATTTTTGTTTGTGCTCAGTTTTGATTTTTTGTGTTTTTTTTACGTCTACTTTCTTTTTAGAAAAGAAAGTAGACAGAAAGAAAAGCGCTCGCGGTTGGGGCTCAAAAGAAAATCTAGTCTCCATTCGCGTGAAAATTGTCAGGGAACCCCATCGGCTAAGCGCCTCACGCCCTGACAATTTTCTACGCCTCACTCTGACAGATTTTCATTTTCTCGCCCCAAAAGCTCGCATTGAGCGCTGACTCGGCTGAGAGATTGGTGGTGTTATTTATTTCTATATTTTTATATATTCTCCCGCCCGCAATATCTAAATGGTTAGCGATGGCTGGACGGTGTATTTTTATTTGGTCGATATTTGGCATTGATTGATTATTTTTGTTATAATAAGAATTGTAATAAGTTGTAAGTTTATTATGGGAAAAAGAGAAGTGGCAATCAAAATCGGTGGGGAAGCTGGCTTTGGGATCAAGGCGGCTGGTTTGATTTTGGGTAAAGCTTTATTTCAAAGCGGAGCGGAGATTTTTGGGTACAGCGAATATCCATCTTTGATTCGCGGGGGACATAATACTTACCAGATGAATGTGGCAAATGAGCCAATAAGCTCAACTACAAAAAGAGTGGATATTCTCATAGCCTTGGATAAAAAAACCATTGAGGCCGATATGAAATATCTAACTGATGATGGGGCGGTGATTTTTGATGGGGCATTGGAACAAAGGGATAAAAGGCTGATCAATTTGCCGTTGATGGAATTGTCCAAAAAAGCTGGCGGAGTGATCGCCAGAAACATGGTGGCTCTGGGCGCAGGGGCTTATTTGGTTGGATTGGAATTGTCAAAATTGGAAGAGCAGGTGGAGAAGAATTTTAAAAATAAAGGAGCAGAAGTTTTGACAATGAACAGGCAGGCAGTGGAATTGGGTTATAATTTTTTGAAAGATAAAAAAGTAAAAAAGGAGACAGACCTGGCTGAATGGAGTCTCAAATCGAGAAATAAGAGTGATATTATTGCGACGGCCAATGAAGCGACGGCGGAAGGCATGATTTGGGCCGGGTGTAAATTTTACGCGGCTTATCCAATGACGCCAGCGACCTCTATCATGCATATTTTGGCGGAGAGACAGAGAGAAGAGGGATTGGTGGTGCACCAAACAGAAGATGAGATTTCGGCGATTGGGGCGGCGATTGGCGCATCAGTAGCAGGAGTGCGGGCGGCTACAGGGACTTCGGGCGGAGGATTTTCCCTGATGGTAGAACATCTGGGGCTGGCGGCCATTACAGAGACGCCATTGGTGGTGGTAGAATCACAGCGAACTGGACCGGCGACAGGGTTGCCGACCTGGACCGAGCAAAGTGATTTGAAATTTATAATTAATGCTTCACATGGTGAATTCCCGCGAATGGTAATAGCCCCGGGAGACGCCAAAGAAGCGGCAGAAATGATCCAGCAGGCATTTAGTTGGGCAGAGGAGTGGCAAGTGCCGGTGATTTTTATTTTGGATAAATATTTATCAGAATCAGATTTTGTCTGGCTGGACTGGGAGAGTAAAAAAATGGCCGTCAAAAGAGTAGGATTTATCAGTGATAAAGAATTAGAGAATTTGGATAATTACAAACGTTATGAGATAACTGGCAGCGGCGTATCGAAAAGAGCAGTGCCAGGGCAAAAGGGCAGAGTGGGCGTAATAAATTCTGATGACCATGATGAATATGGATTTTCCACGGACGAGAGTGAGGAGAGAATAAAAATGATGGATAAGAGATTTAGTAAGGTAAAAAACATGGAGGCGGAATTGCCGGAGCCAAAACTTTATGGTCCAGAGTCGGCAGAGGTGACGATTGTCGGCTGGGGATCGGTTAAGGGGCCGATTTTGGATGCGATGCAAGAAATCAGGAAATCAAGAAATCAAGTCCGCCAATTACCCGATTTGGATATTCCTAGTAGTGGTGGGCGGATCGCCCTAGGGGCGAAAAATAGTAAGGTTAATTTTTTGCATCTGAATTATTTGTGGCCATTTCCAGGGAGAAGAGTCAAGGCGGTTTTGGAAAAGGCAAAGAAAGTTTTATTGGTGGAGAATAATAAGACCGGGCAGCTGGGAGATTTAATCAGAGAACAGACAGGGATAGAGATAAAAAATAGATTTTTGAAATATGATGGCAGGCCGTTTTTTAGGGAAGAAATAGTGGAGAAGATTAATAGTTTGATTATTCAGTAATACAAATTACAAATATTTTACAAATATACAAATAATTCCCTTTGGGATTTTGATTAATCGAGTTTTATTTGTATATTTGTACTGATTCGTAATTTGTATTATTATTCAAAATTGGAAATTCAAAATTATTATATGTCTGGGCAGGGAATAGAAAAATTTAATACTAAAGTTTTGCCGACCTGGTGTCCGGGGTGTGGCAATTTTGGCATTTGGCAGGCTTTAAAACAGGCATTGCTGGATTTAGAATTAGAACCGCATCAGGTGCTGATGGTCTATGATATTGGCTGCTTTGGCAATGGGGCAAATTTTACCAAAACTTATGCTTTTCATTCTTTGCACGGGCGGACTTTGCCAGTGGCCCTGGGAGCAAAAATCGTCAATAAAGACCTGAAAGTCATTGCTCTTGCTGGCGATGGCGCGGCTTATGGCGAGGGGGTACAGCATTTTATTCATACGGCTAGATATAACGTGGATATTACTTTTATCGTGGCGGATAATCAAAGATTTAGTTTGACGGCTGGCCAGGCCTCGCCGATGACCAGAGAGGGCGTGGTAACCAAAACAACGCCCTTTGGGGAAATTAAAAAACCATTAAATCCACTGGTTTTATCTCTGGAAGCAGGAGCGAGTTTCGTGGGCAGAGGATTTGCTGGCGATCCGGCGCAATTGACGGAACTGATCAAACAGGGAATAGAGCACCGGGGTTTTTCGCATATTGATATACTCCAGCCGTGCGTGTCATTTAATAAAGAAAATACCTATGAGTGGTACAAAAATATTATTTATAAATTAGAAGAACATAAATATACGCCGGATAATAGAGAAGAAGCTTTGATTAAGGCCAAAGAGTTTGAAGTATCTGGGAAAATGCCGACAGGAATTTTATTCAAAGAAGAAAGAGAGACTTATGAGGATAAATTACCGCAGTTGCAGGGAGAAGCTTTGGTGAAGAGGGAGTTGAAAGGATTGGGAGTGCTAATATAGCTGAGAAAGATTTATGATTTAAGATTTATGAATTATGGATAAAGCAAAAAAGACAGTGATGTGCCATGACCGACTGGGGAGGCTGGAGAAGGTGGCGGTGGAGAAATTGAAATGGCGGCCGTCGGTGTATGGTATATTATTTAAGGGGACGAAAGTGCTGTTGTCGCCGCAGTGGGATGGCTATGATTTTCCGGGTGGAGGGATAATGATCTATGAGACCGTAGGGGAAGGATTGAAGCGAGAGTTTTGGGAGGAGACTGGACTAAGGGTAATATCAGGCCGGCTTGTTTGGGTGGAGAATTCGTTTTTTACACCCAGCAGAAGTGAGGGTTACTGGCATACAATTTTGATGTATTATTTAGTTAAACAAATCGGAGGCAAATTATCAAAGGATAATTTTGATGAGGAAGAGAAGAAATACGCTAAACTGGCTCGGTGGGTTGAGGTTAGAGATGTGAGTAGATTGAAGTTTTATAATCCGGTAGATAGTCCGAAACTGATAAGAGAGGCATATAAGATTTACAAAAATAAATAAGTAATAAACCAAAAAATCCCGATGATGTCGGGATTTTTTGATTGGTGCCCAGGGCGGGAATCGAACCCGCATGACCGAAGTCGCAGGATTTTAAGTCCTGTGCGTCTACCAGTTCCGCCACCTGGGCCTATTTTAAAATACAAAACTCAATTAACAAAATTCAAGAATAGAATTATTTATTGCAAAGAGAATTTTGTCTTTTCTGCGTTTTGTTAGCTGTGTTTTGAGTTTTGAAGCATAGCGAGTGACCGGAATCGCCCAGTCATCCAGTCATCCGACCGGACAGGTCTGACTGGGCGTCAGGTCGGATGACCTGACGAATCCACTCTCCGTTACTATCGCAATTCTGTAAAAGATCAGCGAGTGACCGGAATCGAACCGGCTTCATCAGCTTGGAAAGCTGAGGTAATAACCATTATACGACACTCGCTTGGGCCATGGCAGGCGCTTAAAGCTGAGGTAATAGCCGTTTGAAGCAACACCGTTACTTCTAAACTACGATACCCGCGGAATAAAATTATACTAACAGAAACAGATTGGTGAGTAAAGAATTGCTGGGGAGGAGACTCGAACTCCTATACCTTGCGGTACTAGCTCCTAAGGCTAGCGTGTCTACCAGTTTCACCACCCCAGCACGTTTATTATATAGATTTTTATTTATACTGCTTTGATAGCATGCGCGTCTACCCGCCCGCAACGCTTCGCAAGCGAGTTTGCTCGCGTAGCGATGCGGGCGGGCCAATTCCGCCACTCCAGCACAACTAAAGTTTATCTTAACCTAGGGGGCGGATAATTTCAAGTCAGTGGTTTGGGAGAAGTTATTTTTAATGATATAATATGGGTAGGTGGGGAAAATGTTAATTAGGGCTATGGTAAAGAATACTAAACTCAAAAAGGATTATTGGTTGGTTTTGACGCTTGTTTTAGTAGGCGTTTTTTTATTGGTTGACATTGGACTTGGGGCTGATGGCAAAATAAATATTAATACAGCGAGTTTAGAAGAATTGGATAGTTTGCCGGACATCGGGCCAACTAAAGCTCAAGCCATTATTGATTATCGAACACAGAATGGATTATTTTTACAAATTGAGGACATCATGAAGGTGCCGGGAATTGGCGAGGCAACTTTTGAAAAGATCAAGGATTTGATTACGGTTGAGGAAAATAGTAATGAGAATGAAGATAACGGAGAAGGTAGTGGAGAAGAAAACAGAGAGGAAAAATATTCTGATGATATTTTGGTTAACGAACTCATGCCCAACCCGAGCGAGAGTGATGATTATGAGTGGATTGAGTTGTACAACAACGGAACGACAACGGTTGATCTGGATTCGTGGCAGATAGCTGATAATAGCAAGTCATTTACCATTAAGGCGACGAGCACATTTACGACTATAATAGAGGCGCAGGGTTTTTGGGTAGTACCCAGAGCAGTGTCGGGAATAGGTCTCAATAATACTGGCGGCGAGGGGGTGACCTTAAAGAATCCTAATGGGGTGATTGTCAGCCAGACAAATTATAACGATAGCGCGGAAGATGATTATGGTTGGGCGAGAAACGAGGCGGGCAGTTATGAGTGGACGACAACCGCGACCAAGGGCGGGAAGAATGTTATTACCAAACCAATAGTGGCGACAAGTGGGGGAGGCGGTGGAGGTGGGAGCTCTTCGAGCAGTAGTGCGAGTTTTGGGGCGACAGAGAGCAAAGAAAGCACCACGAGTAGCTTTAAAGACAAGATATTAATCACCGAATTATTATCAAATCCTTTGGGAATGGATGGCGAAGAAAATGAGTGGCTGGAGATTTATAACACTTCGACAGCAATGGTTATTTTGGACAATTGGAAACTGAAAGATAATTTTAGCACCTATGTTTTGAAAGACACCAAGATTGAGGCAAAGAGTTTTTTAATTTTAA
>JAKLID010000015.1 GCA_022709795.1 Patescibacteria group bacterium | reverse complement strand
TGATTTCTATGTTTACAGCTATTACCGTGACCAGGAGCTTTATGAGGGTTTTACCAGCCAAATCGATGGATGCTAGTAAGTGGTTGGTTTGGCGCGGTAAGGGAAATAAAAAGACCGTTTAATTTTAATTATTATGTTAAGGATAATTTACAGAAGAAAAATATTTTTCATCATTTCAATCATCTTATTTGTGGCGGCGGTTGTTTGTTTGTCTTTGTGGGGGTTGAAGCTGGGGATTGACTTTACCGGCGGGACAATCGCGGAATACAGTTTCAAGGATACGCGACCAGAAGTTACCCAGGTGCATGAAGCCTTCGGCAAGGAAAATATCCAAGACGTGCAAGTCCAGCCAGCTGGGGATAAAGAAATAGTCTTGCGGACGAAGAGCCTGAGCGAAGAAGAGCACCAGCAGGTTTTATCGGTATTAAAAAATAGTTTTGGGGCGGATCAAGTGGTGGAAAATAAGTTTGAGTCAATCGGGCCGGTGGTCGGCAATGAACTCAAAAATAAAGCCATCACGGCTTTGATCCTGGCTTCTATCTTGATTATTTTATATATCGCTTTTGCTTTCAGAAAAGTCTCCCGGCCAGTGGCGTCCTGGAAATATGGGGTGGGAGCAGTGATCGCTCTGGTACACGATTTGGTGATTGTGACCGGTATTTTTTCGGCGCTGGGACATTTTCTGGGTTATGAAATAGATATGTTTTTCGTGACTTCCCTCTTGACGATTCTCGGTTATTCCGTCAATGATACAATCGTGGTGTATGATCGGACCAGAGAAAATTTGTTCCACAGCGCTGGAGAGACTTTTGAGGACACGGTCAACAGGAGCATAAATGAAACAATTGCCAGATCGATAAATACTGGTTTTGCCACCTTGATGACTTTGATTCTTTTATATTTTTTTGGTGGCGAAACGATTAGAATTTTTGTTCTATCCCTGATACTCGGTATATTATTTGGTACATATTCCTCGATATTTGTGGCCTCGCCGCTTTTGGTGGTGTGGCAGAGATTGGGAGGGAGAAAGAAGTAGGGGATAGGATTTAAGATTTAAGAATAAAGATTTAAGAATAAAACCCGTCTGAAGAGGCGGGTTTTTGAGTTGGATATGGCTTGATAGTAGTCTGGCGGGGCGCTAAGATTGCCAGATAAAAACAGAAATCAATAATTTTAAATAAAACAAGGAAAGGCGGGAAAGCTATGAAAAACAACACAAAGGTTGTTATGATTCTGGCAGAACCCTGCCATAATGATAGCAGGGTAATGCGACAAGCAAGGACCCTGTCGGAGACCGGGTATGGGGTGACCATTTTGGCTCTTTATGGAAAGGGTTTAAATAGGATAGAAGAGCACGATGGTTATAGAATTATTAGGTTATGTTGCTGGTTGCCAGGGAGCGGTATCGTCGCCATGGTAGCCAGAGAATTCTTTTTTTATATTACTTCTTTTCTGTTTATTCTGTGGTCTCGGCCGTTGGTTTGCCATATCCACAATCCTCGGGCTTTGATGCCTGGGGTTCTGGCGGCCAAGCTAGTGGGAGCAAAGATTATATATGACTCCCATGAGTTGTGGGGCGAGGCGGTGCATCGGACTGATTTCCCACAGTGGATTTTCAGGGTGGTGGTAGGTCTGGAAAAATTTTTAGCTCACAGGGCTGATGTGGTTCTGGCCGTGAGCGGTTATATCGTCAGAGTTTTAAGGAAACGTTTCCGGAAGCCGGTTTTTTTGATTAGAAACGTTTCTGATGGCCCACAGATTACTCTAAAGGGTGATTTATTGAGGAAATCTCTGGGTTTATCAGGAGACCCAAGAAAGATCGTTTTATATCAGGGTCTTTTTTCTCCAGGTAGAGGCCTCTTTGAGATTATTGAGGCCATGCAGTGGGCTACTGGTGCCGTGTTAATTTTTTTGGGGTATGAGGGAACCCATGGAATAAGAGTTCCTGATATGAAAGCGAAGATAGATGGGCTGGGACTCTCACAAAAAGTTTTTATTTATGGACCAGTACCAGCCGATATGATACTTCAATATACGGCATCGGCTGATATTGGGGTTTGTTCAATACAAGCCGTGAATAAGAATCACGTTTTTTGTCTGCCGAATAAGTTTTTTTCTTATGTCATGGCTGGCCTGTCTGTGGCGGTAAGTAATTTACCAGAAATGGGCAGGCTGGTTAATAAGTATAGTGTTGGGGTGACTTTTGACCCAACAGACCCCCGTGATATCGCTGAGAAATTAAATACCCTTTTAGGGTCTAATGGTGTTTATCAAAAAAATATTGCTAGATTTAATCGGGTGTTTAATTGGGAAAGGGAGGGGAGGAGGATGTTGAATATATATAAGAAATTATTGAGTATATAAAATATACAAAACGACTGGAAGAAATTGTTCCAGTCGTTTTATTTTTGCAGAAGAAATGTATAAATTAAGAGTTTAGTTTTTCTATTAGTTCGGTGCAGTAGGAGGTATTCACTAGCTTGCCACGGTATTTGACGCCCAGGGGAAATTCTTTATCGTAGCCGTGGTAGTCAGAGCCGGCGCTAATGAGCAGGTGATGTTTGGCGGCCAGAGATTTTAGATAAGTGGTTTCGGCTGGGGTATTATCACGGCTATAAACCTCCAGACCGTCAAAGGGAAGATTTTTAATTATTTTTGATAAATGTGCTCGGCTGTAACTGAATTCTTTGGTTTTGCAGGCTGGGTGGGCGATAATGGCGAGGCCGCCGGCGGCATGGATCATAGTGATGGCTGGCAAGGGCCGAAGATAATATTTTTTGGGTACATAGCAAGGACAGTTTTTGGCTAGATATTTTTTGATAAAAGTGGAGAAATCAGGAAGGAGGCCAAATTCTTGGAGGAGGCGTTTTTTATTTTTGGGATGATTGATAACGGCGAGAGCAACATGCGGCCGGGCGAGAAGAGTGTGATTTAATTCTGATTTTTTGAGCTGCCAGCCGTTGATGGCTAATTTGTCGGCCATTTTGAGACCACGGATTTTCCGGGCGGCAATACATTGCTCAGCGTACCAATTTATTTTTTTATTTTGATAATCAATATTTAAGGCGATAATATGTAGGGATTTGTCCAGATAGCGGCTAGAGATTTCCATACCGGGGATGGCTTGTATGCCAAATTTTTTGCCAGCCGATATAAATTCTGGCATGAGGTTGACGTTGTCATGATCGGTTTTGGCAATTAGGCCAAAGCCAAGGGCCTTGGCTTTTTTAATAAGGGCGGTCGGGGTGAGTCGGCCGTCGGAAGCGATAGTGTGGGTGTGGAAGTCGATATACATGGGGCAATTTTAAATTATAAATTTTAAATTTTAAAATAATTTTTAATGACTAAAAAATAATAACTTTTTTGGTTTGTTTATGCATGGTATTATATTTTTTAAAAATTAAAAATTTAGATTTATTTTAAAATTAAAAATTAAAAATTATTTATACCCCTTTATCTAAGAGAAAGATAATAATACCCATGACAGCAGTGACGCCACTGACGACCCAAAAGCGCATGACGATTTTTGGTTCGGACCAACCAATGGCCTGGAAGTGATGATGAATGGGGGAGGAGAGAAAGATCTTTTTGCCGTGGCGGAGTTTTTTGGAGAGCATTTGTAGAATAACTGAGAGTGATTCAATCACAAAAAGAAAACCGATAACTAAAAGTAAGAGAGCCTGGTTGGTAAGCATGGCGACGATACCAAGAGTGACACCGAGAGACATAGCCCCAGTGTCGCCCATAAAGAAACGAGCAGGATTGATATTGAACCACAGGAAGGCCAAAAGAGCCCCAATAATGACGCCACAGAGGGCGGCAAGATTTATTTTACCCTGCATCAGGGCAATAGCGCCGAAAGCGGCAAAAGAGGCTAAAAGTGTGCCGCAGGCCAGGCCATCCAGACCGTCGATCTCATTGACGGAAAAGGCAGTGGAAACAATGACAAAAATAAAGACCGGGATATACCACCAGCCGATAAAGACATCGCCAATGAAAGGAAGGTGGAAAGCATCCCAGCCGAGCTTGAAATAAAACCAAAAAGCACCAATGGCGGCGATGGCGGTATAGATCAGTAGACGATGTTTCATGCGGAGACCACCCTTGCCTTGGCTATGGATATCAATAAAATCGTCAGCGAGGCCGACTAGGGCAGTGGCGATAAGACAACTCAAGGGTAAAATGGTTTCTGAGCGAGTGAGAAAATTCAGAAACCCGAGTGATCGGCCGGGAAAAAGATAATCAAGATAAAAAAATAACAAAGCCAGGATAAGAGCCGTGAACCAAATCAAAATGCCGCCCATGGTCGGAGTGCCAACTTTGTGCTCATGAAGGGCGGAGAAGACTGGGGTGGCGCCGGTATTGCGGATAGACTTGCCCATTTTGTATTTGTAAAGATAATGGGTGAGGACGGGAGTCAGGAGGAAGGCAATAATAAAAGCTAGGGTGGTTAAAATCAAAATTTTGATCAGATCAAAGGTGACCATATGATTTATCAACGGTTAAGAAAAATAATAAGAAAAGAAACAAGGGTTAAAACCAATTGAAAGGCGACCGAGGAGCACATCAAAAAATAAGAAAGGATGTTTGATTTGAGAAATAAAAGATGGGCTAGGGTAAAATTCAGGATCAGGGCAACCAGACCGGCCAGGGGAAAAAAATAAACAGACCACCAGGAACCAACCAGGTCAATACCAAAGTAGATAGTGTAGCGCAAGGCAACAGATTCTACTCGGGGGGCAATCTGGAAGTAGAGTAGGAGAAAAGAAAGGATAACAAAAAAGAGCGAGAGCGAGAGGCAGATTCTCGTGACCCTGTTTTTAAAAAATAGGTTGGTCTCCAAGAAGGGAAAAACCATAGGATAATTTAATTATATAAGGATTGGGGCTAAAAAGCAAGAAAACAAGAAATCAAAAAATAAAGATAAGTATCGGAAATAAGAAATTAGGCAAGCACTCACGAGCTGGTGTCCGGGTTTGTAGGTTTTCAGGTGTTAGCTGGCCGGTAGGCGTGGTGGCTTTGGATATTTTGTGTTATAATAAAAAAGTAAACAGGGGATTAAAACAAAAATTATGATTAATGAAAATGAATTTATAAAGGACTTGACTGCGACTAAAGCTTTGTCGCCAGCCGAGATAAACAAATTTAGCAAAGAAGCCCAGAGTAAGAATAGCACGCTTCTGGATTATCTATTGGAAGATAAAATCATCGACGAGAAGGAAACTTTTAAAAAAATCGCCGAGATCAAGAGCATACCGTTTATTGATCTGGCTAATGAGACTATTCGTAAGGATATCTTGCAGTTTGTGCCGGAACCGATCGCTCAATCGCATAATGTCGTAGCTTTTGACAAAAAAGGAGAGTCGCTTCGAGTAGCAACCCTGGACCCGACAGATCTACAAACCTTTGCCTTTTTGGAGAAAAAAATTCAGATGCCGCTGGAGATTTTTTATACCACGCCGTCTTCTATTGCCAATGTATTAAAGCAATATCACCGCAGCTTGAAGGCGGAATTTGAAAAAATTACCAGACGGGAGAGCGGAGAGAGTGGGGAAAAAGAGAAATTGCAGGAAATGGCGGAAGATTTGCCAATAATCAGGGTGGTGGATACACTTTTGGAATATGCGATTTTTGAGGGGGCTTCGGATATTCACATTGAACCAGAAGAAAAAGAAGTGGTGATCAGATATCGGGTTGATGGTCTTTTGCGAGAGGTGATGACTTTACCGAAGAAAGTACATTTGGGACTGGTGGCCAGAATAAAAATATTGTCCAATCTGAAATTGGATGAACATCGCTTGCCCCAAGACGGCCGTTTCAAAGTTGAGACGGATGATTACAAAATTTCTTTTCGTGTTTCGGTGATCCCTGTTTTTGACGGGGAAAAGATCGTAATGCGTCTTTTGAATGAGTCAACCAAGATTTTGACTTTGGAACAATTGGGTTTTCAAGATACAGCCTTGGCAGCGATAAAAAGAAATATCAACAAGCCCAATGGTATGTTGCTCGTCACCGGGCCGACCGGCTCGGGCAAAACCACGACTCTTTATACTATTTTGAACATGGTGAACAAGCCTGGAGTGAATATCACGACGATTGAAGACCCGATTGAGTACCGGATGCCGGGAGTCAATCAGTCACAGGTGAATCCCAAGATCGGCTATACCTTTGCTTCAGGACTGCGGGCCTTTTTGCGTCAGGATCCCAATATTATCATGGTCGGAGAAATCAGAGACACAGAGACAGCAGATATCGCGGTCAACGCGGCTATGACCGGGCATTTGGTCTTGGCGACGTTGCACACCAATGACGCCGCGACCGCGCTGCCCCGACTCCAAGATATGAAAGTCGCTTCATTTTTGATCGCTTCAACAGTCAATATCATCGTGGCTCAAAGACTGGTTCGGCGTATCTGCCCGAATTGCGTCCAAAAGTACAAGCTGGGCAAGGACATTATCAAAGAACTGGAAGATTATTTTAACATGAAAGACATCATGGAGGTTTATCGTAAAAATAATCTGATCAAGGGCAGTAAAACCTGGGAAGATTTGGAGTTTTATAAAGGCAAGGGTTGTAACCAATGCAAAGACGGTTATAAAGGCCGGATGGGCATTTATGAAGTTCTGGAAGTGACAGCAGAGATCGGGGATCTGGTTCTGAAAGATTCTTCTTCGGAAATAATCGTCAAGAAAGCCAGGGAACAGGGGATGATCACGATGCTGGAAGATGGTTTTATCAAAGCCAAAAACGGCATTACCACGATTGAGGAAATAATCAGGGTGACAAAAGAGTAGGGGACAAGAATACAGGAACACAGGAATACAAGAATATAAAATAACTATTGAGAGGTCCTAGAGTTGGAAACTAAATCAGCTAAATTCACATTGGGGTTATTGATGTTAGTTGAGGGTGGGTCAACTTTAGGCGGAAAATTATAAACCAGAAATATGATTTTGGGTACTAGCCAGACGCCGGTGAAACAAGAACAGCCAAAAGAAAATAAGGTGTCACACAAAAAAGGTTTTTTTCTGAAATTCCGGCATAATATCAGTTTGCGGGATAAGATTTTTTTTATCCAAAATTTGCGCATTATGATCAAAGGAGGCTTGTCACTCGGGGCGGCGCTACAAACCGTAGCTGAACAGGTAAGCAATAAATATTTCAAAGAGGTAATCGCTCACGTGTGGAAAGAAGTGGAAGGTGGCGTGTCTTTTTCTCAGGCTTTGGAAAAATATCCCAAGGTTTTTAATGACCTTTTTGTTAATATGATAAAATCTGGAGAATTATCCGGCAATCTGGAGCAGGTTCTGGAAAGGCTGCATATCCAGATGAAAAAGGACCATGATCTGATCGCCAAAGTCAAAGGGGCAATGGTCTATCCGGCAGTGGTGGTGATCGCGATGGGGGGGATCGGCACAGCGATGATCATTTTTGTGGTACCAAAATTGATCGCTATTTTTGAAGAGTTCAAGGCGACCCTGCCTTTGCCGACGAGAATAATGATCGCCGTCAGCAAGTTTATTACTCATAACGGTCTGGTTGTCGCCATGGCAATCGTTGTTTTTGTGGCTTTATTCATCAAATTTTTTAGAAGTCAGAGCGGCAAGCGGGTATTCCATAAATTTTTTTTAAAGATGCCCATCATTGCCAATATCACCAAGAAGATCAACCTGGCGCGTTTTTGCCGGACGGCCTCATCATTATTAAAAACAGACATACCGATTATTCAGAGTCTTAAAATAACTTCCATGGTAGTGGGTAATATTTATTACCGGGCGGCTCTGGTAGACGCGTCGCAGAAGATAAGCAAGGGCCTGCAGATAAACAAGGTCTTGTCTGACTATCCCAAATTGTTTCCACCGACAATCATCCAGATGCTGAAGGTGGGCGAAGAGTCAGGCGCGGTGGACGAAGTGCTGGATGAGGTAGCACAGTTTTATGAAGAAGACGTCAGCCAGATAATGGAGAGCCTGCCGGCTATTATTGAGCCACTTTTGATTTTGGTTTTGGGCTTGGGGGTCGGCGGTATGGCCGTAGCGGTGATCATGCCGATGTATTCACTGACCCAGTCATTTTAGAAGCGTGGAACTATAAGAATTTTATTAGGAATTAGGAATTTTTAAAATGCCCTTGGCTGATAATCAAAGCAAAAAAGGCTTTTCTCTTTTGGAAGTGATTTTTACGGTCGCTATCTTGGCGATGGCTATTTTTTCTTTATATTCTTTGTTTAATATATCCTTGAAGATGGTCTGGGAAACCAAGGCCAGAACCGGGGCGACACAATTGGCTAATAAAAAATTGGAGATGGCCAGAAATTTGCCTTATACGAGCGTGGGGACAGTGGGTGGTGTGGTGGCTGGCCCTATAGCAGAGAACGAGACAGTGATGTTGAATGATATCAGCTATAATGTTTACACGAACGTAGTTTATGTGGATGATCCATTTGACGGTACTTATAATTCCAACCCGGTGGATCCTTTGACCAATGATTACAAAAGAATTTTAGTTAGGGTCAGCTGGGATTCATCCTTTAGTTCTTCGCCAGTAGATTTTTATACGGATATCGCGCCCAAAAAGGGCGAGGCGGATTTGGGCGGAGGCACCTTGGCTATTACTGTTTTTGATGCTGGTGGTCTGCCGGTGGAGGCGGCTGACGTGCATATTGTAAATAATGCAGTTAGCCCGGCGATCAATACGCATACCTTTACCAATGCCCAGGGTCAGCTGATCTTGCCGGGTAGTGCGGCGGCGGAAGATTCATATCAGATCAGCGTCACAAAAGACGATTATTCGAGTGACCAAACTTATGCCGTTACTTCAGAATTACCCACGCCGGACAAACCATATTTGACTGTTTGGGAGGGACGGACAACCTCGGACAGCTATGCTATCGATCGCTTGGCGACCCTCAATATCCATGTGCAGGATATTAATGGTTTGGCGCTTGAAGGGGTGACGGTTCATGTGCGCGGCGCCAAAACAATCGGGCATGACGGAGCGGGCAATCTTGTTTATAAATATGAGGCTGATTTATTCACCAATGCCGGCGGTGATATTTATTTGACGGATATAGAGTGGGATACTTATACGATCACGGTATTAGCCGCTAGCGGTTATGATATCGCGGAAACCGACCCGATCCAGCCGGTTTTGCTTTTGCCAGAGGCCACCCAAGCGCTACTTGTGACCTTGCGACCGACAGCCGAGCACAGTCTGTTGACAATTGTCAGAGACGTTGATGCGAGTCCGGTAGCGGGAGCGAGTGTCCACGTGACAAATAGCCTGGGTTATGATAATACATTAATCACCGGGGCGGCTGGCCAGGCATTCTTTACACCTTTGGATAATGCCACGACAACAATCGTGGTAGAGCACTCGGAATATCAGGATTACACGGATGAATTTATATTGCATGGTTATACGACTGACCCGATCATATTAATAAAATAACAAATGATGATCTCCGTAATTATTACTGCCAAAGATGAGGCCAAAACCATAGGCAAAGCTACTGCGGCTTTTAAGAGCCAGGATTATTTGGGCCAAGATTTTGAAATTATCATTGTGGCGCCAGATGAGGCAACGCTCAAGGTGGCAGGAGAGAGTGGCGGACAAATTCGGACAATCAAAGACCCAGGACGAGGCAAAAGCGTGGCCTTAAATCTGGCAGTCAAAGAAGCCAAGGGTGAAACCATAATATTTTCTGACGGCGATGTAGTAGTTCAAGACGAGGCGGTCAAATATTTATTGAATAAAAAAGAAATTTTGGTCAGTGGTCGGCCAGTAGTGGCAGAGAAGCAGATTGATATATTTGGTTTTTGGCAAAAGGTATTGTTTGAAACAGCTCACAAATTGAGAGCGGGAAAAGAGCAGGTGGGCCAATATTTTCCGGTGAGTGGTTATTTGTTTATGATAAAGAAAGCTGCGCTGAAGGATTTTATTTTTCCAGAAGAATCGCTGGCGGAGGATGAATATTTATCATATTATTTTTGGCAGAGCGGTGGAAAAATTTATTATGAGCCGAGAGCAGAGGTCCGGGTAAAGGGGCCGGATAATTTTCATGATTGGGTGAGGCAAAAAACTAGAACACTGGGTGGCAGCTATCAAATACCAAGGGTGTGGAAAAAGGGCAGAGCGGCACGATCTTTTGTGCCAGAGGCGGGTAAGGCTTGGACGCTGTGGAAAGATTATGGAGATAATTGCAAGCATCGGTGGTGGTTGATCTTGCTATTTATGGCGCGATTATACGCCTGGACCCTGGCCGCGATAAAAGTCAAGATCCTGGGACAAAAAAGAAGTCAGGTGTGGCAAAGAGTGGAGAGCACCAAATAGACGCTAGACAGCCGGAGTTTAATAATTTATAATATTAATATAAGTTAACAGCTAAGTTATTAGTTTTAAAAATTAAACAAAACTAATACAAAAACAAAATATGGGCAACACAGACAAAAAGATCTTGGAACTTAAGAATTTGGTGGAGGGCGCTGAGCTCTCGCTCCAACAAGCGCGGAAAATATTAGATAATTTGCTGGGCGATGAGGGCGCGATTTTGGCTGATCAGGCCAAGCACGTGGGCAGCATGACTACGAGCCAAGATGGTCAGGTGATTGAAGGCTTATTTGACGGACAAAATATGCTCGGGCCGGACGGTAAGAGATATTCAGTGCCGGCCAATTATGCCTCCAAATCAAAATTGGTGGAAGGCGACGGCTTGAAATTGACGATCATGCCTGATGGATCTTTTGTTTATAAGCAGATAAATTTACTGGAGCGCGATCGATTGGTTGGAGTTTTGGCGATTGACGAGAAAACGGATGAATATCGGGTAGTAGCCAATGGCAAATCATATAAAGTTTTAACAGCTTCTATCACATACTATAAAGGCGAATCAGGTGATCAGGTGACGATTCTCATACCCAAAGGCAAAGAGACAGCTTGGGCGGCGGTAGAAAATGTTTTTAAAGCAGGGGAAGAAATACCAGGAATGACACAAGCAGCAGCAAAGACGGAAAGCAAACCAGCCGAGGCGGCTAAAATGATTTTTGATGAAGTAAAATTACCGGAGCCAGCAGCGCCAGCCAAAGAAGCCGCGCCAAGCCAATTTTTAGCGCCAGAAGAAACAAGTGCGCCAAAGCCGGTGGCTGATGAGGCAGATTCATTTTTGGCTGAAGATAACAATCATTCTTACGGGCCGACAGCACCGACCCAACCCAATAGTTTTTTGGCTGACGAGCCAGACAATCTGCAAGGTCAAGACAAGCAAGGACTGGAAGAATTATAATCCCCATCCCGTTTGAAAGTCCGCTGGACTTTCTAAACTCTCTTATTACCTTCACCCCCAACCCCTCTCCTAGTCAGGAATTATTACCTCACCCCCAACCCCTCTCCTAGTCAGGAGAGGGGATTATTAATTGTTCATTGTTTTTGACATTTGAGCTTTTAGCTATTAAGATAAGGGTATGGCTTCAATTTATAGAAAATATCGGCCGAAGACATTCAAAGAAATGGTCGGCCAAAATCATGTGAAATTAACCCTGATGAACGAATTGGAACAGGGTAGTTTTACGCATGCTTATTTGTTTTGCGGGCCGAGAGGACTAGGCAAGACAACGATTGCCAGACTCTTGGCCAAAGCAGTCAACTGCGAGAAGAGAAAAGTAGGTGAAGCAGAGCCGTGCAACGAATGTCCTTCGTGTCTGGAGATCATGAGCGGCAGATCCATGGATATATTGGAAATTGACGCAGCCTCGCACACCGGGGTAGATAATGTGCGTGAGAATATTATTGATAATGTACGTTTCTCACCGCAGCATTCAAAGTTTAAAGTATTCATCATTGACGAAGTGCACATGTTGTCGATCTCGGCTTTCAACGCTTTATTAAAGACCTTGGAAGAACCGCCAGCTCACGCCATTTTTATTTTATGCACGACCGAGATACACAAAGTGCCGGAGACAATTATTTCCAGATGCCAACGTTTTGATTTTAAGAAAGTCGCCCCGGCCGAGGCAATCAAGCGGCTAAAGATGATCGCGGAAGCGGAGAAAGTAAAGATTGACGATGAAGTGTTGGAGATGATCGCGCTTCGTTCCGAAGGTTGTATGCGCGACGCGGAAAATTTTTTGGGCCAGGTATTGTCTTTGGGGGACAAAAGGATCACTATGGAGCAGGCGAGCCTGGTTTTGCCGGCGGCGGATATCGGCTTGGTAGTGGAATTTTTGAAAATACTTTTTAATAAAAGAACCAGCGAGGCACTGGAGTTGATTAATAAACTAGTGGATGACGGAGTGGATTTGGAGGTTTTTAATAAGGAGTTGGTGGTTTTTTTGCGCAAGATGATTCTGATCAAAGAAGGGGCAGTCAAAGGCGACTGGCTGGCGTGGCTGGGTAAATTGGGCGGGGAATTGGACGCGATTTTGGAGCGAGTGGAGACACGCGAGATGGTGGAAGATTTAAAGATATTTTTGAGCATTGCTAGGGATTTGAAAGACAGCGCGATACCACAGTTACCACTGGAATTGGCGGTAGTCAATATTTGCGGGCAAGGAGCGGCAGTGACAGCGATACCGACAGCGAATGATAATATGATTTATAAAATACCAGCTATTGCCAGGAAAGAAAAGGAAGAGCCAAAACCAGCGACAGAAAAACAGGAAGAACAGCCGGTAGCTGGGGTGAATATTGACTTGGAAAGTATTAAAAAAGCCTGGATGAAAATCATCAAAGCCGGACACCAGAAAAGCCGAGATTTGATGTTTATCAATGAGTCAATGGTTTGGCCACTTAGGATTGAAGGTAATATTCTAGAAATTGGCTTTAAATATGATTTGCATAGGAATAGATTTGAGGCCAATGGCAATAAAGAGATTTTTGTGGCAGTCATCAAAGAATTGATAAATTTGGAGTTGAAAGTTAGATCAAAAACGTTGAAGCCAAGTGAATTAGCGGCATTGGAAATGGAGCAAGAAGCAGTCGTTGATAGCCAGGAAACATTGAGCGGGACAAAGGTGGTGGAGGATAATATTTTGGAAAAGGTACTGGAATCTTTTGGGGGAGAAGTGGTAGAATAAAAAAGCAAAATTCAAAAGGCAAAGGGCAAAAGTAAGATATAAAGTATTGAGTATAGAATAACTGGACAAATATTGAGATATTGAATATTAAATATTGTCAAATTGTTTCATTATTAAATTGTTAATCCTGCGTAAAGCTCGGGGATCGTCTAATGGTAGGACTACAGGTTCTGGTCCTGTCAATCGGGGTTCGAATCCCTGTCCCCGAGCTTTGCGCGGGATTTTTGTCTTAGACAATAAGACAGCTCAAGTAATCGGGGTTCGCCCCATCATCCGATGGGGCGTCCGGTCGGATGACCGGACGAATCCCTGTCCCCGAGAAAATAAAATTCAGCATCAGCTGGTTTTTATTTTTATCATTTTTTCACTCAAGTTGTACACGGCGCTATCGAGAAAGATTGATTTACAAAAGCGTTATTTTTAGCTATCATTAGAGTATCAGGAAAGAAAATTTTACATTATATTCTATATACCATAGATTGCCCGCCTTGCTGATTTATCACTTAACACCATTGTTAAGGTTGAAAACGGAGTAAATACAAACCCGACCATTGAAACACTAACCAAGATCGCCAAGGCGCTTGAAGTTGGCGTTGATGAGTTAATTAAATAAAACTATGAAAAATATCATCAAACAATATTTAGATAAACAAAAAATTAAAGTTGTAGAAACCTATGATTTTGAGAATAAGAAAGTAAAGTATTCTGAAAAGATAAAAGGCTGGAAGATTGATAAGTTTAGGGGTGACGAGGAAATCGTCAGAGCTTTTGTTCTCGCCAAACTTGTAAATGAATTGGGCTATAAACCTGAAAATATTGAACTTGAAAAACAATACGATATTGGAAGACCAAAAGTAAACAAGCCGAGAATAGATATTATTGTCAGAGATGATAAAGGCGATGCTTTTCTTTATATTGAACTAAAAAGTCCGCAAGATTATGAAAAGGACAAAGACGAAGTAATTGAAAAACAACTTTTCAATCTTGCTTCACAGGAAAAAGGACAAGGCAACAATGTAAAATATCTTGTTCTTTACACTTTTGAACCAAACGAAAGCGAAATCAAAGACAAATGTATTTTAATTGATTATGAAAAGTTTACTTCTTTTGATTCTTGGAAAGAAGTCAGAGATTTTGCCGATGAACTACCTGAAAGATACGGAAAAGCACAAAAAGAGCCATACATAAAAAATGGTAAAAAAGATTTAGAAATAAGTTTTACTCACGAGCAATTAGACGGACTTAGAAAAAATTTACACAATGTCCTTTGGGGTGGCGGCGGAACTGATGATAATGATGTTTTTTCTTCCTTAGTAAATATCATTTTAGCAAAAATTCAAGACGAATCAGAAAAGAAAAAAGGCGAAAAATATGATTTTCAAATCTTTTCATTCAAAGACGGAGAAAGTTTTGAATCTAACGAACAACTTTTTGAAAGAATAAATGAGCTTTATAGAAGAGCCTTAAAACAAAGATTGAATATTGTTGATGAGGCAAAACTTAGAAAGTCTTTTGTCATAGACGAAAATAAGTTTTCACTTAACAAGCTTAAATATACTGTTGCGGAACTGGAAAGATTTAGTTTCGTGGACGGGAAGAATAGTTTTAACGGAAAGGATATTTTAGGAGATTTCTTTGAAGGAATTATCAGAGAAGGATTTAAGCAAACAAAAGGTCAATTTTTTACTCATATCAATGTGGTAAAGTTTTTACTTTGGGGATTGCAGCTTGATAAATTGGCAACTGAAAGAGTGAATAACGATTTGGAAATTCCCTATTTGATTGATCCGAGTGCTGGTAGCGGAACTTTCCTTATTGAGTACATGAAATTTATCACTGAAAATGTAAAAAGAAGATTTAAAGATAAACTACACGAGACAAGAGATGTTGAAGATAAATTTCATCAGTGGTTTATGCCGGATCATAGAGAAAATAAATGGGCTTCTAATTTTATTTATGGTGTAGAAATCAATTTTAATCTCGGAACTGCGACAAAAGTAAATATGATTTTGCACGGAGACGGCTCAACCAATATTTTTGTCAAAGACGGACTTTTACCTTTTAAATTTTACGACAAGGAAACTGCTCCAAACTTCTTAAAACAATACGAACAAGACAAAGTTTATTTTGATAAAGAAGTAAATGGGCAATTTGACTGCATTATTACTAATCCGCCTTTTAGCGTGGATTTAGATAATGACACAAAAAAGAATGTCAAAAATGAATTTATTTTTGGAGACAAAAAGAACTCTGAAAATTTGTTTGTAGAAAGATGGTATCAACTCCTTAAACCAAATGGGCGTTTCGGTGTAGTTTTGCCTGAAAGTGTTTTTGATACGACAGAAAATAAATATATCAGACTTTTTATTTACAAGTATTTCAAAGTCAAAGCGGTTGTTTCTTTGCCACAGCTTACCTTTGAACCATTTACCAGCACAAAGACAAGTTTGCTTTTTGCTCAAAAGAAAACCAAATCAGAGATTGAAGAATGGAATAAACTTTGGAGCAAATATTCTAATGAATGGAGTAATCTTAAAACCAGATGTGAAAACATATCCGCAGTTTATCTTGACGGAAAAGATCGCAAAAAACTGCCTTCAATAAAAGACTTAACCGAGAAAGAAGAAAAAGAAATCTTAGCAAAAATGCTTAAAGATTATATTGAAGAAGACGATCAAAAACTTTCATCTAAAGAAATTGTAGAAAAATACAAAGACGAACTAAAAGAGCTTTGTAAATATGACAATGACACAAAAGATGTTTTTGGTTTTGTAAATACTTGGTGGGTTTTTGGCGAAGTTGCCAAAGAACTCAATTATAAAATCTTTATGGCAGAAGTGGAAAATATCGGCTACAAGAGAACGAAAAGAGGCGAAAAACCAATGCCAAATGAGTTGTATCGTGTAAACGAAAAAGGCGAGGTTCTAGTCGATGACGGGGTAAAGAAAACAGCTTTAGATCATTTAAGAGATGTACTATGGGATTAAAAACTTTTACAACTGATTTTCAGAATATTGGCAAGCAAGAATTTCTAAGACCAAATGTTGGCTATAGATATTTTTTTGATATTCAAAATGCAATCGTTTATGACTTTGATAATCTCATTAAATTAAAATATGTTTTAAAAGAATTACCAACAAAAAAAGTATCAAAAGGTGATTTAGACGACGAAGAATATTTAATTGATATTGGTAATATTGAAAGAAGATTTAATAATCTAATAAATTTTGAGAAAGTTAGCGAAGTTGGTTCTGATAAAAATATTTTGCAGGACGGTGATATTGTTATCCCAAAAATGCAACCCCAAATGGGCAATATTTTTTTAAATACGGAACATAAAAGATTTATAGGTTCTACGGAACTCTTGGAATACTCAATTTCCCCAAAATACAATCAGTTGTTTGTTTATTACTTAATAACATCTAATAAATTTCTTTCTGATCTAGCAAAATTAGAAAGTGGTAAAACGCATAGAAGAGTTAATCCTATTGATTTATTAAAAATCAAAATCCCCTTAATACCAAAAGCAAAACAAGATCAAATCGTTGCTCAAATAGAACCGATTGAAAAGAAAATCAAAGAATTAAAAGCACAGATTACGCCCCCACAAGAAGTCATCAATAAAGTTTTCGCCAGAGAATTTGGGTTTGATTTAGAAAATGCGGACGAAAAAAAGAAAAACATGATTCATTATAGTTCTTTGATTGATGTTGCAAATGAAGAATTGAAATTTGATATTAGCTTAAAATACAGATTTATTTTTAATAAATATGTAAAAAATCCTTCAAAAAATGATTGGATTGAATTAGGCAAGCTAGTTGAGGTTAAAGGTGGTAAAAGACTTCCGAAAGGTCAAAATATAACGGAAGAAGATACTGGTTTTAAATATGTTAGAGTTGATGATCTTAGTTGGTCGGGAATTTTTGATTTAGAAAACATAAAATTTATTTCAGAAGAAAATCATAAAAAAATTAAAAATTACATTTCCAAAGAGAATGACATTTTGCTTACTATTGTTGGTGCTACCGTTGGAAAATGCGGGCTAGTACCTTTAGAATTGGACGGAGAAAATATCACAGAAAATTTTGCAAGATTGATAATTTTAGATAAGGAAAAATTTCTTCCTGAATATATAAATTATTGTTTGCAATCAAAGACATCTGTTTATCAAATTGATGAATATAAAGGCAGAAGTTCACAAGGCAAACTTGCTCTGTTTAGAATAAAGAAAATCAAAATACCAAATATAAAACCTGAATTACAGCAAAAAATCGTCGATGAAATCAAGGCAGAATTAGATAAACAGGAAGAAATCAAAAGCAAAATTGAAAGTGAAAGAAACAAAATCGATGAGATTATTGAAAAAGCGATTAAATAAAGTGGCGGCGGATAGTTTCAATTTCAAAAAATTCAGTTATTATTAACTTAATAATAAAAAATTATGAAAAACACACTTATAAAAATATTTGCAGGACTTGCCTATGTCACCATGGTAACAGTAAATTCTTTGGCCAATATCTTGCCGATCAACGGTCGGACTACCGGCGCGGTGTCTAATGCCTATCCCAATCTCTTTGCTCCAGCCGGTCCGGCCTTTTCCATTTGGGGTTTGATTTATCTACTGCTTGGCGGATATGTGGTGTATCAGTTTGTGAAAAAAGATCAAAAAACCGAAGAACTGTTGCAGAAAATCAATCCGCTTTTTATTGTCACCTCGCTTGCCAATATCTCGTGGATATTTGCTTGGCACTATGACTATATCGGTCTATCGGTTTGTATTATGGCGGTGCTCCTCATACTTCTCATCAAGATTACGGACATCCTCCGCACGAAGCAGTTTACCGCACTTGAAAAAGTTTCCATTTGGGCGCCTTTTAGCGTTTACTTTGGCTGGATCACGGTGGCGACCATTGCCAATATCACGGTATTTTTGGTGAGTACCGGCTGGAATGGATTTGGCATTGCGGACTTTGTGTGGACAAGCATTATTTTGCTGGTTGGAGCACTTATCGGAATTTTGCGAATGCGGAAAGACAACAATGTCGCATACAGTTTGGTGCTGGTTTGGGCATATTTTTGGATACTTTTTAAACACTTGTCGGCCGGCGGTTTTGACGGGCAGTATCCGAGCGTTATCGCGACTGTGATTGTGTGTTTGGTGTTGTTCGGATTTTTTACAGGGAGGATTGCTTATAAAAAATAGTATGCGCGTATGGGACATCCATCCAAAACATTTGTGCCGAAAACATTTGCTGGCCGAACATCGCGAACTGCATGGACTTTG
>JAKLID010000014.1 GCA_022709795.1 Patescibacteria group bacterium | reverse complement strand
CAATGGTCTTACCAGTACCATTTTGTAAGATAGCACTATCCATCTTAACGGTGGTAAGGGTCGGCCTGGTCTTTCTGACCACCATATCATTGGCATTAGCATCGGACGGACCAGTTGTCTTGGCGGTGTTAGAAGATTCGCCCAAGGCGGAAAAATTGGCGTCCTTATCAAAATCCAAACCGATAGTATCACCGGAATCAGCACCAGAAGGAATCGTCGGAACCTCGGCCTTGACGGTCAAAATCGCGTCGCTATCTTTGGCTACATACATATTCAAGCCGGTGAAGTCAGAAATACCGCTAGCGTTTATATAACCCTCTTTGGTCACGGTGTTGCCGCTCTTATCCTTGTATTCCAGGATAACCTTACCAATAGAATCATAGTTGCCAGCCGTCTGTTCCCAAATTCTTACTTTGGTCACAGTAAATGCTTCATTGGTCGCTGTGAATTTGATCTTATTCGATGTCACGGTCGTACCAGCGATAACTAGATCGGCCGCTGGCTTGCCACCATCGGCGGAAGCAATAGAGCCAGTAGTGATGGTCATAGTTTGCATAGTCTGATCAGTCGCGGTTGCCGCTGTAGAGGTGATCGCGGTTGTACCAGACAAATCAACCACCATAGCAAAAGAGTCAGACAAAGTACTGGACTTGATATCAGCATAGACATCAATCACCCTAGACTCGTTAGCGGCCAAATTCAAGTTGGACACAGAAAATACATTCTCTGTGGCATCAGTCGAAGTCATGGTCACTTTGGTCGAACCAATTTGTGTGCTACCATGCATCAACTTCACGTTTTGCATGACGCCAGATGTGGCCTGTGAGATATTGATTGTATCAACATTCACCCCCTCATAAGCGCCAGCCGTCACTACAAATGAAGCGACCTTGGCTTGAGTAGCCGGCTTGACAATATTCTGGGCGCCATAAGCCTGATATTTGATCAAGGTTAAAGTACCAGTAGTGACTGTCAAAGCTGTACCAGTTTGAGCTGTGGTATCGATTGATTCGAGAGAGGCCATGCCTTGGGCATTACCAGAACCAGCGACCAAGTCTACTTGGACTGTGGAAGCATTGGCAATAGCAGTGGATGTCGAAGTTTTGATATCAGCATAAACATCAACCAAAACAGACGTTCCACCCGGCACGATAAAGCTTGAACCAAAGGTAAAGTTGGTATTAGCTGACTCTAAAAGATCCTTGGTAGTACCAACTTGGACACCATTGAGATAAATTTTACCATTATCCAAGCCGTTTACACCGCTGGAAGTAGTGGTATCAATGTCCAAATTTGACACTTTTATGTCTTCACCAGTTGCTTCAAATTTGAAGGTCGCCAACTTGACGTTAGTCGCGCTGGCTGCCACATTCTCGGTCGGAGAAGTGGTATCCTTGCTGATCGCCAAGCTACCAGAGTTTATCGTATAAACATAGGTAGAAGCACTAGATTTCTTGGCTGTCCAAGTGCTGGTGTATGGCGTCACATAGACATTATAGTTATTATCCTTCAAAACGATATCTGAAGAATATTCTACACTAAAACGGAAAGTCCTAGTTGAACCATTAACCACATCACCCCTTACCGAGAAAGTCGGGTTCTCACCCTTCTTGATCACATAAGGAGCGCTACTCAAATCAAATACTAATTCCCTATCAGCATTAAGAGAACCAGTAGCGAGAGTGGTACCACCTTTGGTCAATTTTAGATTGGCCAAATCAGCAGCATTGACGCTGCCAAGCAAGGTCAATTTCAAATATTCCAATTGCATATCCTGATCAGAGGCTGCAAGGTTGATCTTGTAAACTTCAAAATCTTTCTCACCTGGGTTTACTGTTTGGGCTGATGTTGGGACATTGCCATTGGTGATAGTTGTATAGCCAAGATCGGTCACACTGGCTGTGGTCATGACATTGCCAGAAACTGGCAAGGTGCCACTAACTGTTGCACTATTCTTGGTAGTCACGGATTCCAATTGGAAAGCCATGGTTTTACCAGCGCTAGTATTTTCGGTCATGTCAGCCTTTAGGGTGACAGCCTTGGTTGTACCAGCCGGCACAGTGAATAAACCAACAGAGCTATTAAATGTCACTACACCAGAAGAAATAGAACCGCCTTGAGCCAATCTGGTCATGCCATCATAGAGATAAAGATCGGTGACATCACCATCGGCGGAAATGCCGGTTCTCTTGTATTTCAAGTTGGTCACTGTGACTGCGCCGTCAGACGGAGCTGTGAAATTCACAGTGATAAAAGGTACCAATGCTTGGGCACCTTCAGCTGTATCGGAAATGATCGTCGCGGAAGGAGCAGTACTCGCGGCCAAAGCCACAGTCACACTACCACCAGCTGCTGGGCCAGAAGTTACCGAGCCAGCCACGTTTGCCAAAGCATCTTCCTTGGCTGTGATAGATGTGCCGTCAGTATAGCCAGAGAGACTGGAAGCGGTTAACACATTATTCCAATTAAAGCCATTGGCTTCAAAAGCTGTGCCAGTCGCGACTGGTCTCTTGGTTGTGCCATCAATATAATAAGTGGTGGCCGAACCGCTGGCTTTTACCAAAGTACCGGTTGGATACTTACCCTCGGTTAGAGGAGATCCCACGGTATAATTGACAAAAAATCCAGTCGGAACATCTTCGATCATCTTGTTCCAATTGCTGCCATACAAAGCTATGGCATTCGCTTCGCTCACGACCGAGCGCAATACGCCGCCTGGTTCAACAGCATACACTGTTGCCACGTCGGTGATTTTGACCATCTTGACACCCGGGCGATAAGTCACATTTCCACTGATGGTATAAGTACCTAGTTCAGAGGAAGAAATAGTGACTACATTAGTGAAGCTCGGGAACCAAGTTTTATATGTTTTCTCATTTGGGAAAACATAGGCCTTGCCGCCATTGATGTAGAAAACAGTCGAGCTGCCGGCTACCTTTACACAGGTGCCATCAGCGACCGCTCCTGCTGGAGTGACGGTCATTAACATTCCTAGGATCATGGTAAATACCACGAGTCCTACAAAACCTTTTTTAAACATAATATAATATTATTTTTTTTAAAATTAATGACCTTAATTTTTTTATTCCTTGCGAAATATGAAATCTCGGCGGATTAATTTTAAAATTAATTTTATTCCTACCTGCCCGGCGCCTTGCGACGCCAGATCGACCTTTATAATAGAAATAGGAATCTTGCTAATACTCCCTCGGGCCTAAACCCAAAGAAGCGAAACCCCATTGCTGGGATTTTTAAAAAAACGGCTACCTTACTTTCCCTCTCCTTACCAAGGAGAGGGCTAGGGTGAGGTTCCCCTCTCCTGACTAGGAGAGTTTAGAAAGTCCAGTGGACTTTCAAACGGGTGAGGTCGCTACCACCACGTAGTACAGATATTCTTTCCCTGGCTTGATCGCCTCTATATGGCAATCATCGCCCAGTCCGTCTATCTGCTCGCCTACCCCCTGTCTCTTGGCCTCGGGAAACCATCTTTTTAAAAATTCCAACCATTTTATTTTAGTGTATAAAAAGTACGCTTTTCTTATCAATTTTTGTTTCAAGCTTAACTCTCTCAAGGGCCTTTGCCCAAATATTTCTAACCTTTGAAAATATTTCCCCATCAAAGCGATCAGTTCTTCTTTGTTTAATTCTCCCACGTGAAACGGATTATTTATGCCCAATTTTTTAGTCGCTTCCCTGTTTGGCGTTGACAGAATAAATACGCCGTCGTCTGTCAAAACTCTCGCCAATTCTCTCATCATCTTTTCCGCCTCGCTGCTATGCTCTATCGTTTCCAGACTCACCACTGCTTCAAAACTTTTATCCTCAAACGGCAATGCCACCGCATCCACCACTTCAAAGGTCAAATTATTTGTCTGATAATTCTTCCTGGCTGACTCAATCGTTGCCACGTCAATATCACCACCTACTACCCTCGCTGCTCCCGCTTCTGCTATCATTGCGCTGCCATAGCCACTCCCACAAGCAATATCCAAAACTTTTTTGTTTTTAATAAAAGAAGTCACAAACCGATATCTGGCCATGTGCTCTGCAAAAACCTTGTCCGTCTTCTTGCCGCTGCCGGGAACCAGCCTTTCGCCCGTCTGCTCCATAAAATTATTGCAAAATATTCACTTGGAATTCTGCTGGCTCTTCTTCAGGCTCCGGCTCTATCTGTCCGCTCTCTGCCGGCTCTAAATTTTTTGTCGTCGTCGTGCTTGTCTCATTATCCACCACTGGTTTGACAATATCTACCGTACTAGTCGCCTCGCTCTCGGCACCCTTGACCTGGCCCTCATCATTTTTGACTTCATAAATCGAACCAAAAATCATCTCCAAAATCTTGTCTGAATCCTTTGCCAGAGTCAGCGCCAATAAATATTCATTTTTATCTAGGGCCTCATTGGCCTTCTTGATCGTTTCCGTCGCTTCACTCATCTTGGCCACCAGCTCGGAATTTTTGACCTCCGTCTCCTGGGTTTTGACTGTGTCAGTGACTGTCTCTATTTTTGTTTCCACTTGCCTCACATGTTCCCCGACTCTCATCGCCAGATCAGTCGCCTCTATTGGCGCTTCGCCCTTGCTGTGTTTATCCACCAAGACTGCTAATACTTCAGAATTGATGTCTTCTACCCGGTCCAATACTTTATCCAATTCTTTGTTGGCTTCGCTATCGCTGACTTTTTCTTTGACTGTTTTGAGCTCTTCTTTGTAACTTCTGATTTTTTCATTCAAATCCAGGGCAGTCGCCGCCACTTTCTGGCCGCTTTCTTTGTCTTCACTTTGCATTGCTGTGAATTTTTCATTTACCTCATCGATCTGCTTGCTCACTTCCTTGACCGCTACCATAATACTCTCTTCATTTGTTTGTTCCTGGCTATCGGCCGCTATCAATTTTGTCTCCTGATCCAATACTTTCTGTAGATCATTGACCCTGGTCCCGAGAACCGCACTCGCCAACTCTGTCTTGTGGGCCGTGTCAGTCACCATAAAATAATTCACCTTCTCCATGGCTCTTTTTACTGCGAACAATTTGTCACCCGGCACAGCGTTTCTAGAAGCCACCGCCACAAAGCCACTGCCGCCAAGCACAAAAACCGCCATGAGAGCTACCACCCCGACTGGCCGCCAAGCCAATCTTGATATCTTGAAAAAATTAACAAAATTCTCCAACCATCCTGATTCCTGATTCCCAGTCACTGTTCTTTGTTTTTTGACTTCAGACATCAAAAAATTCCTGGTTTCTTTTTTCCATTCCGCGCCAGGCTCTATATTTAGATTCTTTAATTGTTCTCTTAAGCTAGTCATCGCTTTTTAATAATTCCCTTAATTGTTTCAAAGCTCGGTGCGCCAGTACGCGCACATTGCCTTCTTCCTTACCCAGCGCTTCGGCGATCTCGCTGTGTTCCATCTCTTCTACAAATTTCATAATAATCACATCCTGATAAATCTGCGGCATTCTCTTGAGCACACCCTTGACCTTTTCTATATCCAAGCTGATGTCAATGTCGTCGCTCATTGTCTCCTCTTCGCTTGTTTCATCTTCTATCATCATCGTTTCATCGAGTGAGATTATATTCTCACCAGCCGACCGGTAGTAATCAGCGATCATTGATTTGGCAATACTATATAAAAGAGCGTTAATATCTTTGACTTCATTTTCTTTATCTCTGACAAATCTCCAAAATTTTAGAAAAACATCTTGGACTATTTCTTCTACCTTTTCTTTACTACCAATCTTTAGAAAAACATAGCGATAAATTTTATCCACATACCAATCGTAAACCTTCCCGAAGCTCTGTTCGTCCCCATCTTGAATCTTCCTGAGTTCCCTATCCTGTTGATGTTTGTTCATTTTTTGCCCCTTCATCTAAGTAGACGTTAATAAATTAATACTGTTACACTAACATTTTTAAGGCCAACAATCAACGAAAATATGTTATAATAATACATAAATAACCGTCTTTTTAGTACAAATTTGTCCAGTATTTTCTAGACAAAAAGCCAACAAAACCACAATAATTATAAAATGTCTAGACCAATCTAGACATTTACTCCAAACTATATTATCCTTTACTTATACCACTTCACCAACGGTTGTCTTGTTTCTAACCTCATATTTATAACATTTTATCAATAGTATGTCAAATCAAATTAAAGTCTCTCCCTCCGTTGCTTCTCTCTTATTTGGCATCAGCGAAAGGTCTATCAGGCGGGCTATAAAAAACCAGGAAATAAAGGCTGTTGTCGTCAACTCTCGCTACAAAATAGACTTCGAAGATCTCTTGGCTTGGTCAAACAAATTGCCCAACCGCCAGCAGAAAAGAGACACTCTCGGCCTCGGCCAATACGTCAGTGAGTGGAAAAAATCCGAATAATTATTCGCCACCAAACCGCCCCGCATATGCGGGGCTGTTTTATTCTTGTATTCTTGTATTCTTGTATTTGCCCTTAGGGCACCCGCCGATTTGAGTGGCTGAAATTTTCCTCTGTGGATAATCTGGCGGGCTTGTTTTCTTGGTTATTGATTCTCCGGTGGTATCTGATAATACTGTAATAAAAAATTAGCCATTTTGACGAACGGCGGTATCGCTGTTGATTCCGCCCATTGCCTCTGTGGTTTTGATAACTTTACCACAATCACAAATCTCGTATTCTGAAGCGGCCCAAAAGCCACAAAAGAATGGTTCATTTCTTCACTATAGCCAGACTTGCCAGCGATCTGCGCCGTGCCAGTCTTGCCGCCAATATTATAACCAGGTATTTGCGCTCTTTTAGCCTGACCATTTTTTACCACCGAAACCATCATTGCCTTGACGACTTGCGCCGTCTCAGGGGAGATGATTTGTTCCCCCGCCGTTGTTTCGTTCTCAACAACTTTCTCATTATTTTTTTTTATATAGTCAATAATGGTCGGCTTGACCAAACGGCCGTTATTGACAATCGTCGCTACTGCCGCGGCCATCTGTATTGGCGTCACTGTCAAACCTTGTCCAAATGAAGCCGTGGCCAGATAGATCTCTCTTTGTTCATCCAGTGAACTAATATCCCCTTTCGCTTCGCCAGTCAACTCTATGCCAGTCAGCTGTCCTAGTCCAAAATTCTCTACGTACTTTTTAAAAGTCTCCCGCCCGGTTTTCCTGGCAATAAAAACCGTACCATTATTAATGGAGTTCTCCAAAATTCCCGCCATGTTCACCTTGCCATATTTTTTATTGCTCGCATTACGAATCACCTCTGGCCCGATCCTGGTTTCTCCAGTATCCACAAATGTATCCCCCGGCCTGACCGCCCCGCTATCTAGCCCAGCCGACATTGTAATAATCTTAAAAATCGACCCAGGCTCATACGGTTCGCTCACCGCCAAATTCCGATAATACTTGATATCTTCCACCTGACCATAATTATTGGGATCAAAGCTGGGGTAGCTGGCCAAAGCTTGCACCTTGCCGCTGGTCGGCTCCAGAACGATCATCATTCCGTTTATAGCTGCGCTGTTTTCCACTGCCTCTTTTATAAATTCATAAGCCTTGCCTTGTACCACCCGATCAAGAGTCAAAATTATATCCTCGCCATCTTCCGCTTCTTTGAGCTGCTTCTCCGTTGCCGGTATCAACCGGCCAGCCAGATCTTTATCGGCCAAAATACTGCCTTTTTCTCCGGCCAATTCTTTTTCAAAATAACCTTCCAGTCCATATTGGCCCACTTGCTTTTCGCCATCAAAACCCAAAAAACCGGTCAGCTGTCCAGCGCTTTCTTTCTCTGGATAATATCTGATCAGTTCTTCGGAAAAATACACTCCTGCCAATTTTAAATCTTTTATTTTGGCCACGATCTCTGGCTCCACTTTGTGGCGGATCGGCTCATACGGGTCGCCCTGCTTTTGCGCTTTCTCTAAAATTTCCGCCTGGACTGCTATCCTCAACGTCTGATCACTCTCCAAAATTTCCGCCAATGCCTCAGCCGTCTTTTCTTTTTCCACTATCTCCTTTGGCACAATAAATAGCACTCCCATCTCTCTATTGATCACCAGGGGCGCCAGTTGATTGTTTTTATAATCTTGCATAAATATTTCTCCGCGGCTCTGCAAGATTTCCCTGTCCAGCTGATGCTGCCCCACCGATTCCTCCATATAGCCACCATGCCTTACGACCTGCAAATAAAATAACCGGCCGATAGACACAGCGCCCAAAACAAAAAAAACTGCCATAATCAAGCCAGTTCTTTCTCCGGAAAACAATCTTTTGCTCCTTTGAGTTTTGACCATATAGTCTCTGTCTTACCTCCTCGCCAAATCGTTCGCCTTGATTGTTAAATAATTCACCTTGCCCGTGGCCACCATGCCGAGCTTACCCGCCTCTTCCTGCACTCTCACCACCTGTTGCAATTCCAAAGCAGCGACTTCCAAATTCTTGTTATCTTCTTTCAGATCATTTAATTTTGCCTCCAGTTCCGCTGTCTCAAAACCAATCTGCGCTTTTTTGTTTAAAGTGCCTAGATAATACACCCCTGCTCCCACTACCAAACAAACAATAAAAACGTAAAATGCCATCGTCAGTCTATTAGAACCAGTGCGACATTTTTTATTTGCCCGGTCATTCCTGATCAGGCTATTTTTTTTGACCAGTCTGCACTTTGACATAAAAACAAAATTATTTAAACACTGCCCTTAATTTCTTTGTTTCTTAATTTCTAGTTTCTTTATTTTCTACTTCCCTACAAACCTACCGACCTACCTTTTCTCTGCTACTCTTAGTTTTGCGCTTCGGCTCCTAGGATTTTCCTGCCTTTCAATCTCCTCAGGCCCTATTGGCTTTTTAGTTAAAATCTTTAATTGCCCGGCTTTGGCCCCATCCCTGAAAAAATTTTTTACTATCCGATCTTCCAATGAATGAAAAGAAATCACTGCCAATCGTCCACCCTTGGCCAGTATTTCCATTGCGCTAGGCAAGACCTCCCTTAGATTTCCCAATTCATCATTGACTTCTATTCTCAAAGCCTGGAAAAACTGAGTGGCCGGATGAGTTATTTTTCTCCGCTTATGATAAAAATCTTTAGTCGCCATGGTGATTTCTCCTCGTTCCACTGCCCTAGGATAAAATACCTGCAAAATAACCCGCGAAAAATCAAAGGTTGTTCTAAATAACTGCCTCTTCCTTGCCGCCACTACTGCTTTGGCCACTTGCCAAGCCTTGCCGCGTGGCGCTTCTCCATATTCAGTAAAAATTTTTATTAAATTTTCTAGATCATATTTATTGAGGACCTCGCCAGCCGTTAGCCCGTGTTTCTGCTGGTCAAAACGCATGTCCAAGAGGCCGTCAGTCAAAAAACTAAATCCGCGCTCCGGATCTCCTAGCTCC
Organism: Patescibacteria group bacterium; assembly: GCA_022709795.1. Lineage (GTDB taxonomy): Bacteria > Patescibacteriota > Patescibacteriia > UBA2196 > GWA2-42-15 > JAAZMX01. The sequence goes on along the minus strand of JAKLID010000014.1, from coordinate 10,782 downwards.
ATTGATGATAAACCAAGGTCAAGTAAAATTCCGCTAACTGGATAAGGAAAATTATTTGCATAAATACTCTTTAAATTCCTAAAATTATCATTAATTAAAATAAGTCTATCCTTATTTTTGAATTTTGAATTTTGAATTTTGAATTTCTCCAAACTATCGCGGTTAGCATCTATTCCCAAAATCTTACCATTCGGCAATGTCTTTGCTAAAATCACGATCGAATGTCCTCCGCCCCCAAACGTACAGTCAATGAAATTCTGATTCGGCTGGGGATCCAAATATTCTATCACCTCCCTTAACAAAACCGGCTTGTGTGTATTCATAAGATCAAAATGTCAAAATCCTAATTTCCAACCAAATCCAAAATCCCAATAACTAATTATTAAATGGCTCTTATTTTAGATTTTGAACTTTGAGCTTTATTTGACATTTGGATTTAGGATTTAAAATCTTCGCTCTTTTGCCCTTTACCCTTTGCCTTTTTACTTTATATCCCCAACTCCCGCATCCCTTCTGCCACTTCTTCCACATTACTCTCTGCCTTATTCTTATAATTCTGCCACTTCGTCTCATCCCAAATTTCAATCCTGTTCAAAACACCACCTACCACCACCTGTTTTTTTAATTCAGCAAATTTTTTCAAATAATCAGGCAATAAAATCCTGCCCAACTTATCTAGCTCCACCTCCATCGCTCCCATGAGCATCATCCGGCTGAAACTTCGGGCATTCGCCTGGCTCAAAGGTAATTGTGAGATTTTATCAACCAAACTTTGCCACTCGCTTTTGGTAAATAAAAATAAACAATTATCCAAGCCCCTGGTGATAACTGCACCTTGCTTCAAATCACTGCGAAACTTAGCTGGGATCGCCAAACGATTCTTATCATCAATATTGTGCGAATATTCGCCAAGAAACATCTTATTAAAAATTAAAGGAGCAGTCTCAAAAGACCTACTCCATAGCCTTATAATTTACCACTTTATACCACTTTTCCCCACACTACTTTCATTATAGACCACTTTACCCTAACCTTCAACCACTTTTCTGTGGATAACAAGTGCTCAAAAATTTAACCTTTTCAACCTTATCCAATCTCAGCCAAAAACAAAAAACAGGCTTTATACACCTGTTTTGCTTACCGCTTATCTTGCTTATTACTTATCTTGCTTGATGGTGATATTCGGCTCCATCCCATACTCTGGCATCACATAGCTACCCGACTTGACCGTTTTCAACTTCTCAACTCCTTCTTTTGCTATCTTCTCAAACTCTCCATCCATTACTCCCGCTACCGGTATCCCCAATCCAAAAGCCATAGTATTAGCTGTGGTCAACCCAATTCTCAACGCCGTAAAACTCCCCGGTCCCTTTACCGCAATAACCCCCGTCAACTCCTGTAGAGACGCATTGCTATGCGTCTCAATTATTTTCTCAATTTCTACTAATAATTTCTCTGACTGCTTATATTTGGCCTGAATATTTTTCTTTACCAAAATATTGCCCTTCCTATCCAAAAGAGCAAGTGTAATTATCTCTGGGCTAGCTGTATTAATAAATAAAATCATAAATTCAATCCTGTAACTTTACTAACCGCCACTTTCATCTGATTATTATAATCCTCATCACCCCTACCATTTACATTTTGGACAATCAAATCACCTCCGCTCAAATAAATTGCCCAAACGCCAGGGCGCAACACCTCTCCTGGTGTATTTACAGTCTCGATCCATCCCTCTTCTTGTTCCGTAAGGCCAGAGGCACTCCCCGGTTCCAATATTTTTGCTATCTCCAGGGCCATTTTAGCACTACCTCCATGGATCTTGATAATGTCGCCGCCCTCTGAAAATTCGACCGCATTGCCCTCCCCAAATTCTCTTAACATATTTTTAAAAATTATTTACGGATTCTATTAGAAATTAGAAATTAGGAATTAGAAATTTTTTCTAATACTTCCTCCACTTGCTTATTCAATTCCCCTATCGTCCCCTCATTCACAATGGTAAAATCCGCTATCGCTATCGGCCCACCTTTCTCGATATTCTCTATTTCCGCGTAATCTCTGGACTTGGCCTCTTCTGGGCTAAAGGAACGATATTTCATATTTGGATCATCACCATAACGGCTTCTTCTATCAGCCAAACGCGCATAACGAGTCTTGGGCGAAGCATAAACTGCCACAACCACCAAATTATCACCATATTTTTCTTTGAGCGCCTTGTATTCTGACCAGCTATAAAGTCCGTCACCCAAAACATTTTTCCCCTGTGCCAATAGCTCATCAAGCTTTGGCATATTCAAAATGGCAAAAGCCGCCATACCGTGCTTCTTCCGAAATTCTTCCCGAATTGGTTTTTCATTTTCTTCTTTTGGCTCCAAACCCCTGTTTTTTACCTCATCCAAAGTAATCTGACCAAAACGTACATAAGCATAACCAGCCTCTATGAATTTATTGGCCACTTCGCTTTTCCCAGCCCCGCATAAACCGGCGATACAAACTAATTTATTCTCCATATTATTTTTCCAATTTTAATTTATATTCCGGTCTATACTGACGGCAAGTCACTCCCGCTCTCTCCAACATTTTTCTTGACGCCTGCCAAATCGGGTCATCGTGATAAGTATCCAAATCATAAATCACTTCTTTAATCCCGTTTTGAATCACTGCTTTGGCGCACTCATTACAGGGAAACAAAGTAGCATAAAGTTTACAACCCTTGGGCATTCGGCTGGAATTATAAAGGGCGTTGGCTTCGGCGTGCACCACATAGGCGTACTTCTTATCGGCAAATTCACCATTTCTCGTCCAAGGGAACTCGTCATCCGAACAACCCCTAGGAAAACCATTATAACCAAGTCCAATTACCACATTATTCTCATCCACGATACAGGCTCCAGTTTGGGTATTTGGGTCTTTCGAGCGTTCCGCAATCAAATAAGCCATTTGCATAAAACATTCGTCCCAAGTCAAAACGTTTTCCCTTTTATTTACTGCCATATTTTCTCCTGGCATATTCTATAATTTTAGCCAATAATAATGTTATTTCATTATAATTTATTCTGCAAGTAAGCGCAAATCCTAGCACAATTAGCCATAAAATCCATAGCGCAAAAGTAGGGGCACAAAATCTTGTGCCCCTACCCATAATACTTAATACGTTATACATTATACCGCCACCTTCACCGCCGGTCCCATCGTACTGGTCAAAGTAACGCTAAGAATAAAAGTTCCCTTAACTGTCGCCGGCTTGACTTTCTGTAAAGCCTCCACAAACACCTTTAGATTCTCTTGCAATTTATTCTCCTCCCAAGATGCCTTACCGATTATCTGATGAACGTTGCCAGTATCGTCGTTGCGAAAATTAACTTTGCCTTTTTTAATTTCCCCAATCGCCTTGGCCATGTCTGCCTCCGGCACCACTGTTCCAGATTTTGGGGCTGGCATGAGGCCCTTGGGGCCGAGCACTTTGGCCACCTGTGATAAATCTTTCATCATTTCTGGTGTGGCTAAGGCCACATCAAAATTTATTTTTTCCGTGGTTTTGATCTCTTTGATCAATTCATCAGCGCCGACGATATCCGCTCCAGCGTCCTTGGCTGTCTTTTCGTTTCTAGTAAAGACTGCTACCTTCTTGGTCTTGCCAGTACCATAAGGCAATGAAGCCGTACCACGCACTGCTTGCTCGCCTTTTTGGGTGTCAATCCCCAAGTGGATATGAATCTCCACCGAAGAATCAAATTTCGTCTTGGCAGTTTCCTTGACTATCTTGACCGCCTCTTCTACTGAATAAGTTTTTGTCTTATCTACCTTGCTAGCCATCTCCAAATATCTTTTGGAGTGACTGGGCTTTTTCGTTTTCTTTTTCATAAAAAATTTCTTGCGTGGTACCAGCGATCCGGTGACTGCCAGATCTCCCACTTTTTATAATTTACTAAAAATAACTAATTATTCACCAAGCACCACTAAATAACTTCGCGGTACTTCGTCTCTTATTCGTGGCTATTCGTGGATTCCTCTTTCTTATTGTCCTTCTTAATCACGCTCCAGTGAAACAGCCACAATGGCAAACCGATCAAAATTAATGACAATGCCGTGGCTGCTTGTCTTTGTCTGTTCCTTGTGACATAAATACTCGGGTCCTTGGCTGATGCTTGATTTTTCCAATTTTCATAATCAGCCAACCAATTATCTACCTGCGCCTTCTGTTCCGCCGTCAATTCACATTTATCGCTACAGACTTTCAAATCCTGCACCGTCTTCGTCTCATTGGCAAAATATAACGACGCCGGCTGGCTCATATAATTATCTTGACTGTCAGCTTGGGTAAACACCCAGGCCTTCAGACCCAAATTGATAATCATGGAGCTGCCAATCACGAGCATCGCCAGTCCAACCAGGGCGAATAGATACAAATAAATTGTGCGAATAATTGGATTTTTCATATGTTTTGTTTTGAATTTTGTAATTTGGAATTTATTTGGAAATTGAAAATTGGGATTTGGAAATTATTCTATTGTTATTCCCATCTGTCTCGCTGTGCCTTCAATAATCTTCATCGCCGCCTCCACATCATGCGCGTTCAAATCCGGCATCTTTATTTCCGCAATTTCTCTGATTTGTTTTTTAGTCACCTTGCCGACTTTGTCGGTCAGTGGCTTACCCGAACCTTTTTCAATCTTAGCCGCTTTTTTCAAAAGTTCTGCCGCCGGCGGGGTCTTCAGAACAAAAGTAAAACTCCGGTCATCAAAAATAGTGATTTCTACTGGCACGACTTCACCCATCTTGGCTTTGGTCGCCTCATTAAATTTGGTACAAAATTCCTGAATTGCTACCCCGTGTTGACCCAAAGCCGGGCCCACTGGCGGCGCTGGGTTGGCTTGTCCGCCCTTAATTTGCAATTTAACTAATGCTTTAATCTGTTTTGGCATAATATTATTTTTAAAAAATTTTCAGCAGTTTATCCTGAGCGAAGCGAAGGATCCCACGGTGCTACCATCAGATCCTTCTTCCCCGAAGGGACTCAAAATAAATCTAGTTAATTTTAAACTTATCTCGCTTACTGCTTATCTTACTTACAGCTTTTTTATCTGCAAAAAATCCAACTCTACTGGTGTCTCTCGGCCAAACATCTGAACCATCACCTTTATCTTACCTCTCGCTTCATCAATATCAGCTACTTTACCTTCCAAATCCTTGAATGGTCCGTCAGTGATTTTTACTGGCATGCCAATCGTCACATTGATCTGGTACTTTGGCTCTTGCACGCCCATCCGCCGCTGTAGCTCTTTCACTTCCCCGTCAGACAAAGGGATTGGCAAAGTGCCTGAACCGATAAAACCCGTCACGTTCGGTGTATTTCTGACTACGTACCACGATTCATCATCCACTAGCATCTCCACCAAAACATAACCTGGGAAGATCTTTTCTCTGGTCGTATGACGCTTGCCGCTTTTAATCTTGATTTTATTTTCCGTGGGCACCAAAACCTGAAAAATCTTATTCTGCATGTCCATTGATTCTATTCTCTGCTCCAGATTGCGCGCCACGTTTTCTTCATAGCCGGAATAGGTGTGAATCACGTACCATCTTTTTTCACCTTGGTGTAATATTTGCCTGGCCATAGTTTTATTTTATTACCGCTAATTTTACTAATTCCGAAAGGCCAAAATCCACCAGCCCCAAAAACGCGGCCAAAGCCACCGAAAATCCGATCACCAGGGCCGTGTGATTGACTGTCTGCTTTCTGGTTGGCCAGACGACTTTTTTTAATTCCAGTTTGGAGTCTTTGAAATATTGGACTAAACTGCTCATATTTTTGCTAATTTTAGTTGAAAAATATTATAATCTTTGGTCTTTAAAAAGACCCCCAGGGTCTTTATACTACCCTACCACATATCTACTCTTTTGGCAAATGTCATCAAAATTAATAAATGATACTTATTTTTACAGGCTCACCTGACTTAATATACTCATAAATTGTTCGCCCTCGCTCTGTTATTTCCTTAAATTTAGCATAGCTGGTATCCTCTTCTTTTTCATATAGTTGCACGGCGATAGTCTTATTGCCAACCCACGTTATTGTATTTTCTATTAAATGTTCACCATCACCTTCTATTATAATCGATTTATCCTGCGGAACTGTATAAACTAATTTTAATCTTTTTGCTTGAACAAAATCATAAAGATATAAATCAATTTTCTTTGCGTCCCAGTCATCCCAACTTGCCTCAATGCCATATCTACTGTCTTCCAATAAAACCAACTTGGGCAAAAATGGCAAAACAGCATTTCTACCCTCGATTTTATCTAAATCTAAGTTTATTAATAAATATGGACCATTAAACACACAACCGCCACAGCCTGCCGCTCCGTACAAAAAAATATATAATTTATTCCCCTCTTGAAATCTAAACCACTCATCTATTGATTCCCCAATATCCCTTACAGCCCCCTCTCTATTAATTGTCTTCCCGTAGAAATCAGTGCTTGCATATGAATATAAATTACCATCTAAGGCTCTTTTTCCACCCTTATATAAACATTCATTGATAATAGTATATTGATTTTCCTTGATAATTTTATCTATGTAATCTTTTATTTTCTGAGAATTTTCTTCGCATTTTCCTGAGGTAATAATACAGCTAAGTCTTTCCCTGCCTTTGATCTCATCCTCAATGTCGTTCGCGCATAACTTGTCAACCTCGCGCACCCGCTGCTCCAACTCACTAATATTTTTTTGGCACAACTCAATCCTCTCTTTACAATAACTATCATCTGCTAGTATCCGATCTTCATTTTTTTTAACTATACTGTCGCATTCAAATTTCTGGTTATCAAATTTATTATTAAAAAAATACATAACTCCACCGCCAATAAAAAGAATTACTGTTACAAGAATGGTAATAATTAAATAAAAATTATTATTTCTTTTATTCGGTTCGTCTGACATAATTATTCAATTCATTAATAATAAACCTATTTAAAATTCGTTTTGGAATTTGTAATTTGAGATTTATTTTGAGTTTTGAATTTGAAATTTTGGATTTCCGCGCTGTCCCACCACCCTGGCTCGCAGTGCCTCGCCACCCCTCCTCAAAGAGGCGGGGAAAGCTGCCCATCAACTTTCTGCTAACCTAATAGTGCTCTGGTTTGATTATTGGTGCTTGTAATTTATTTTGTGCTTTGGATTTGTGATTTGAGATTTATTTGGAAATTGGAAATTGGGATTTGGAAATTCCTAACCCTATCTCTTCCTATCACTATACATCTAAGTTTTTAACGTCTTTCGCGTGTGTCTGAATAAAACGTTTTCTTGGCATTACATCCGAGCCCATGAGCATCTCAAAAATCTCATCCGCTTTTTCCGCCTGATCAATATCCACCCGCATCGTCACCCTAGTCTTCGGATCCATCGTCGTCTCCCACAATTGTTCTGGGTTCATTTCACCCAAGCCTTTGTAGCGTTGGATATTTATTCCCGCCACCCTTTCCCCCACCCCGGTCTGGTCCACTTCTCCCGTTTCCTCACCTTCCATCTCCTCAACCCCCTGGCCTTTAGTCTTTTTAATTTCTGATTTCTGATTTCTGATTTCTGATTTCTCTATTCCCCCCATCTCGCCAACCAACTTATCCTTTTCCTCATCACCATAGGCGTAGCGCACGTCTTTGCCTTTCTGTAATTTATACAATGGCGGTTTGGCAATATAAATATGACCCTGCCGGATCAATTCTGGAAAATAACGATAGAAAAAAGTCAAAAGCAATGTCCGGATATGCGCGCCATCCACGTCCGCATCGGTCATAATAATGATTTTATTATATCTGAGTTTGGTCATATCCAACTGTTCGCCGATATTGGTGCCGAGTGCGATAACCAATGATTTGATTTCATTATTGGCGAGCATCTTGTCCAGCCGCGCTCTTTCCACATTCAAAATTTTTCCGCGCAATGGCAAAATTGCTTGGAACTCACGGCTCCGTCCTTGCTTGGCCGAGCCGCCGGCCGAATCTCCCTCGACAATATAAAGTTCAGTCGTCGCCGCATCTCGTGAAGAGCAATCCGCCAATTTACCTGGTAAAGTCATGCCCTCCAAAGCACCCTTACGGATGATCGCGTCTCTCGCTGATCTGGCGGCTTTTCTGGCTTGCGCCGTCAATAAACATTTACCGATTATTCCTTCGGCATCTTTAGGATTTTCTTCCAAAAATATTGCCAGCGCCTCTCCGAATACGACTTCCACTGCTTGTCTCGCTTCTGGATTGCCCAGTTTGGCTTTGGTCTGACCTTCAAATTGCGGTTCAGAAACTTTCACAGAAATGACCGCAGTCAATCCTTCCCGCACATCCTCACCGGACAGATTATCGTCTTTTTCTTTTAAATAACCTTTAGACCGAGCATAATTATTCAAAACTCTAGTCAAAGCGCTCCGGAAACCCATCACGTGCATACCGCCTTCCGGGTTAATAATATTGTTGGCAAAAGCGTAGATTGATTCTTTATATTCTTCAATATACTGAAAAGCGATTTCCACGTTGATCGGCCGCTCATCTAATACCCCTTCCGGATTTTCACTGTTGCCCTTTTCTGGCACCATGCTTTTTTCCACATAAAAAACCTTCTCGTGTTTTGGTTCGTTGTTACCATTCAGATGGCTGACGTAAGATTTTACCCCCCCTTCAAAATAATATTCATAAGACTGGGTTTTGTCCTTGATTCGTTCGTCAAAAATCTTGATCTTGATGCCCTTGTTCAGATAAGCCTGCTGGCGCAAATGATCTACGATCGTCTCCCAGTTGAATTCAGTGGTTTGAAAAATTGTGTTGTCTGGTTGAAAGGTAATTTTTGTCCCTTTCAATTTGGTATTACCGATAGCTCTAACTTTTTTCTGCGGCACACCCCGCTTGTATTCCTGCACCCAGATCTTTCCCTCGCGGTAAACTTCTGCCTTCATGTAATTTGACAAGGCATTGACTACTGACACGCCCACCCCGTGTAAACCACCGGAAACTTTGTAACCGCCCTGCCCAAACTTGCCGCCAGCGTGCAACTTGGTCAAAACCACCTCCAGAGCTGACACCTTGGCTTGTTTGTGAATATCGACTGGGATACCACGGCCGTTATCATAAACCTCCACCATATTGTCTGGTAAAAGTGTGATCACGATCAAATTAGCGTGCCCAGCCATCGCTTCGTCAATCCCATTGTCGACCACCTCCCAAATCATATGGTGCAATCCGACCGGCCCGGTTGAGCCAATATACATCCCCGGTCTTTTTCGGACCGGTTCTAATCCTTCCAAGACTGTGATTTGCGCGGCCCCATATTCTTCACCCGCTGCTGATTTTTTTGACTTCTTTACTACTTTTTCTGCTTTCTTTGGCATAAAATAAATAATGTTTAAATGTTTCAAATTTTTAAATGACCTTCCTTTTTACATCATCTTTAATCATCTTTATAATTTCGGGAAACTTAGCTATTTTAAAGTGTCCATTTTTGCTTTTATAAATAATAATCCTTGGATTTTTTAATTTCTTTCTATATTCCTCGGCATGAGAAATCGGGACATCATCATCATCTTTCGAAAAAAATAAAGTTAATTTTTTAGAATTCTTTTCAATCAAAGACAAATCTGATTTAAGCTTAAACCCTCCCACCAAATCCTCTTCAAAGCATGTATCGTCAAACGGCGGGCAGACTAAATAAGTTGATAATATCTTTTTAGGAAATTCGTGTTCAGAAAGATATTTTGCCAAGAAAATTCCACCCAATGAATATCCGATCAAGATTACACCATTTCTTAAGTAAGGAATATATCTTTCAAAATGAATTTTCCAATCGTTATATTTGGCATCTTCCGATAAGGGCATGTGCGGTCTAATAATTTCAAAACTTCTACCCAGGCTCTTATCCAAATATTTTTCAGACCATTTTACTTTTTTCTTTATTGATATTTCTCTTGTTTTTAAAAAATGCAAATAATCTTTTCGGTTCTTAAAAGTCATTCCGCCGTGGACTATTAATATTTGAGTTTGCTTTACCATAATAATGTTTAAATATTCAAATGATTATATGGTTAGACGTCTCTATTTTTATTTCAATTTCTTTACCCTCTTCAACATCTTTCTCCCCTCGGCCACGACTTTTCTTTTCACTTTTTGGACATCTTCTTCCGCTGGCAGCTGTTCTGGTTTTATACCTCGGTCATTCAATAATTTTCTGACCCCCTCATTATTTTTCACATGCTCAAAAGTAATTGGCGTTTCACCTTTCAGTGCTTGGTCTTTCTTGACATTGAAGCTAGTGATTTCATTAGCCAAGTCTTTGGCTTTAATAGTCACACTCGGCAAAAAATCAGCTAAAGGTCTTTTGCTTGGCACATCCAATTTATTTTTCATGTCTTGCGTGGAATATCCGCCAAACAAAGCCGCGTCACCCTTACTTCGGACTCTGGCAAATCCTTGACCATCAACGCCTCGTTCGAATAAAATACCGGATAACGTTTTTTCAGACATAGAAAGTTTTTCCCTTGACTGCAATCTCTCCCATTCGGCCAACCTTTGCTCTACCATCTCTTGTTTGTGTGTTTGTATTGCGAAATAGGTCATCGCAAAGGCGACCTCGTCTTTTCTCGGATCGCCATTCTGGGCAATCAGATAGCAGGCGTAACGGGTCAACAGATAATCAATGATTTCCCGCTTGCCGCCCTTGCCGTGTTCGATCAATTTCGTGACGCCACGAAATTGATCCTGAACAGGGACACCGGAATTTTCGCAGGAGGTCAT
>JAKLID010000013.1 GCA_022709795.1 Patescibacteria group bacterium | reverse complement strand
CTTTTTGAACGGTGAAACTGACGAGTTTGGAGTATTGATCCAAGTGGATAAAATTTAATAGTTTTGTGGGTCGGTACTCCCGATAGCCATCGGGACAGGCGCCGCGGTCTTGACCGCTTTTTGAACGGTGAAACTGACGAGTTTGGAGTATTGATCCAAGTGGATAAAATTTAATAGTTTTGTGGGTCGGTACCAAAGCGGTCAACTGGGGCAGACTGTAAATCTGCTGGCATTCGCCTTCGTTGGTTCGAATCCAACCCGGCCCAGATAAAAATCCTTCCAATTTGGAGGGTTTTTTATTTTCTGTTAGAATAAGATTATGGCAAGAAAGTTATTTTATGACGAACAACATGGCTAAAAATAGTTTTGAGCAAGCGGTTTTGGTGATAGTCAAGGAAATACCAAAAGGCAAGGTGCTGACTTATAAACAAGTGGCAAAATTGGCTGGTAGGCCAAGGGCTTACCGGGCAGTGGGCAATATTTTGAATAAAAATTACGATCCGAAAATTCCATGCCATCGGGTGATCAGATCTGATGGAAGGGTGGGAGGGTACAACAGGGGACGAAAAATGAAAGCGTTAAAGTTAAAGAAGGAAGGCGTAAAATTTAAAATGTAAAAATCAAAATGTAAAATTATGGTATCTCCCTTCGGGAGATGGATTAATTTTAAATTTTGAACTGTCATTTTGATCTTTGATATTTTATTTTTAATTTTGAAACTATGCCAGAGTTGCCGGAGGTAGAAACAATTAAAAGAGATTTGCAGGAGTTAATCGCTGGGAACACGATCAAGACCGTGACGATAAATTTGGCCAAACAGGTGAAAGCACCCAGGGCTAAATTTTTGGAATTGGTGCAGGGCCAGAAGATCAAAGCAGTCAGGCGGAGAGCCAAGATGATTATTTTTGATTTGCAGAATGGTTGGTATTTGTTGTTTCACCTGAAGATGACAGGGCAGTTGATTTATCGGGGGTACCCCTCTGTCTCTCGGCAAGCTCGAGCCACCTCCCCTTGGCAAGGGGAGGATAAAATGATTTTGGCGGGCGGAGGGCATCCGATTAAATATGGAAATGCTAAAGATAAAAAAAGTGGAGTTAACATGGGATCCCTCGGCTCCGCTAGGGATAAACTTTTGATAAATTTACCCAATAAATATTCGCATGTGGTTTTTAATTTTCAAGATGGGAGCCATTTATTTTTTAATGATTTACGCCAATTTGGCTGGGTAAAGCTGTTGGATGGCAGAGAACTAGAGAAGCTTGATAAGGAATTTGGGATAGAGCCTTTGGAAAAAGAGTTTACCTTTAAAAAATTTAAAGAGCTGTTGGTTAAAAAACAAAATAAGGTTATCAAGCCTCTTCTAATGGAGCAGGATGTAATAGCCGGAGTGGGTAATATTTATGCGCAAGAAGCGTGTTTTTGCGCGGGGGTTATGCCGAGTAGAAGGGTCAAAGATTTGAGTGAGCAAGAGTTGAATAAACTTTACGTTTGTCTGGTAAAGATATTAAAACTGGCAGTAGCCAAGAAAGGGACTTCATCGGATAATTATGTGGATGCTTTTGGACGACAGGGAAATATGGTAAAATATTTGAAGGTATATGATCGGAAAGGGGAAAAATGCCGACGGTGTGGGGTAGAGATAAAAGTCATGAAGCAAGGGTCTAGAACAACGGCGTATTGTCCGGGATGCCAAAGATAAATCAGTATTTGGTATAGAGGATTTAGTATTGAGTAAAAGAAATTGTTTATTAGCGGATTAATCTATCAACGAATTATTCGGAAATTAAAAATTGAGATTTATTAAAAATTAAGAATTAAAAATTAAAAATTGTACTAATATGCCTGATTATACAGACAAATATTCGATCGGGATCATTGGCGGGGGAATGGTCGGGAGCGCGGCCAAGCAGTATTATAAAAACGCCCGGGTTTATGATCTGGACCCAAAGCGTGCCACGCATAGTTTTGAAGAGGTGTGCGAACAGGATTATATTTTTGTATCAGTACCGACGCCGATGGGCGAGGGTGGTAAAATAAATTTGACGGCGGTGGAAGAGACTTTGGCCAGGATTCCTGATGGCAAGAAGGTTATTTTAAAGTCAACAGCAGTGCCGGGAACAACCGAGCGACTACAAGAAAAATATCCGGACAAAATGATGGTTTATGTGCCAGAGTTTTTGACCGCCAAGTTTGCGGCTGAGGACTTTGCTTTTCCGGATAAAAATGTGGTGGGCTATACCAAAAAATATCCTGATCTAGCTAAAGAGGTAGCGGAGATTTTACCTCGGGCTAATACTTTAATTTGTAAAGCGACGGAGGCGGAGATGATAAAATATTCTACTAATTCCTATTATGCTATGAAAGTGATTTTTGCCAATGAGCTTTATGATTTGTGCCAAGCGCTGGGGATCGATTATGAGGCGGTGCATAAAGGCCTTGCCCTGGATAAAAGAATAAATGATTCTCATTTACAGATATTTTTTGATGGCAAGCGAGGGGTCAGAGGTGCTTGTTTGCCCAAAGATACGGCGGCGATTGTGGAAAGAGCCAAGGAATTGGGAGTGGATTTGAGTTTGATCAGACAAGTGACTGTAGCGAATAAGAAATACGTGGAATAGGCAGGTAGGGGGTAGGTGAATAGGGGAGTAGGAATAAGGGGCGGGGGACACCGTCCTTTTAAATTTCTAATTTCTAATTACTAATTTCTAATAAAATTCCAAATTCTAAATTACAAATCACAATATTTACAAGTGACTAATTATTAGTTACTTGCCCGCAATGCTTCGCATAGCGAGGTGGGTGGGCGAGTTACAGGGGTTATTATTTGATTTTTGGGCCGATTTAAAGTAAAATTAGGATATACTTTATAAAACTAAATTAAGCTAAAAATATGCTAGATGAGCAACAAATTAGAAGAGAAAAATTAAAAAAAATCAAGGAGTCGGGTATAAATCCTTATCCTTCAAAATTTAACAAAGAAGATCCAGTTATTGGGATAAAAGAGGCCGAAGACGATACAAAATTGAAAACAGCTGGTCGGATTTTGATTACTAGGGTCATGGGGAAGTTGTGTTTTGCGCACATAGAGGATTTTTCCGGCAAAGCACAGATTGCTATCAAGGCAGATGAAGTCGGCAAGGAACAGTTCAAATTTTTTACCAACCATTTTGATCCCGGTGATTTTATCGGCGTAGCAGGCGAAGTTTTTACCACACATAAAGGCGAGAAAACACTATTGGTGAAAAAATTTGAACTGTTATCAAAAGCATTATTGCCTTTGCCGGAAAAATGGCATGGCCTGAAGGATGAGGAAGAAAGATTGCGCAAGAGATATTTGGATATGATTGCTAATCCGGAGGTCAAAGAGATGATTGTTAAAAAGGCAAAATATTATCAGTCAATGCGGGAATTTTTGACCGGTAAAGGATTTGTCGAAGTGGAAACGCCAGCACTGGAAAATACGACTGGCGGGGCTGATGCTCGGCCGTTTGTGACGCATCATAATGCCCTGGACATGGATGTTTATCTCAGAATTTCTGTGGGTGAACTGTGGCAGAAGAGACTGATGGTCGGAGGAATGGAAAAGACTTTTGAGATGGGACGGATATTTCGCAATGAAGGCATGGACGCGGAACATCTGCAGGATTATACCTCGATGGAATATTATTGGGCGTATGCCAATTGGCGCGATGGGATGAGGTTGACAGAAGAATTAATTAAATATATAGCCAAAGAAACATTTGGCACTTTAAAATTTAAGATCAAAGATTTTGAGGTTGATCTTGGTAAAAAATGGGAAGAGTATGATTATCGAGAGGAAATATTAAAACATACAAAAGTTGACATTGAGAAAACAGAAGTCAAAGAGATAAAGAAAAAATTACAGGAATTGAAAGTGGAATATGATGAGTTTAATGATCTGGGACGAGGGATTGACCAGCTGTGGAAATATTGCCGCAGACAGATTGCGGGACCAGGCTATCTGATTTATCCGCCGAAAGCGGTATCGCCTCTGGCCAAAGAATCGCCAGAGCGGCCAGGATATGTAGAAAGATATCAATTGATCTTGGCTGGGTCAGAACTCTGCAATGGTTATAGCGAGTTGAACGACCCCATTGATCAGGAAGAAAGATTTAAAGCCCAGCAAAAATTGCGTGATAAAGGCGATGAGGAAGCGCAGATGAATGATGAGGACTTTGTGGAAGCTTTGAAACACGGCATGCCGCCGACAACGGGCTTGGGAATTTCCGAGCGGTTATTTGCGTTTTTGATGGATAGGCCAATGCGAGAGTGTCAGATATTTCCGTTGATGAAGCCCAAAAAGTGAATTATGAATAATGAATTATGAATTATGGAGAACGAAACCGTAAAAGATTTTAGTATAGATCCTGGTTTTGATCGGGATAAATATATTAGTACCCTAAGGCATGATTTTAATCGATTATGGGGTGGAATACAATCACAGATGGAAAATTTTTCTGATTATTCACAAGCGAGAGAAGCTACAGTATTGGCAGAAGCCAGAAATAAGATACAAAAATTGAGGGATTTTCTGCCAGTATATTTGGATGAGTTAGGTAGAATAAATGTAGTTGGTCCGGATAATTTTTTCGATCTTGAAGGAAAATTGGATACTTGGGAGAAAGAAATTGATAAATATGAGTTAGAAATAAAAGATTCATGAATTTAATTATTTTACATATTCCCCGTGAGATATGTTTGAAATTAGTGGAAAAATATGTCAGTCCGGAAAGCCGGCTGCATTTGTTTAACGCGGAAGCAGGGATGGCGGCGTTGGCGAAGTATTTTAATGAAATAGAGCCAGGAAGTGAGGATGAACACACATGGGCAATGTGTGGGTTGTTGCATGACATTGATTATGAACAGATTGCGGGTAAGGAAAATATGGAAGCGCACATGCATGAGCATTGTGGACCATTGACTGAAAAATTTTTAAAAGAAATTGATTTTCCAGATGATTTGATCCGCGCGATTCAATCGCACAATGAAGTACAGGATATTCCACGGGATTCAAAATTGGCCAAGGCATTATTTGCCGTTGATGGGTTGACGGGATTTATTGTGGCGGTTTCTAAGGTGATGCCGGATAAAAAAGTGGCGTCAGTCAAAATTGAGTCAGTTTTAAAAAGATTTAAAGAAGCCAGATTTGCCGCAGCAGTCAATCGGGAGCATATTTATACTTGTGAGACGGAACTCGGAATACCGAGGGAGAAGCTGGTGGAGATAGTTTTGGGGGCGATGAAAAAGGTATAATAACTTAATTAAGTTCCAAGATACAAGAAACAAGCTCCAAATAAGTTCCAATAAACAAATTATAAATTATTAATGAGTTTTAAATATTGGGATTTGAATTTTACTTGGAAATTGTATCTTGTTTCTTGGAGATTATTTAAAAATTAGAAATTAGAAATTAACTTGCAAACATATGTGGTACGCAATAATTATGGTCGTGGGTGTGTTGGTACTTTCGAGTTTGCGCCAAGTCAATCAATACGAACGTGGCGTGATGTTCACCATGGGACATTATACGAGTACAAAAGCCCCAGGCTGGCGGATTGTTTGGCCAGTTTTTCAGTCAATGAGAAAAGTAGATATTCGCGTTAAGGCAGTGGATGTGCCGGATCAGGAAGCGATTACCAAGGATAATATTTCGGTCAAAGTGAACGCAGTGATTTATTATAAAGTTTCTGATGCAGCCAAGGCGGTAATCGAAGTGGAAAATTTTTATTATGCGGTGTCACAATTGGCCCAGACTACGATGAGAAATGCGGTTGGTGAAGTCGATTTGGATCAGCTATTATCCAATCGCGACGAGGTGTCAAAAAGAATCCAGATGGTGGTGGATGCGGCCACTGACCCATGGGGCGTTAAGGTGGATTCGGTGGAATTGAAAGATATTAATTTGCCGGAAGATATGAAAAGAGTGATTGCCAAGCAGGCAGAGGCAGAGAGAGAAAGAAGGGCGGTAATTATTAAGGCCGAAGGTGAGGTCATCGCTGCTGATAATATGGCTAAAGCGGCGACTATTTTGGCCTCAACGCAAGGCGCACTGCATCTCCGGACTTTGCAGACGATCAATGATGTGTCGTCGGATCAGTCAAATACTTTGGTGTTTATGATACCGTTGGAAGTTTTGAGGGCGTTTGAGGGACTGAAGAAGCAATAAAAATTTAAGGGATCAATATAGATATATGTCGCTTGCTCGTTGGTTTGTGGCCAAAAAAGGATTGATAGATTGGTGGTCACTGGGTCATTTGGCCTGGGGGATTGTGCTGGGAATTTTACTGATTTCGTTGAGAACCAGATTCGCCTCTTTGAAGCAAGCAAAATATTTTTTTAGAGTAGGTTCCGTGATCCTTGTTTTATGGGAGATCTTGGAAATAATTGCCAGATATTTTGAAAAATATTTTATGGCAACGATTCTGAGTCCGATGGCGGAACATGAAAATTGGATAAACATTCTTAGCGATCTCGCGATAGGATTAATCAGCTTATCATTTACCTATTTGATTTATAATAGACGTTTTCAACGCGAAGAGAATGACAAGATAGAGCAGGGGAAGTTTTGAGGGCGGTTGAGGGTTTGACACGCAAATAAATATGCGAATAAATACGAATAACACGCAAATTGTGCATTAATAATTCAAATAACATGAAAATTTTAAAGATAGCTATTATTTTAGTCATAATTTTTAGTGTAACTTTTTTTGTTTATAGAATTTTGCTGAATAAATCTGAAATTTTAAGTAAATCGGGAACGCATATCATATTTAATGGTAAAGATATTGGCGTTGGAAGCAATGTTAAGATTGTTGACGGTTATTATATATATTCAAAAGATTGTAAGGCGGCTGAATCAATAGGAGATTTTGGTGACCCCCCACCAATTTGCACTATTATTTTTAATGGAAAGAAGATAGACATTGGTGGTTATTATTATATTAGTGATTTTGGGGAATTAGTATATGTCAATGACAAGAATCAAACAACAGTTTTAACTAGCGTTAGACAAGATCGAGGGGTAGTTGATCTAGACGCCTTGAAATTAAAGGGTAATGTATCGGACGACACGCTACCAAAAGTTATGACTTTTGATGGTGTTAATTTTGCATATATAGGGAAAAACCTTGATGTTTATTATAATAATCAAATTGTTGGGAAGGTGTATTGTGATAAAAATAATTGGCTTGATTCCCATGTCTATTTAGCTAATGGACATTATGGTTTTGTTGATGATCAGGGATATGTCATTTATGACGGTAAAAGTCTTGGGAAAGGTATGTTGCTTAGATTATCAGGTGATAATTTTGGTTATATAGATTCCGAGCGATATGTAATTTATAATGGGGAAAGGGGTAAACTTGGTAATTTGATTGGTGATGATGGTTATGTAAATGAACTAGACAGAGGGTGTTATGGTGTTATTTTATCTGGTGATAATTACGGTTATCGGTCATGCTCAGGGTTTATTATTTATAATAGCAAGATGGTTGGGTTTGGCGATAATCTGCTCTTGGCAAAAAATAATTATGGTTTTATTACTAAAGAAGGGCATGTTGTTTATAATGGAAATGACAAAGGAGAGGGTTATGGTTTACAGCTTTCGGGAGATAGTTACGCATTTTATCGAGATGTTAAATAAATTAAATAAAATTCATAATTAAAAATTGTAACAATATGTTAGACGTCAATAAAATTCGCAATCAAAAAAATGAGGTCGAGAAAGCCTTGCTAAAGAGAATGGAGAAGGGGAGCTTTGATTTGGAGGCAACAATTAAGATTGATGATAAAAGAAAAGAATTAATTGCCAAAGCTGATGAATTAAAAGCAGAAAGAAATAAATTTTCTAAAACCAAACCCACGCCGGAAATTATTGCTGAGATGAAGAAAGTAGGGGAGAGTATAAAAGAATTGGATGAAAAGTTGGCTAAGGCAGAAGAAGAATTAAAAGAAAAATTATCAGCTTTGCCAAATATTCCGGCAGATGACGTGGTGGCTGGGGGTAAGGAAAATAACAGAGTGATAAATACTTTTGGAAAAAAACCGGAGTTTAAGTTTCAAGCTAAAGATCATGTGGAACTCGCCACTAGTTTGGGTTTGATTGATTATGAACGGGCGGCCAAGATGAGCGGAGCGGGATTTTGGTGCTACACTGGTGATGGAGCGCTACTTGAATGGGCTTTATTAAACTATTTTGTCGAGTTTCATAAAAAAAATAAGTATGAATTTTTATTATTGCCGTATTTATTAAACGAGGTTTCAGCTTACGCTTCAGGGCATTTGCCAAAATTTAGAGAAGATTTGTTTTGGGTCGGTAAAGGGTCCGGCGAGAATGGCGGAGACACGAGATCTCGCGTCTCTACAGAAAATCTATGTTTGGATGCAACGTCTGAAATGATGGTATTAAACTATCACCGTGATGATATTTTGAACGGTGAAGAATTGCCCAAAAAATATTATTCTTACTCGGCGTGTTTTCGGCGCGAAGCAGGGAGTTATCGTAAGGAAGAAAGAGGTATGATCCGCGGGCATCAATTTAATAAAATTGAAATGTTTCAATTTACCAAGCCAGAAGATTCTTGGATGGCTTTTGAAGAATTGGTAAAAAACGCAGAAAAATTAGTGGAGGGCCTGGGCTTAAACTTTCAAACAGTACAATTGGCAGCGGAAGACGCCTCGGCAGCCATGGCGAAAACTATTGATATTGAAGTCTGGATTCCGAGCATGGGAATTTATAAAGAAGTGTCGTCAGTATCTAATGCCCTAGATTATCAAGCTAGACGGGCCAATATCCGTTATCGTACCGAAAGTGGCAATCAATTTGTGCACACATTGAATGGTTCCGGGTTGGCTACTTCAAGATTAATTCCGGCGATTTTGGAACAATTTCAAAACGAGGACGGGAGCGTGAATGTGCCGGAAGTGTTGCAGAAGATGGTGGGGAAGGGGAAATTAGAAATCAGAAAATAGAAACTAGAAATCAGAAAAACAGATAGGAATGATAATGATATAGTTGATAAATTGAAGGGAAAAAAGATTTAAGATTTACCCGCCTGCAAGCGCCTTGAGCGCAAGCGATGGCGGGCAGGTGATTTAAGAATTATGGAATTAAAAATTAATTTTGGCCGAGAATTTGAATTTAAGAGAGTTAAAAATACTTTACAAATGTTAGGTTGGTTTTTAGATAATGGTTATAAGCCATACTTGCCAGAAAAAATAGATAAACAAAGTTCAGATAAGGAAATAAAAACGCAGATAATCAAGGAATATAATATTAGAAAATATGAAAATGTGGGTAAAAGATTAGCAAGAGATTTTAATGATAAACAAAATCAATTTACTGAAATTTTGGAAGAAGTGTTTTCTACAAAAGTGCCAAGTTTGGTGGAAATATATTTAACTCAATATGGAGTAGGCGGTTCTTATGATATACCTAATATTGTAGTTTTTAATATTAATAATAAAAAGGAAGTCAAAACAATTTTTCATGAGATAGTACATATTTTTTTAGAGCCCAATATTTTAAAATATGGTATTAACCACAATGAAAAAGAAAGGATAGTAGATTTAATTTTAAATTCTCAGCCATTTAGTTTTTTACATTATAATTATTGGCAAGGTAGCTATAATGGCGTGGAAATTTACCTAGATCAGTTATTCGAAAAATATTTTTTTAGGGGTAGAGGGAGATTTTTTAATAAGATAAAAGAATCAAGAATTAGCTCTGTTTAGTATCAGCCAAACTATGTTGAACAAAAATATTATTATTGATAATTTGCGAATTAATTATTATCAAAGCCCGAGGTTGAAGACTGACGGGACTTTGGTTTTTTTGCCTGGGTGGCAGGCAAATACTTTGATATTTAGGGGTTTATGGAATGTTATTGATAATTATATAGCCATTGATTGGCCGGGATTTGGGGAGAGTGAACAGCCAAAGGAAATTTGGGGATTGCAAGAATATGCCAATTGTTTGAAAAAATTTTTAGAGAAATTGGGAATTGCCAACCCTGTTTTGGTCGGACATTCATTTGGCGGGAGCGTGGTAATTAAGTACGTGGGTGGAGGTTTGTCAGTCAAAAAGATAATTTTAATAGATAGCGCGGGAATCAGGCGAAAGAGTTTTAAAAATTTTGTTTATTTAGTAGCGGCTAAGATTGTTAAGATTTTTTTATGGTTGCCGGTGATAAGAAAATATAGGCAGGTAGTAAGAAAAAAGTTTTATAAGACCATTGACGCAGTTGATTATCCGGAGGCTGGAGAAATGAAAAAGATTTATCAAAAAGTAATTACTGAAGATTTGACTGGTGAATTGCCGAAAGTAAGAGTGAAGACCGCGTTGATTTGGGGCGAGAAAGACAGGGCCACGCCAATAGAGGATGGAATATTGATGAATAAATTGATAGACAATTCAGAGCTATTGGTGATTAAAGACGCGGGACATTTTCCGTTTTTGGAGAGGGAGGAAGAATTTAAAAAGATTTTTTTGAAGCAGCTATGATTATCAGAAATTTAATTTATATTTTGCAGAGTGAAAATTATATAGCCAAAAGGTTTATTGGTTATGTTTATAAACATCTAGCTTGGTGGCGACTACAGAAAAGGCAGAAGATTACTTGGACGAAAAAGGCGGTTTTGATCTACGCGCTGACGATGATTTTATTTCTGGCTATATTGGCC
Organism: Patescibacteria group bacterium; assembly: GCA_022709795.1. Classification (GTDB taxonomy): domain Bacteria; phylum Patescibacteriota; class Patescibacteriia; order UBA2196; family GWA2-42-15; genus JAAZMX01. Next base: position 9,461 of record JAKLID010000013.1, on the reverse strand, counting down.
GTGGGTGTTTGGTTGACGCACTGGTGGGCCGTAATAATTGGGTTGTTTTTGATTATAATTTTGCCTTGGTTGGCGCTGTTGGCGCTAGTTATCGTCTGGCCGATTGATTATTTTTTAAAACAGAGAATTTTTAACAAGGCCAAGAAAATAATCGCCGAGAAGAAAGTAGTTAGAATTGGGATCACTGGCAGTTATGGGAAAACTTCGGCCAAGGAAATTTTGGCCACAATTTTATCAGAAAAATACAAAGTTCTAAAAACGCCGGAGAATATTAACACCGATATAGGAGTGGCTCAATTTATTATAGATAATTTGAAAGAGCAGGAAATATTTATCGTGGAGATGGGGGCATACAGAATCGGGGAAATAAAAAGAATTTGTCAGATTGTCGGGCCAGATTATTCAATATTGGTCGGTATCAATGAAGCACATTTGGAGCGTTTTGGCTCGCTCCAGAATACTATTCAAGCGAAATTTGAGTTGCCAGTGGCGACTAAGAAAATTTCTTTTTTAAATTTTGATGACAGGCGAGTGATGGAGAATTATCAGCATTTTAAAATTAATCGAATGATGGGTGTTAAGAGTGAAGAGTTGATAAGCGAGGTGGCGGTGAAAGCCGATTTTCAGGGACTGGAATTCAAACTTTTTGGGATAGTGATGAATTGTCGATTGCTGGCAGAACACAATTTGTCTTTGATTGCTCTTGCGGCCGTGTTGGCCAAGGAATTAAATGTTTCGGCGGAGGAAATAAAAAGGGCGGTAGGTAAGGTTGATTATGTAGCGCACAGACTCCAACCAATCTACAACAGCGCGGCGGATGTGTGGGTGATCGATGATAGTTATAATGCTAATTTAGCCGGAGTAATGAGCGGGATAAAGGTTTTACAAAGAGCGAAGGGTAGAAAAATTGTTTTGACGCCTGGACCGTTGGTGGAATTGGGTGACAAGGCGGAAGAGATTCATAAAAAAATAGGGAAGCTTTATGCGGAAAACGTGGATTTGGTTTTGTTGATCAAGAGCCGAGAAACGAGCTATGTGCAAGTGGCATTGAAAGAACAGGGTTTTGATAATTATAAAATATATAACAGTACCAGTGAGGCGCATAATGATTTGAAAAATATATTACAAAAGGGCGATACGATAATTTTTCAAAATGATTGGCCGGATATTTATTTTTAAAAATGAATTACTCCGCAGCAAGCTAGTGGGGAATTCTATTTGATTAAAGTCAGAGCGTATAGATACGGGTTCCCTCGCCCCGCCTCTCGCGAGAAGCAGGGTCGGGACAGGTTAAATATCAATTAAAATTATCCATATGAAAAAAATAGGTATTTTTTTCGGCAGCCGGACACCGGAGCATGATGTGTCTATTATTACTGCTCAGTTGATTATTGCGGGTTTGCGAGACTTGGGCCATGAGGCGGTCCCGATTTATATTGGCAAAAACGGTCGGTGGTATATTGGCAAACAATTGGATTCAGTGATGTTTTTCAAAGAAGAAAACAAAGAAGCCAAGTTGAGTAAAATGAAAAGCTATCATCTGGACATGGAAGCCTCAACTGACAAGATGGTATTTTTTAGGGACGGGATAGCGCCCGGTAAGATCGAAATAGATTTGGCATTTCCGGCGTTGCACGGCGCAAATGGAGAGGATGGAACGGTCCAAGGCGTGTTTGAGCTAGTGAATGTACCTTATGTTGGTTGCGGGGTGGCGAGCTCGGCGGTGGCCATGGACAAGATTTTGACCAAGATTTTTTTCCAGGGGATAGGTATACCGACGGTGGACTTTGTGTCTTTTGACAAAGCACAGTGGGATAAATCATCAGCGGAAATAATGAATTCAATACAGGATAAATTGGATTGGCCAGTGATCGTCAAGCCAGCCAGACTCGGTTCGTCAATCGGGATTGCCAAGGCAGGGACAAAAAAAGAGCTGGAATTGGCGATTGAGGTCGCGTTGCACTATGATGATAAGGCGTTGGTAGAAAAATGCGTGCAAAATTTGATGGATGTGACATGCGCCGTGATCGGCAATGATGAGCCAAGAGCATCTCTGCTGCAGGAATCACTTTTCAGAGATGAGTTATTTAGTTACCAGGATAAATATCTGGATGAGGGGGGCGCGCAAACCGGCCAAGCGGAAAAAAATATAATTATACCGGCCAGACTGGATGAAAAAACGACCCAAGAAATACAAGAGATGAGCCGAAAAATATTCAAGGGGCTGGGTTGCAGCGGGATTGCCAGATTTGACTTTTTATATGATAAGGTGGAAAAGCGTTTTTATGCCAATGAAATAAATACTATTCCTGGGACACTTTATCATCATTTGTGGAAAAAGAGCGGACTTGGTTTGAAGGAACTTTTGAGCGAATTAATCCGGCTGGCCGAAGAGAGATATAAAATAAAAAATAAATTGATTTTGAATTTTGACTCAAAGATTTTGGATTTTGTCGGAGCAGCCAAATTAAAAATAAAATAGTTATTTTGATGAGTCATAAATTTTTTAAAACCAGAGAGCAGTTGGATAATATAGCGGCAAGAGTGCCAACAGGTAGGCAGGAGAGGGGAGTTAAGAAAAAGAAAACTCTGCTGATAGTAATTTTATCAGGACTGGTTTTGGCTGGTTTGGCTTATTTTTTTGTTTATTCACCGGTTTTCAAAGTAGAAAGAGTGGTGATCAAAGGAATTAATGAGGTAGATAATCTCAACGCGGCGCAGTCGGTGGTACAAAAATATACCGCTGGCTACCGAGTAGGAGTTTTGCCTAAAAATAATATTTTATTTATAAACAAAGAAGAATTGGCAAAATTTATAAGTGAAAGCGTACCAGTGGAAGAAGTGGTGGTCAAGAAAAAATTATTTAAAACCTTGGAAATAGAAGGGGAAGAAAAATTGCCGGCTTTGATTTGGCAGGAAGGAAAACAAAATTATTATCTTGATAAAAATGGTTGGGTGATGGCGGCAGTGGCGGCGGACAATATTAAATATAACGTGCCGATAATCGGCCGTAGCACGACAACAGCGGTCGTGGTGGGCCAGCAGATAATTGAGGCTAGCAATGTTGATTTTATCGGCAGGGTATTAGAGGAAATGAAAAAAGAGCTGCGGAGTTGGCCGATCAAAAGAGTAGAAGTAAAAGATTTTGACAATAGGGAAGTGAATTTCTATACTAATGAAGGCTGGTATCTAATAGTTGACGTAGCTGGCGATATGACTAAGGTTTTGGCTAATTTAAATAATTTTTTGAGACAGGAAGGCATTGATTCTAAAAAGTTGCGCTATGTTGATTTGAGGATAGCGGATAAGATCTTTTATAAGTAAATCAAGCGAGACAAGTAAATTAAGTAATAATACAAATTACAAATCAGTACCTGCCCGCAATGCTAGCGCCTGCCAGCAATGCTTTGCATAGCGATGCGGGCTGGCTAAGCGTTGCAGGCGGGCAAATATACGAATAATTCATTAAATCATGAAAGTATTAAAATAATTAGTAATTTGATATTTTAAGCATTAAATATTTATTAGGAATTAGGGTTTAGAAATTTGGAAATATGCTATACGTAGTGGCGACGCCAATCGGGAATTTGAAAGATATCACTCTTCGAGCTTTGGAGGCGCTGAAAGAGGTGGATTTTATTTTGTGCGAAGATACCAGAGTGACGCGTAATTTATTAAATCATTATGAGATAAATAAAAAGATGATCAGCTATCACCACCATACAGATGAGAAGAAGATGGCGGAAATCGTGGAATTAATCAGAAATAATAAAGTGGCTCTGGTGACAGACGCAGGGACGCCGGGGATAAATGACCCGGGGGGAATACTCATTAAAGCATTAAAGCAAGAATACAAGAATATAAAAATACAAGAATATAAAAATAAAGATGAAGAAGATATTAGGGTTGTCCCTATTCCAGGGCCGTGCGCTGCGATAGCGGCATTGAGCGTGAGTGGATTTCCGACGGATGAATTTTTATTCAAGGGTTTTGTGCCGCACAAGAAAGGCAGGCAAACTTTTTTAAAAGAAGTTTTGGGAGCCGAAATGACGGTTGTTTTTTACGAATCATGCCATAGAATTATAAAATGTTTGGAAGAGATAAAAACACTGATGAGCGCGGATAAAAACACTGATGAGCGCGGATATAGAGAAAAAGAATTGGTAATTGGCAGAGAGTTGACTAAAAAATTCGAGACGATTTATCGGGGGAAGATTCAGGAGGTGCTGGAGAGGGTAAAGAGTGACCCGGTGAAGGGTGAGTACGTCATAATAATCCACTAATGGCCACTGAGATACAAGCTCCAAGCTCCAAGAAACAAGCTCCAAATAAATTTTAATATCCAAATTCCAAATAATGATTGAATTTTGAGTATTGTAATTTGGAATTTATTCTGTAATTTATAATTAAAATATGAAAATTTTAATAACCGGTGGGTGTGGTTTTATTGGTTCGAATTTCATTCATTATTGGCGAGAAAATCATCCGGAGGATGAGGTTTTTAATTTGGATAAATTGACTTATGCTGGCAATCTGGCTAGTTTGAAAGATATTGAGAGCGCGCAGAATTATCATTTTATCAAAGGCGATATTGGCGATAAAGAATTGGTGGACAAGGTGATGGCGGGCATGGACACGGTCGTGCATTTTGCAGCAGAGAGCCATGTGGATAATTCGATCAAAGATGCGGCGCCGTTTATCATGACCAATCTGGTGGGTACTTATGTTTTATTGGAGGCGGCAGTGAAGCATAAAATAAAAAAGTTTCATCATATTTCTACGGATGAAGTTTTTGGCAGTTTGGACTTGGGGAGTAGCCTAAAATTTAATGAACAGACTTTATATGATCCCAGCTCACCTTATTCGGCGTCTAAAGCAGGATCAGATCATTTGGTCAAGGCATACGGCAGAACTTTTGGTCTGCCGGTGACGATGACAAATTGTTCTAATAATTACGGGCCATATCAAAATGGCGAGAAATTTATTCCCAAGATTATTACAAATTTACTGGAAGATAAAAAAGTCCCAGTTTACGGGGATGGACTGAATGTACGCGACTGGTTGTACGTGGAAGATCATTGTCGGGCGATTGATTTGGTTTTGGAGAAAGGAAATATTGGGCAGACTTATTGTATTGGCGCGATGAATGACGAGGTGAGTAATTTGGATATTGTCAAAAAGATATTGAATATTTTGGGCAAGGGAGAGGAAATGATAGAATTTGTGACAGACCGACCAGGCCATGACCGGCGCTACGCGATTGATTGGGGTAAGGCCAAGAAAGAATTAGATTTTGAACCATTGTTTGGATTGGATGAATATTTGCAAAAGACAGTAGCGTGGTATCGGGAGAATGAGTGGTGGTGGAAGAAATCAATTTAAAAGGCAAAAGGCAAAAGGCAAAATTATTGTATTCCGCTACGCGGAATGATTTATTATAATTTTAAATTTTACATTGTCATTTTTGTTTTTGAGATTTACATTTTGATTTTTTATGAAAGAAATAAAAAAACAAGATTCGATTGCCAGGAATACGACTTATTATACGAGCGCCTTGATAATCCAGAAGGTGTTGGCTTTTGTTTATTTTTCTTTGATCGCGAGATTTTTGGGCACAGAAGACACCGGTAAATATGTTTTTGCTTTGTCTTTTACCACGTTATTCGCCATTTTTATTGACTTGGGACTGGCAGCGGTATTGACGAGAGAGATCGCCAAACACAAAGACAAAACTCAAGATTATCTGTCTAATATTATTGCTTTGAAGATACCTCTGACAGTGGTGACTTATCTGGCTGTGGTGGTGATGATCAATATTTTGGGTTATCCGGCCTTGACCAGGAATTTGGTTTACGTTTCTGGGATAATAATGTTTCTGGATTCCTTTGCCATGACTTTTTGGGCAGTGCTGCGCGGTCATCAAAAATTGAAATATGAGAGTATCGGAGTAGTCGGACTGCAAATAGTCACAGTGACGCTTGGTAGTTTGGTGTTGTATTTTCATCTGGGGCTGGTCATGCTCATCACGGCTTTGATGTGTGGCAGTTTGTTTAATTTAGCTTTTTCTTTAATAAAGATTAGGAAATATTTAAAAATAAAGTTGGTGCCGCATTATGAGCCGGCGGTTCTAAAAGCGTTATTTGTGATCGGAATACCATTTGCTCTGGCCGGAATTTTCAGCCGGATTTATAGTTCGCTCGACACAGTTTTGCTTTCCATACTTCGAGGCGATGCTGATGTCGGCTGGTATAGCATCCCGAGCAAGGTGACCTCGGCTTTACAATTTTTGCCTATGGCTTTTATGGCAGCTCTTTTCCCGGCGATGAGCGAATATTTTGTTGTTGACAAAGAACGGCTGAAAAAAACTTTTGAAAAAGCAATGCACTACTTGATGATTATCAGCTTACCTTTGGCGGCCGGGGTCTTGGTTTTGGCTGAGCCGGTAGTTTTGAAAATTTATACGACTGATTACGCTAATTCTATTTTGCCCCTGAAGATTTTGATGGTCGGTTTATTTTTTTTATTTATCAATTACCCGGTTGGTTATCTTTTGAATGCCGGCAATAAACAGGTGACTAATACGATTAATGCTGGAGTAACGGTCTTGGTGAGCGTTATTTTAAATATAATTTTGATCCCCAAGTACGGCTATATCGGCGCGGCGATTACCTCGCTGGTGAGCACGGTAGTTTTGTTTTCCTTGGGGATGTATTGGGTGCCCAAGATTATCGACTACAATCCATGGTATCTGATCGGAAATTTTTTAAAGGCGCTAATGGCAGCGGCAGTCATGGCAGGAGCGATCTATTTTCTTTTGCCGATAGTAAATTTTTTGATTTTAATTCCCGTGGGTGCGGTGGTTTATTTCGGGGCGTTATTTGTTTTTCGGGGGATACAAAAGCAAGATTTTAAAGATGTTTGGGAGTCAGTGACCAAGGGTTAAATTATGAAAAAAACGCTTTTAATTACTCTGGATTTTTATCCAAAAATTGGCGGCGTGGCCAATTATTATTTTAATTTGTGTCAGAATTTGTCCGAGGATAAGATTTTGGTTTTGACTGAGCTGATGGAAGAATTAGAAACTAGTAATCAGAAATCAGAAACTAGAAATCAGAAACTAGAAATCAGTCCGCTACTTTCCAGTGGAGATAATTCACGAGACAATAAGGCGGATCGCCCTAAGGGCGAAAATAAGAAATTAGGAGAAGGAGTTAATTTTAAAATTATTAGAGAGAGTTTAATGAGTAATTGGGCTTGGCCACATTGGCTGCCAATGCTCAAAGCAATAAGTAAGATTATTAAGCAAGAGAAAATTGATATTTTGTGGGCGGGTGATATCTGGCCGACTGGTTTGGCAGTTTATTTGAATTCAATTTTTTCCGGCAAGCCATATATTGTTTCAATACACGGTAGAGATTTGTTGCTGGTAAAGAGAAACAAATTGAAAAGTTTTTTGGCCAAAATTATTTTAAAGAGGGCAGCGGTAGTGACGGCGAATAGTCAAAGCACTAGCAAGATCGTTGAGAGCTTTGGTGTTAGCAAAGAGAAAATAAAAGTTGTTTATCCGGGAGTGGAGAAGCAGGAATACAAGAATACAACCTGCCTGCCGGCGAGGCAGGGAATACAAGAATATAAAAAAACAGTTATAAAAAAATATAATTTAGTTGGCAAAAAGATTTTGTTATCCATTGGCAGGTTGGTGGAAAGAAAAGGTTTTGATAAAGTGATAGAGGCAATGCCGGAAGTTCTGAGGGAAGTAAAAGATGTGGTTTATGTGGTCGTGGGTGAGGGGCCGGACAGGGGGAGGCTAGAGCAAAAAAGCAAAAAAGCAAAAAATCAAGAAAACAAAGAAACGGAGATTATTTTTGCTGGGCAAGTGAGTGATGAAGAAAAATGGGCGTGGTTGGAATTGTGTGATGTTTTTATTATGCCAGCGAGGGCAGGGGAAGACGACGTGGAAGGTTTCGGAATAGTTTATCTAGAAGCAGCGGTGGCGGGCAAACCGGTGATTGCCGGTAAGAGCGGCGGAGCGAGCGAGGCGGTGATTGATAGGGAGACAGGGATTTTGGTTGAGCCGGAAAATCATGAGGAGATAGCAGGAGCGATCATAAAATTATTTAAAGATGAAGGGTTAAGAAAAAAAATGGGCGGGCAGGGAAAGGCACGGGCGGAGAAATATTTTAATTGGGGGATATTGATTAAGAAAATGGAAGAAGCGTTAAGTTAAGGTTTATATTAAAAACAAATCCCAAGATACAAGAAACAAGATACAAATAAATCTCAAATTACAATACCCAAAATTTAATAATATCCTTTGGAATTTAAGTTTTGGGATTTATTTGGAAATTGGGGATTAGAGCTTGATTAATATGATCTCGATCATTATACCAGTTTATAATAATTGGGAATGTCTGGAAAAATGTTTGGCGAGTTTGACCAAGCAGACTTTTGGTGATTTTGAAGTGGTGGTGGTGAATGATGGAGGTATCCCACTAATAGCCACGAATAAATACGAAGGGCCACTAAAAATAAGGTTTTTTAGGATTGAGCATGGGGGAGCGCCAAAGGCGAGGAATTTTGGATTTGATCAAGCAAAGGGAGAGCTGGTTTTATTTTGTGATGCGGATATGGAACTGCGGAGCGATTGCTTAGAGAAGATGGTTAAAGCGCTGAAAGAGAATCCAGACAAATCTTATGTTTATGCTGATTTTAAATATGGTTGGAAGAAATTTAAATTTTGGGCGTTTGATCCGGAAAAATTGAGACAAAATAATTATGTCAACACTTGCTCGCTTTTGCGGCGGGAGGATTTTCCTAGGTTTGATGAAAGTCTGCCAAAATTTCAAGACTGGGATTTGTGGTTGACATTATTAGACCAAGGGAAGACCGGTGTTTATATTCCAGAAACGTTATTCAAAGCTAGCACTGGCAAGGGGATGATCAGTAAATGGTTGCCGAAGGCTGTTTACAAATTGCCTTTCATTAAAACAAGAAGTTTGGAAAGATATAAGAAGTGGAAAGAGGTAGTACAGAAAAAACACGGGATTATAATTTCCAATTTCCAATTTCCAATTTCCAAATAAATCCAAAACCACAAATCCCAAATTACAAGATGAGATTAAAGAAGGTGAATATATCTTGAATTTGATTGATACACCCGGACATGTTGATTTTACCTACGAAGTATCGCGCTCACTCGCGGCTGTGGAAGGCGCGCTTTTGGTGGTCGATGCGAGCCAAGGTATTCAGGCCCAGACCCTGGCCAATTTGTACCTGGCCATGGATCAAGGTCTGGAAATTATTCCCGTAATCAACAAAATTGATTTACCAGCCGCTGATGTGGAAAAAACCAGTCGTGAAATTATGGACTTGATTGGCTGTCCACGTGAAGACATTCTTTTGGTTTCCGCCAAAACCGGCTTGGGCGTAGAAAAAATATTGGAAACGATCATCGAGAAAGT
>JAKLID010000012.1 GCA_022709795.1 Patescibacteria group bacterium | reverse complement strand
ACCAAAGACGCACACGTGCTTTTGAACCGCGCGCCGACCTTGCACCGCTTGGGTATTCAAGCCTTCAAGCCATTATTGATTGAGGGTAAAGCGATTCAACTCCATCCTTTGGTTTGTCCGCCATTTAATGCTGATTTTGATGGTGACCAGATGGCGGTTCATGTGCCTTTGACGGAAGAAGCCAAGCAAGAAGCGGCGGAAATTATTTTATCCAGTAAAAATATTTTAAAGCCGGCAACTGGTGATCCGTCAATCACGCCATCGCAGGATTTTGTTTTGGGCTGTTATTTGTTGACGACCATCAAAGAAAAAGAGATGGATAAGATAAAAATATTTTCGAATGAGGTAGAAGCGAGACAGGCTTATGAAGCGAAAATAATCGGATTGCAAGACAAGGTCAAGATACGTTTTAAGAAAGAGGGAATGGTGGAAACGAGTGTGGGAAGAATTATTTTCAATCAAATAGTCCCGACGGAAATCGGTTTTGTCAATAAGCAGATGGATAAGACTGGATTGAAGAATCTGGTCAGAACGGTATTGGAGACTTTTGGCACGGCCAAGGCAGTAGAATTTTTGGATAAAATAAAAGATCTTTCGATCAAATATGTCACCTTGTCGGGTATCTCCTGGGGGATGGACGATTTACCAGAATTGCCGGAGAAACATGATATATTTTCGGCGGCGGAACGGGAAGTAGAAGAGGTGGAAAATCAATATAGTTTAGGCTTTTTGACTAATGATGAGCGTCATGTCAAGGTGGTGGAAATTTGGGCCGGAGTCAAAGACAAAATTGTTGATTTATGTAAAGACAAATTGAATAAAGATGGTTCAGTTTTTGCCATGATGAACTCAGGTGCCAGAGGATCTTGGGGGCAGACAACGCAGATGATGGGTATGAGAGGATTGATGGCCAGTCCGAGTGGGGAAACGATTGAATTGCCAGTCAAGGCATCGCTCAAAGAGGGGATGCAGGTTTTGGAATATTTTATTACGACCCACGGAGCCAGAAAAGGTTTATCCGATACGGCACTGCGGACAGCCAATGCCGGTTATCTGACCAGGCGGCTGATTGATGTGGCACAGGATGTGATTATTGCTGAAGAAGATTGTGGCGATGATGAGGGGATAGTGGTGACAAAGAAAGAGTCAATAGAAATGAATGAAACAATTATTAAGAGAATAAAGGGCCGGGTTTTGTTGGAGGATATTTTGGATGAAAAAGGTAAGAGAGTGGCAGCAGCGGGAGAGATAGTTGATGAGGAATTGTCCAAGAAAATTGAGGCAGTTGATCCGGAACAGGTGCGAATTCGTTCTATTCTGACTTGTCGGTCAAAGCGGGGAGCTTGTGCCAAATGTTATGGCTGGGATTTGGGTTATAATCAATTGGTTAAAAAGGGTGTGGCCGTCGGAATTATCGCGGCTCAGAGTATCGGAGAACCAGGCACACAGCTGACTATGAGAACATTCCATACTGGTGGCGTAGCCGGGAGCGGTGATATCACTCAAGGGTTGCCAAGAGTAGAGGAAATTTTTGAAGCGCGGCCGGTCAAAAAGCCAGCGTTAATAGCGCCAGTGGAGGGGGTCGTGGAAATCATCAGTAATGAAGTGACCAGAGAAAAGACGATTCGGATCGCCGGGGTAGAGAAACAGGAAGAAAAGTTTTTTATCCAAGGCAAAGACATTGAAAAGATTTTATTTAAAAATGGAGCTGACGTGAAGAAGGGAGAAGTCCTGGTGGAAGGCCAAAAGAAGTTCCGAGCGCCATTTTCCGGGAAGATAGAGATTGAGGAAGAAAGCGATAGCCGGCATATTCTCAAAGTGGTCAAAGAGGAAGAGGCGATCAAAGAGATGGAGGTCAGTAGGGGGGTGACACTCTTGGTCAGTGAGGGCAGCTATGTGGAAAAGGGAGATCAGCTAACCAGTGGATCTTTGGATTTATTTGAACTTTACAAACTCAAGGGTCAGAGAGCAGTGGACAAATACGTGATCAAAGAAATTCAATACGTGTATTCTTCTCAGGGGCAACCTCTAAATGACAAGCACATTGAGATTATCGCCAAAAAGATGTTTTCCAAGGTTTTGGTGGAAGACCCAGGGGACACTTTATTTTCACCGGGTGAGGTGGTGGAGCAGATTGGTCTGGACGAGGAAAATGAAAAGATGACAAAGGAAAAGAAACAAAAGGCGATTGCCACTACTATTCTACTCGGAATCACCAAATCATCTTTGGCAACGCAGTCATTTTTGTCAGCGGCATCGTTCCAGGAGACGACCAGGGTACTCATAGACGCGGCGATTACTGGCAAAAAAGATCATCTGCGCGGCCTGAAAGAGAATGTGATTATTGGCAAATTGATTCCTTGCGGGACTGGCTATGATAAGGATGCTTATTTGACGAAAAAGGAAAAGCCAGCGGTAGTGGAAGAAGAAGTGGTAGAGAAGGTAGGGGAGTAGGAAAGTAGAAATGAAAAGTTAAAAACCGCTCCGATGAACTCGGGGCGGTTTTAAGTCGTGAATATTTAAGGTATTCATTTCCCCGCCTCCTCGAGGAGGGGATTAAGGGGTGGTGGGAGATACATGCTGGTTTGGTTGGGGAATAACACAGTATTGGTGATACTATTTTTATTTTTGTTTAGTTTGAATTGTTCTCGTCTACTTTTTTAGTCCACTTTCTTTTTAGAAAAGAAAGTGGACAGAAAGAAAAGCGCTCGCTGTGTGAGGATTTAGGTAATTTTTCGCTTCGCTCGTTTGAAAATTGCCGGGTCCCGACTCCGCTAACGCTCCGTTCCCAACAATTTTCTAAACCTCGCTACACTCAAATTACTCCTAAATCCTCACAAGGCGAGCAGGGACGCTGACTCGGGGTAATTAATTATTTGATGGTATTTTTTGGTTGGTTAATTTTTTCTTTTTGAGCCAGCCGATAAGAAATAATATGCCAATAAAGAAAGCAATACCGGAAATTTGTATGGCCCAGGAAAGATAATACCATTGAAAACCAGTGTCAGTAATGGTTTTTATGAGAGTGGCAAGATAAAATGTTCCGGCCAAAATAAAAGCAATACCGCCGACGATCTCATGGCGCCAGGAGATAATAACAATAGCGAGCAAAACAAGCGTCGGGATATTGTGGATCAGTAGTCCGAGGAGTGCTTGCTTGAGGCTTATCCCTGGTTCAAAGACATCAAGTGAGAAGAGAGTCAAAAAGAGAATAAAGATGATGGATAAGATGCGGGGTGTCCAGTAGATGAATTGGTTGATTTTTTTCATGTTATTTTGTTTTATTATTTTTGATAAGAGTATAAAAGCCTTTGAGCACAATGCCGGTGAGGCCGCCGAGAAAGGCGACAAAAGCAAAGATGAGAGAAAAGGTCAGATATTCTTGGGGATTGGAGAGCGGCCAAAAGGGGAAGTCAGAATGGAAAATAAAATTAGCAACCAGATAAGTGCGGGTGAAAATAAAAAGTGAAGTTAAAAAACCAAAAAATAAAGCACCGATAAATAATTTATCCAAAAATTTGTAGCTGATGGTTTCTTTTTGGATAAAAGTCATAGCCATACCAGCCAAGAGGGGAAAGGGGAGAAATGGCCAGTTTATTTCAAATAACCAAAAACCAATCAGCGCGGCGATGAGAGCGGAGAGAGTGGCAATAGTGATTACTTTTTGTAGTTTTTTGAAATACATTGTGAGGTGTGTCGCCCAATGATTATGATTTAGAAGATTTTTTTAATAAGGAACTTATTATTTTTATCAAAGCGTAGATGATTGCCGTGCAAAGAATACTAAATACACTTGTTCTAAGAATGATATTGAATAAGCCATTTGCTTCAATAAACGAAGGACAACGACACTCGGTTCCTTCGACGCAAGAGAAACAAAAGACTTCACCATTTGAGGCGACTAAAATAAATAGAATAATATCAATTAGCAAAAATAAGGCAATGGGAAACCAAATTGATTTAAGAAATTTGTTCATAGCAGTATGAATTATTTAATAAATATATAAAGATTGTTTTATTCTAGTTCACTTTGTGTTCCATTAATAATCCAACCCAACAAAGACTGGCAATCCTTTACAGACTTATCAGCGGATATTTGTAAAACATGGCAGTTATATAATGGAGCAAAGAAAACAAGGTATGTAATTAACACGACTATTAACCAGAACCACCATTTTTTGAGCAATTGTTTTATATTCATAACAAATATTGATTATCCCACGGCAGAGTCTCCGACAGGGACTCTGCCAGTGTTGAGTATAGCGAGAAATAACTTTTTATTTTTTGAAAGGGCGTCAGAGTCCCCTAAGGGGAGACTCTGACGGAGAGGAAGAAAATTTTTTGGCAATTTATTGGAGTTGTGTAGGCGGTTTTTGTTCACCCCTATCCTCAATAATTTTTATAATTACTAGGGTTATTGCACATGAAAATACTAAGACTCCAAGGGTGCTTAATGACTTCCATGCGACATCATCATCGAATACATCCCATATTGCCAAAATAGCTAACAGAGTAAATACGATTACTGAAATTGTTAAAATCGTGGCGATCCATCTTTTAATTATGTGGTACATAATTTGTTTATTAATGACTAAAAATTATTTAAATAATATCACAAGTTATGTTCGACCCGAAATAAATTGCCAAAAAATTCTAAAAAATAATAAAGAAATTTCTGGCTATTTCACATAACTCGTTGATATGTGGAATTGTGATAGTGGTTAGTTTTTGGCGGTCTACTTTAATTATAGGGGGAGAAGCCAAATTGCGCAAAAGGAGGGGAAAGGTGGTTTGGATCATCGGGCTCCAAGTTTAACTTGGAGCCAACAGCCGTGCTAATGGAATTATTTGTCGCAAAAGCCAAAAAATGCTAAAATTATGAGGTAAAATAAAGGTATATATCTTTAGTTTTTTCGGGTAGGTTGGACTTGGAAATGGTTATCTTCCACCACCCCCTACCCCCTCCTTGGTAAGGAGGGGGACAATAAAAATTGTAACAATATGGGTAAAAAACGAGGTAGAATGCTAGATTTTGAGGATACTTTGGGCGGCTCAGGGTCAACTACCAAAAAGGGAATTATTATCGTGATTTTGATGGCTTTGGCGGTGATCAGCCTGCTGTCTATTTTTGATCTGGCGGGAGGATTTGGCCGGGCGGTTTATCATATTTTGAGGTTGGTTTTTGGCTGGGGCTTCTGGATTTTCCCAATAGTTTTGATTGTGGCCAGCTATTTTTATCTATATCCGGCGGCGAATTTTTTCCGGGGGGCTAATTGGGTCGGTATGGCCTTAACGATATTTGGATATTCAGGTTTATTTCATTTGATCCGGAAGCCAGAGCTGATGGGCCAGTCACTCAAGACTGGCATGGGCGGCGGGTATGTGGGCTATTTGGGTTTGTGGCCATTTCTAGGGTTGATCAAGATGGGTCGGTGGGGAAGTCTAGTGGTGATGATCGCGATGCTAATTATCGGGCTATTGCTTTTATTTAATACTACTTTGGAAAATTTGGTAGACAGACTGACGCTGAAAAATATCCGCCAGAGAATCAAGGAATTTTTTCATTATCGGCGGCTAAAAAAGTTGGGTAAAGAAATGGAAGAAGTAGAGGGCCAAAATACAACCCTGGATTTTCAGGAGAAAGAAGTGCCAGACGCGGAAATAAAAGAGGAGATCAGCGAGGAGATGGAAGTATTAAAAGAAGAAAACGGGGACGAAGAAAAAACAATGGAGACCAAAAAAGAAAAGAAAAAGTACCCAAAGATAATTTTGCCTATCAGCCTATTGAATGACAAAGCGGGCAAACCAACGGCGGTAGATATTGTTTTTTGCCAGGAGAAAATAAAAAAGACTTTATCACATTTTGGCATTGAGGTGGAAATGGCGGATTATTCGGTGGGTCCGACAGTGACGCAATATACTTTCCGGCCGGCAGATGGGGTAAAATTATCTAGAATTATTGGTTTGTCTAATGATCTGGCCTTGGCCTTGGCAGCGCACCCGATCAGAATAGAGGCGCCAATCCCGGGCAAATCATTGGTGGGGGTAGAAGTACCCAATAAAAAAATCGCGATCGTGCCTTTGCGCTTGGTTTTGGAGTCACAGGTATTTCAAGAGAGGAAATCAAATCTGACAATCGTGCTGGGCCAGGATGTGGCGGGCAAAGCTTGGGTGACGGATCTGACCCGTTTACCACATTTATTGGTAGCTGGCGCGACCAACTCCGGTAAGACGGTGTGCTTGAATTCAATCATTATTTCCTTGCTATATCAAAACCAACCAGATGAATTGAAATTAATTTTAGTGGATCCCAAGAGGGTAGAGATGACTTCTTATAATAATATCCCTTATCTATTGACGCCAGTGATTACTGATATTAAAAAAACTATTAATTCACTCAAATGGACGATTGGTGAAATGGAAAGGCGTTTTCATGTTTTGTCACACGCGGGCAAGCGGAATATCCAGAGCTATAATGTGACGCATCCCAATGATAAATTGCCATATATTGTTTTCATTATTGATGAGCTGGCGGATCTGATGTCGATGGCTGGGGCAGAGGTGGAGGCGGCAGTCATCCGGCTGGCGCAGATGGCGAGAGCCGTGGGAATTCATTTGATTTTGGCGACACAGCGGCCATCAGTGGATATTATCACTGGCTTGATCAAAGCCAATATCCCGGGCCGGATCGCTTTTTCAGTAGCATCACTCATGGATTCGCGGACAATCCTTGATTCATCGGGCGCAGAAAAATTGCTTGGACGCGGAGATATGCTTTATACTTCAGCGGAATTGTCCAAACCAAAAAGAATCCAAGGGGCTTTTTGCTCTGATGATGATATTGAGAAAGTGACTGCTTATCTCAGAAAATCAGGCGAGCCGGATTATATTGATGAGGTGACAGAAAAGCAGCAGACATTGGGATTGGGCGGGGTGGTCCTGGGCGGCGAGGAGGGAGAAGATGATATGTTGGAGGAGGCCAAGGAATTGATATTAAAAGAGAGAAAGGCCTCGGCTTCATATCTACAGAGAAGAATGCGCATTGGTTATGCTAGGGCGGCTAGAATTTTGGATTTATTGGAAGAACAGGGAATTGTGGGGCCAGCAGACGGAGCTAAGCCAAGAGAGATTTTATTACAAGCGGGTGAGCGGGATCTGGCCGGGGAATTTATTGCCGCGCATGAGAAGCAAGTGGAAGATGATGGGTACGTAGATGAATTTGAAGAAGATGGCGAGGAAGATGAAGATCAGGAACTAGAAAATGGGAAGCAGGAAGAGGAAGAGGAAATAATAGAGGAAGCAACAGAGGGTGAAGGAGAAACAGTGACAGAGGGGGAGGAAGAAGAGTTGGAGACAGAGAGCCAGGAAGAAGAAGATTTGGCTGAAGAGGAATTGGCAGAAGAAAAAGAGGAAATAAAAGAGAATAGGGGAGAAGAAGATAAATATAGTTTTTAATGAATATACTTGCCTCGCATTGACCCCTCTAGACTTTAAGCTAGTCGAGGCTGACGCGAGTCGAGGCGGGCAAAGCAGTTACGAATTTATAAATATTATAAAACGTTAAGATAATCAGAAATCAGGAATTAAGAGATACTGAATATTGATATTTGAAATTTTATTAGAAATTAGGAATTAGTAATTTTTATCTATGGTGGTTTTCAGACAAAAAAAGATAATCGCGGTCAAATCTCTGGGTGAAGATCTGGTAGAAGCCAGAGAAGCTTTGAATTTGACTTTATTATCTGTAGAAAAAAAGATCGGGATTGGTCGGGAATACCTGGAAGCGATAGAGAGAGGAGACTGGCAATTGATACCGGGTGAAGTTTATGCGATGAATTTTTTGAAAAGATATGCGTCGTTTTTGGGAGTGGACAAAAAAAGAGCAGTGGATAAATTTCAGGACGAAACCGGTGGTCATGAATTTTGGCCTAAGGTCAATAATTATAAATTTGGGATTATTCCGCAGAGACTTTTGATTCTGCCAAAGATCATCAAAAATAGCTTGGTGGTTTTGGGAGCAGTGGTGGTATTTGTTTATCTGGGCTGGCAGACGTGGTCGCTGATCAAACCGCCTAGTCTGGAGATCCTTTATCCGGCGGAAAATTTTATCACGACAAGCGGCATGACCAAAATATTGGGTAAGGTCAATAATGAATCATGGGTGGGAATTAATGGCCAGGAAGTGACAGTGGACAGGGACGGATTTTTTACGATTGACATAAATTTGAATAAGGGATTAAATGTAATTAAATTGGAAGCTAGAAGAAAGCACGGCAAGTCGGCAGTAGTTTACCGGAGGATAGTAGCAGAGGAGAAGGTGGCGGTGAAATAACTAATCTACGAATATACCTGCCTCGCGTCGATGCGAGTCGAGGCGGGCAAATCAGTTACGAATTTACAAATATTTAAATAAATTAATTTAGAAAAATATGCCCAAAAAAGAAGAGGTGATGGAGGTCACAGGGGGGGATAAATTGAAGGCGGCGGAAAACGCGATGGAACAAATAAAAGAGAGATTTGGGGAGGGGGCGATTATGAAATTTGGAGAGATAAAAAAACTTAAGGTGCCGGTGATCCCGACCGGTTGTTTGTCACTCGATCTGGCGCTCGGAGTGGGCGGTTTGCCCAATGGCAGGATCATTGAGATTTATGGGGCAGAAGCCTCAGGCAAAACCACGGTTTCCCAGCACGCGATCGCCAGCGTACAGCGAAGCGGCGGAGTAGCGGCGTTTGTAGATGCCGAGCACGCGCTAGACCCTGATTATGCCAAAAAGATCGGGGTGAAAGTGGATGAGCTTTTGATTTCTCAGCCAGACAGTGGAGAACAAGCGCTGGAAATCGTGGAAACACTAGTGCGTTCTGGCGGAGTGGATCTGGTAGTGGTTGATTCAGTAGCGGCTCTGACCCCGAGAGCGGAAATTGAGGGCGAAATGGGGCAGAGTCATATGGGACTCCAGGCGAGATTGATGAGCCAGGCACTCAGAAAATTGACGGCGATTGTCAGTAAGACTGAGACGACGATCATATTTTTAAATCAAACAAGGCAAAAGATTGGTGTGGTTTTTGGCAACCCGGAGACAACAACTGGCGGTATGGCTCTTAAGTTTTACGCGTCAGTGCGCATAGAGTTACGCCGGGCAGCACAGATCAAAATGGGCGAGAATTTTATTGGTAATCGCGTCAAGGCTAAGATTGTCAAGAATAAAGTAGCCCCGCCATTTAAAACTTGTGAGTTTGATATTATGTACAATGAAGGCATCTCGGTGACGGCGGATGTTTTGGATCTGGGAGTGGCAGAAGGGATCGTCAATAAGTCGGGAAATTCTTACAGCTACGCGGATACTAAATTGGGAGTAGGTCGAGAGAATGCCAAGAAATTTTTGAAAGAAAATATGAAAATCACGCGCGAGATCGCGGGGAAGATCTGGACCAAGGTGAAAGAGGAGGAGATGAAGGGACTATAAAAAAAGAAAAAGGTAAAATTAATAATTCTGGAAATTAATAATTAAAGTTAATTTTATGGGTAGAGAAACAGGAGATGTATTTCAAGACGCATGGAACACTCTTAGTAAGGAAGAGTAGGAGGCAATAAAATATGTTTATCTCCATTTTTCTGGAGAGGAGGAGCATAAATTGCCAAATCAAGATGAATTAATAAAAAATGCGAGAGAGAAATTATCAAGCGCCGGTGTTGATGTTGAACAGCTTGGTCAATATTTAGAAGCGGAATAGAAATAAAGGTTTGCACTCTGTCAGAGTCTCATGCTAGGGACTCTGGCAGTTTTTGTTTATATCTTTTCTTTGCCACTTTTTTAGAAAAAGTGGCGTAAAAATCGCCGCTTAATAAAAAGGCAGTAAATTCTGCGCTCCGCCAAGCTGTCCGCTCAAAACTCGCCCCGCCGAGCCCAAAAGCGGGGCTTAAACAGTTGAGCGGACGGCCGCTTGGCTTTGCTTGAATTTAATCTGCCTTTTTATAATGCGGCTTTATTAAATTATTTAACACCGACTCAGAAGTAATTTGGTTTTGAGCCTGGGATTTGTTTAGAAATTGAAGCCTTTGATTTTTGGGTAATTCAAAAACTGCTCTTGATCGGAGCAGTTTTTAAATAAATTCTATTTCCTGACAAACGGCAAGAGGCCCATTTCGCGACCGCGCTTGATGGCAGTAGAAACCTTGCGTTGATGCTTGGCGCAGAGGCCAGTCCTTCGGCCAGGTACGATACGGCAATAATGAGACATAAAGCGTTGCAGGGTAGTGACGTCTTTGTAGTTGACATTGTCAATCTGGTTGACACAAAAGTAGCAATGTTTGTCAGCAGTATTTTTGGGAGTGTTGCGATTGGTAATCATAATATTATTTAAAAGGGGACTTCTTCAACTTTTATTTCATCGGTCGGGCCCAGATCCTCATCGATTTGGATGGTCGGGGTAGATTCTTCTGGCAGGGGAACAGAAGGACTAGTAGCAGGCCGACTAGCGCCTTTGGTATCGAGCATGATCATATTATCAATGACAATCTCGGTGATATAGCGTTTGTTGCCAGTTTGATCATCCCAGGAGCGAGTTTGCAGGCGGCCTTCGACATAGACCTTGGAACCCTTGTGAAGATACTGACCGCAGATTTCGGCCAGTTTTCTCCAGGCGACAATATTGTGGAATTCGGCTTTTTCCTGGCGGTTGCCAGAAGGGTCAGTCCAGACCTGATTGGTAGCAATACCAAAAGAAGCGACGGCTGTACCACTCGGCGTGGAGCGCACCTCGGGATCGCGAGTGAGATTGCCGATAAGCATGGCGCGATTGAGATTCATATGATTAGTTGTTAATTGGTCAGATTAAATATTATCTAAAAGTAATTCATCAATCTTGCGATCCAACTCTTGCATATCAACCTTGCCGGTTTCTACTTCTGCCTTTGCTATTTCTTGGGGCGTGGCAGTCGGAGTAGGAACTGATTTTTCCGTGGCTTGATAGGCATTGGAAACATGAGGCATTTTGTATTCTTCTTTGATCACCAGACGATGGCGAATGATTTCGGGCATGAGCTTTATTTCCTGATCAACTTTAGTCGCGCCTTGGGGTGGGCAGGTAAAGTGAAGCAAGAAGTAGTAGCCGTGACGGGCGCCTTTGATAGTGAAGGTGAGTTTCTTTTTGCCCAAGTCTTCCTCTTTGGTGATGGTGCCACCGAATTTGGCAATGGTGGCGGCCATTTTTTCCCTAATAGAGGAGACCTCTTCGGGTGTAAAGGTAATGGGTAAAAAGTAGAAGATTTCGTATTCTTTATTCACAATAGTCATAAAATAAGGGTTAATATTATACTTTAGGTTATCATATTCGTTCTAAAAAGGCAATAGCCCAGACAAGGTAGGCTGGTAAGCTGGTAGGGCAGTAGGAAAGTAGGAATAATTTTTAATAATGATAGGGTAGACCTTTATTGATAGTAAAGGCGCGGTAGAGTTGTTCGAAGAGAATGGTGCGGGCCATTTCGTGGGTGAAAGTCAAGGGTGAAAGCGACCAGATAAAGTCTGATTTTTTGAGGAGTTCTTCGGATAGGCCGAAGGCGCCGCCGATAATGAAAGTGATTTGTGGGTGGGTGGTTTGCCAGGAATTCAGTTTTTTGGCCAGTTCTTCTGATGATAATTTTTGGCCGGATTTGTCCAAGGTGATTAGAAAATTTTTGCCAGCTGGTTGACTCAAAAGAAGATTTTTTGATTCAAGCTCAATGCATTCGCTCTGGGTTTTATTTTTGGTCGGTGGGATTATTTTGAGATTGTATTTGACGAAATGGCTGAGGCGTTTTTGATATTCAGTTTCAGTATCCTGCCAGATTTGGGCGCGGGTTTTGTCGACAAAGAGAAAAGTAAATTTCATAAAAATTAGATTTTTAAAACCGTGGAGGACACGGTTGGGGAAACTACCAGTGATTTTCTATTTTAGCTTATAAAGTGGCGATTAGTTCTGACAGCTGATCAAATGATGATGTGCAGGCATCAGCTTCAGGAAAGTTATTTTTTGAGTAGATAATTACTTTCATGCCGGCCGCTCTTGCCGCTTCTATATCATTGGCTACATCACCTATATAGGCGCATTCATTGGGTCGCACACCTAATCTCGCGGCGGCCAAGACCAGTGGTTCTGGATGGGGTTTATGATTGATCGTGTCCTGGAAAGAGATGACAGTCTGAAAATATTTTTCCAATTTTGAGAGAGGAGAAGATCCATAAATAGCCTCTCTGATACGGCTGGTGACAATGCCAAGTAAATAAAATTTATTTAATTTTTTGATAGTTTTTAGCGCGTTGTCGGGCATAATTAACAGCTCGGTTGGGTAAGGCACTGCCCTATTTTTACCCATTGTCCAAAGTCTATTTACTTCTTCTTCAGAGCCAGACGGTACAAGATATTTTATAGCATCCATCATGGTGAAATGAAAAATTTTTAGGTACTCTTCTCGCGTGGGTGGCTGATAACCAGTTTTAATCATGAGGTCTTGAAAAAATTTTAGATTAGCCTCAAAAGAATCAAGCAAAACTCCATCAATATCAAAAATTACAGCTTTGATCATAGTTATTAAATTTCGGGCTCTCGGGAATTCTCTTCGAGCCGGGGTTTGTCTGTTCGCAGTAGCGAACATAGCCAAACCCTTCAATTCCCATCGCGACACAAGCAGTTGTGTCGCTTCATCCCTCATTCATAAACTCATTTCGGGCTGCTGGGAATTGAACCCAGTCAACATGCTCCCAAAGCATGCGTACTACCGGTATACGACAGCCCGTTAAGAAAGTAAAATGGCAAAAGGCAAAAGGCAAAAAACGGAGAGAATTTTTGTTAAATAGGCGCGGGAGCAAACCCGCGCCCACTTAATATACAATTTGCCGAGAGGCAGGGTCCCGACGAGCTGTTGCTGTCGGGGCGCAAGGTCCGGTCATCCGACCGGATAAAATTTTTCAGTCTCGCCTTAGATGGAATAAAATGCCGAGAGGCAGAGTCGAACTGCCGACGCAAGGATTTTCAGTCCTTCGCTCTACCGCTGAGCTACCTCGGCGTAAACAAATTAAAAAATCAAAAATCAAAATGTAAAATTATGGTATCCCCCTGCGGGGGATGATTTTTGTCTGGTGGGCGGCGGAGGAATCGAACCTCCGACCTCGTCATTATCAGTGACGCGCTCTAACCATCTGAGCTAGCCGCCCGTAAAAAGGCAAAAATAAAAAATCAAAAGGCAAAATTATGGTATCCCGCTGGCGCGGGATGATTTTTATTATTTAAAAAGGCTTTAAAAAACCATTATAACTGGTTTATTATAATGGTTTTATAGTATAATTTTATCTTGGAAAAGTCAATATTAAAACCTCACCCCCTTGCCCCTCTCCTAGCCAGGAGAGGGGAGAAATAAAATAAAAGTTACTTGATGATTAATTTCGTAAATTTACGTTTGCCGACCTTGAGGATGTCACCGGTTTTTGGGGTAACACTATTTTTCCAATTTTTAATTATTTGGTCATTCAGCTTTACTCCACCTTGCTCAACTAGACGCTTGGCTTCTGATTTGCTGGTAATTAATTTTGCGGTGATGATGAGGTCGATGATATTGTATGATTGGTTGGCGATGACAGTTTCTGAAATATCATCAGGAGTATCTTTGTCTTTAAAAATTTTATTGAATTCAGTTTCGGCTTCAACAGCTTTTTGCTTGGAGTGATAGAGGGTGACTATTTCTTTGCCGAGTTGGGCTTTGAGATTGCGCGGATTGACGCCGTTTTTTAACATTTTTTCAAGATCAGCGACTTCGGCCATGGTGGCATTGGTACAGAGTTCAAAGCCCAGAGAAATCATATTATCAGTCCAGCTCATGACTTTGCCAAACATATCAGTCGGCGAGTCATTTAGCGTGATCATATTACCTTCAGTCTTACCCATCTTTTTACCAGTCGGATCTTCCAGCAGCTTCATAGTGAGGACAAATTTTTCTTTGCCCTTGAGAGATTTCATCAGATCGCGGCCAGACAACATATTAAAAGTTTGATCATTGCCACCGATCTCGCCATCCACGTCCATAGCGACCGAGTCATAAGCCTGCATGACGGGATACATAAATTCGTGCAAGTAAAGCGGATTACCAGCTTTGATTCGTTCTTGAAAAAGATCGCGCTCTAACATTCTTTGAACAGTGAAATTGGTCAGCAACTCAAGGGTCTCGGCAAAGGTGAGTTTTTTCAGCCACTGGCTATTAAATTTTAAGGCGACAGGATTTTTGCCTTTGAAGTTTAAAAAGCGCGAGGCTTGCTTTTGGTAATCTTTACAATTGGCCAGGACTTGCTCACGAGTCAGTTGCTGGCGGGCGGTTTTTTTGTCCGGGTCACCAATCATAGCAGTGTAGTCGCCGATTAGAAAAATCACTTCATGACCGAGCTCCTGAAATTGTTTGAGTTTCAGAATGCCGACCATATTGCCGATATGGAGAGTACTGGCAGTAGGGTCAAACCCCTGATAAATTCTGAGTTTCTGACCGTTATTCAGGCGTTCAGCCAGGAATTCGCGGCTGGGATAGATGTTGGCCACGCCTTTGTCTAAAAGTTCTTTAATTTGTTCGGACTTGCTTTGAGCCATATTTTAGGGTTAAATTAGTATAATAGAAGGCTTAATACAAATTACAAATGAATACAAATATACAAATAATGATAATTTAAGCATTGAGCATATTATTACCATTTTAGCTTAATATTGGTATAATGGCAATAAGGCGGGGAACACAGAAAACATTTAAACGAGTTAAATCAGAGATCAGGAATCAGAGATCAGGAATTAGGGACAGGTCATCTGACATTAAGGGTGAGGGAGAGGGGAAGAAATATGTGGAAATATGATAGAAGTAAATGGAAAGAAATTAAATCATTGAAAATTTTATTAGAAATTAGTGAATTAGAAATTAGGAATTTTATTGTATGCCGATACCAGCATTAAAAATAAAATCACCCAGAAGCTGGGAGCACGAAGGCCGTTTTGGCGCACACGCGGTGGCCAAAAGAAAAGCTGAAGCTCTCTTGGACCGGGGAAGAGAGAGGGTCGTGCCACGAATTGGTGGTTATTATGGTAAAAGGGGAGGTGGAGAAAGCCACTGGTTCAAAAAGATAATGGCTAAGATTTTTAAGTGGGGACTGGTAGCTTTGGTAGTAGTGGTTATTTTTATTTTTGGGGCTTTGATGTACTATTCCGGCAAAGTACCGACAAGAGAAGAAATGATCGCGGCGTCGCAAGGCTCGGCGACCAAGATTTATGATCGGACCGGGACACACCTACTCTATTATTTTTCTAGCGATGAGAAAAGAGTCTGGGTGCCATTGGATCAAATACCGGAGCATGTACGCTGGGCAGTGATCGCTACGGAGGACGCTTCTTTTTATGAGCATCCGGGCTTTGATTTACCAGCTCTGGTCAAAGTGGGATTGCACGAAGTTTTTGGAATTGGTCCGGCCAGAGGCGGATCAACTATTACCCAGCAATTGGTAAAAAATGCACTACTTTCGTCAGAACACACTTATACGCGTAAATTCAAGGAGATGATTTTCTCCTATTATTTAGAAAAGAAATTTACCAAGGAAGAAATTTTGGAAATGTATTTCAACGTGGTGCCGTATGGTTCAACCGCTTATGGTATTGAGTCGGCAGCCGGGACATATTTTGGCAAGCACGCGAAAGATTTGGATATTGCCGAAGGAGCGGTGCTCGGCGCGATGCTCAAGGCGACAACTTATTATTCGCCTTATGGTTCGCACGTGGAGGACTTGATGGCCCGGCAAAAATTTGTTCTTGGGACTATGGTCAAGCTCGGTTATATCACCGCGGAGCAAGGTCAGGCGGCAAAAGATGAAAAGCTGGAATTTAAAAAATTATCCCAAAGTATTGTGGCGCCACATTTTACTTTATATATAAAAGAATTATTGGCGGAGAAATATGGCGAGGAAGTGGCAGAAAAAGGCGGACTGAAAGTGATCACCAGTCTGGATTATGATAAACAAAAAATCGCTGAAGAGGCGATCGCGGCTGGAGTAGAGAGAAATGAGAAAAATAACGCGGCACACAACGCGGCGCTGGTATCAATTGATGCCAAGACCGGCGAGGTTTTGGCCATGGTGGGATCCAGGGATTATTTTAATGAAGAATTTGGCGCGGTCAATGTGACAATGCAGCCGAGGCAACCAGGCTCATCATTCAAGCCGATCGTGTACGCGGCGTCTTTTTTGGAAGGTTTTTCACCAGAGACTGTTTTGTTTGACACAGTGACGACATTTAAAACCGAGACCGGCAAGGATTATACACCGCACAATTACAGCGGTAAAGAAAATGGGCCAGTCTCTATCCGCAAAGCATTGGGCGGCTCGCTCAATATCCCGGCAGTCAAGACGATTTATATTGTCGGGATAAAGAAGGTCTTGGATTTGGCAGACAAGATGGGTTATACCACACTAGCTGATCGATCAAGATTTGGATTATCATTAGTACTTGGCGGCGGAGAAGTGAAATTGGTGGACCACACCCAAGCATTTGCGGTGTTCGCTCAAAACGGCATCAAACACGAGTTACAATATATTTTGAAAGTGGAAGATAAGAATGGAAAAGTATTGGAGGAATTAAAACCGGGAGATAATGAGGGCGAGCAAGTATTGGATCCACAAGTGGCCAAACAAATAAACAGTATTTTATCAGACAATGGGGCCAGGGCATGGATCTTTGGCGAGAAAAATTATCTGACTTTGAGTGATCGACCGGTGGCAGCCAAGACTGGCACAACTAATGATTTTCATGATGGCTGGACCATGGGCTATACACCGAGTCTAGTGACTGGCGTGTGGGTCGGCAATAATGACAACACGGAAATGAAAGGCAAGGCGGACGGCAGCGTGGTGGCCGGGCCGATTTGGAATGAATATATGAAAAGGGTCTTGGCGGGCACGCCAGTAGAAAATTTTGACGCGCCGGAGGCGAGACCCTTGCCAGACAAGCCAATGCTGAATGGTCAGGTGGCGGCGGAGACGGTCGTCAAGGTGGATAAGACAACTGGCAAGCTGGCGACCGAGTTGACGCCGGCGAATTTGATTGAAGAAAGAAAATACAAGACAGCAGTTCATTCGATCCTGCAATATGTGACGCCGGGCGATATTTTGGGGCCGATGCCAAGCAACCCAAGCAAGGATCCGATGTACAATGGTTTTGAAGCAGGAGTCAGGCTGTGGGCGGAAAAGAATAATTTAATCACTGAAGAGAATCCGCCGACTGATTATGATAATGTGCACACCGAAGAGAATCAACCAAAGCTGGAGATAACCTCGCCTTTTGATGGCGCGACTTTTAGTGATCCGATGCTTGGCGTGACGATTGAGACTAGCGCCAAACGCGGGATAGTCAGGGCGGAATATTATATTGACGATGAGCTGATTGGCACGCAAAAGAGTCAGCCTTTTAATTTAAATAGTTATCAGATGATCGGTCTAGCCAATGGTCAGCATTTCTTGAAAGTGGTGGTTTACGATGACGTGGATAATAGCAAAGAGAAAAATATTAAAATTTATTTGGAATTGCCAGCGGGGTATGTGAATCCGGTGAGTTGGATTTCGCCAACAGACGGCCAACAGATTTATCAGGAACAATTCCCTTTAAATTTGCAAGTAAAAATTAGTGATTATTCTCTATTTAAAAAGATTGATTTTTACAGTCAGAAAAAAGGCGAGGAGTCAGTCTGGGTCGGGTATAAGGAAGTAAGAAGTGAGGAGGCGGGAGTAGTGGTAGAGGGACTCGCGGCTGGAGAATACAATTTTTACGTGGTGTTGACTGGACAAAACGGAAGAGTGATAAGGGAGAAGGGGATCGGGGTGAAAGTAGGAGAGTAAAGGCAAAATTCAAAAGGCAAAAGGCAAAAGTAAGGAGGAATAATTATAAGGCAAAATTCAAAAGGCAAAAGGCAAAAGGAAAAGGGCAAAAGGCAAAAGTATCAAAGATAGTTGACCGTTTTTGGGGGATTGTGTATAATGATTTTAGCTAGTTTAGATAATAAACTAGCTTTAATTGTTAATAAATTGTTAATAATTTTTAGTTTATCTTGAGCACAAGCGAAAGATCCCATGGTTAGAACAGGTTGCGATGGGATCCTTCCCCCGCCTCTCGCGAGAAGCGGGGTCAGGATAAAATGATAGGAAAACATTATGGCTTCAGAATTGTCACAAGCGATCAAGCAAGTGTGCGATGAAAAAAGAATTCCGGTGGAGTCGGTGGTGGAGACGATTGAGTCGGCTCTGGGCGCCGCGTACCGCAAAGACTTTGGTAATAAGCTCCAAAATATCAAAGTTGATTTTGATATGGAAACTGGTGGTTTCAAGGTGTTTGATGTGAAGGAAGTAGTGGAGGACGAACTCAAGGCCGAGTATGAAAAACTCAAAGAGGAGAGAATGAAATTGGCTGAGGAAATTGAGGCCGGCTTGGTGCCAGCAACCGCGAGAAAGGAAGAAGAAAGAGAAATGGAGGAATTGGACGCGGAAGGAGAAGAAGTGAAGAGATTTAATCCTAAAACTATGATCAGTTTGGCTGAGGCCAAGGAAATCAAAAAGTCTATCAAGCTGGGAGAAGAATTGATTCAAGAGCTGCAAGTGCCGGGTGAATTTGGCCGGATGGCAGCGCAGACTGCCAAGCAGGTGGTAATCCAAAAATTACGCGAGGCGGAAAGAAATACTGTATTTGAAGAATATCAGGACAAAGTGGGTGAACTTTTGACTGGCACGGTGCAAAGGCAGGAAGGAAAAATCGTGTTGGTGGATTTTGGCAGTACAACTGCGGTGATGCCCATGGAAGAGGGGATCTGGTCGGAAAAATATTTGCCGGGAGCCAGATTTAAATTTTATATAAAAAATGTAGAGCAGGGTGCCAGAGGGCCGAGAATTATTGTGTCTAGGGCGCACCCGGAGATTTTGCGTAAGTTGCTCAAACTAGAAGTGCCGGAGATTGCTTCGGGTGCGGTACAGATCAAAAGTATTGCCAGAGAAGCAGGCTCGCGGTCAAAGGTGGCAGTGATGGCCAAGGAGGAAAATGTAGATCCGATCGGTTCGTGCGTGGGTCAGCGAGGGACAAGAATTCAGACAATTATCAATGAGCTCGGCGGAGAGAAAGTCGATATAATTGAATGGCTGGAAGACCCGATCAAATTTATCGCCAAAGCTTTATCGCCGGCCAAGGTAGTGAGGGTGGAGATAAAAGAGCAAGAACACAAGAAGACAAGAACACAAGAAGACAAAGAAATAAAGGAAAAGAAAGATGAAAAAACGGAGGAAGATAATAATGAGAGAGAAGATGGTTATATTGGCAGAGAAGCGATTGTTTATGTACATCCGGATCAATTATCTTTGGCAATTGGCAAGGAAGGTCAGAATGTGAGACTGGCGGCCAAACTGACCGGCTGGCGGATAGATATTATGGAAGATAAAATAGAAGCAGAGAGTGCGGATGGAGAGTTGACAAAAATGGATAATGCGGAGGGGGAAGTGATAGAACCAAAAAAGCAAGAAAGCCAGGAAACAAAAGAAACTGAGAGTGAGGTAATTCAGCCCAAGAAGAAAGGGAAAGGAGAGGAATAGAATAGAAAACAAGAATATAAAAATACAGGAAGACAAGAATAAAAATATTTAGGTGTTCAATTATAGAAAGTGAGGAACAAAAAAAGAAGAAATAAATTTAAAATATTTTTTATCAATTAATATTATTGTCAGCTGATTTGATGGCTGGCAAAAGGGAAAATATATATGGAACTAGGTTTAGTTTTCGTAATCAGCGTCCTGGGTTTGGCAGTCGCTTTTCTTTTGGCCAAAAGTGTTTTGAAGAAAGACCAGGGTACTAGTCAGATGCAGGAAATCGCCCAAGCGATAAAAGAAGGCGCGATGGCTTTTCTCAAGCGGCAGTATACAACGATTGCCATTATCACAGTGATCGGGGTAGCGGTAATTTTTGGTATCTATGCCGTATCGGGTGATTGGAGTTTGGGATTAAAAACAGCTATTGCTTTTTTGGTGGGCGCGGTTTTTTCCGGCTTGGCTGGCTATATCGGAATGTATATCTCGGTCCGGGCTAATGTCCGGACAGCGGCGGCGGCTATGAAGGATATTAATTCGGCGGTGAGGGTGGCAATGAGGGGTGGAGCAGTGGCTGGATTTTTAGTGGTGGCGTTGTCACTTTTGGGCGTAGCAGGTTTATTTGTTTTGTATGGCGGACTCAAAAATCCAGAAGGCGTACCTTTGATGATTGTCGGCTTTGGCTTTGGCGCCTCGCTCGTAGCA
>JAKLID010000011.1 GCA_022709795.1 Patescibacteria group bacterium | reverse complement strand
GGATTGATTGGTTTTAAACATACCTTGATTATAACAAAAAGCCGTGGTTTTATGAACCACGACCTTTGATAATCCTGCTATGCGCTGAACATAAAAGAGAGTTTGGCTTGAATGCCCCGGAGTTTATTCAAATCAGTCGCCAGTTTATGGATTCTCGTTTTTTCACCGGATAAGACCAGCATAATAATACCAAGGCAGTGAGCCAAGCAGGCAGTACTCGGATTGACACCGAGGCGCGATATAATCAGATGACCGTTGGTCGTCAAAAGAGCATTAACCTTGGCAACGTTCGCCTGGCGATCGGTGACGAGAATAGAGAGTGTGGCTAAATATCTTTTCATATAATTAATACGAATTACGAATATTTACAAATATACAAATATTTAATATAAGTTTAGAATCCGTTTTGAGATAATACCCCTGCTGGTGAAGTGGGCCAAAATAGCTAACTTTAATTTGGTGGCCTTGAGATAAGCATAGGTTTGGGCTATGTACTGTTGGGAAAAGTGATCACCAACTTTTATTTCTAAAATTATTTTATCCTCAATTAAGAAATCTGCCAGATAGAAACCGATGCTCGCGTCTTTATATTTTAATTTAACATATAATTGACTTTTAAATTTTATACCCGCTTGGCCAAAAGCCATTATTAACGCCCGCTGATAATATTTTTCCTGATAACCATAGCCTAAATCGTTAAAAATAGAATATAAAATACCCATTATTTTATAGCTTAACTCCGGATAAATAACCTTATTTTCTCCGTCGTCCATATTGGATTACGTTTTATTTGTATATTTGTACTTGATTTGTAATTTGTATTACTTGGCTAACTGCTTTTTAAAGTAATCAACATAAGGAATGGCCGAAGGGTCGAGATCATTTAATATAGCGAGATAAAAACTGAGATAAGAACTAAAGAGCAAGGTAGTAAATGACTGCTCCAACTCACTGGCGCCCGGGACGGTAAAACTGGAATAGCTGACTTTATTTTGACTGACTATTTCCTTGGTGATAGCGTAACGTTTCTTGTTGCGTGGGTGATACAGATTGGATTCTAAAAATAGAAAGTGCAAATTTTTGTGATTGGAAACAGGATGAGCCAGGCCTTCTAACAGATGATGGTTGAGCTCGGAAATAAGAAAGTAAGCGGAAAAATTTTTGGCGTTTTCATTGAGTTGATTGGCCAGGACATGGGCATTGCCGGAGAGAAATTCGGAAGCAATAATGACAGGGATTTTGCCCTGTAAATCTGCGGCGATTTGCTTGGCGCTATTTTTGTCAAAAGAATTGCGAGGAGAATATTCTTCGTTCAACCGAGTCAACATGGTAATGGCTGATTTTATTTCCTGCGCGGCTGTTTTGATAACACCGCACTTGTTCAGCAATCCAAGCAGACCGACAATAGAATAGCCGAGTCCCATGCGCGGCTGGTTGCAAATATTGTATTCTGGATTGAAAACGTAGCCGGGAATGCGCTGACTCCTTATTAACTCAGCCAATTCGCCACCAGTGGTAATGCCCAGAATTTTGGCGCCGCGGCGCTGGGCTTCTTTGATGGTCGCCAAGGGCTCTTTGGTCGTGCCAGAATAGCTGGAAATAATATAGAGCGTGTTTTTGTCTACCAGGCCGGGCAGGTCATAGCTGTGAATATTGCCAACCGGCAATTTTAATTCTTTAAAATAAATAGAACGGATCAGGTGGGTGCCGAGTCCAGAGCCGCCCATGCCGTTGATAACAACCTTATTAACCTTTTTGTAATGAGCGGGGATTTTCAATTTTTGAGTTTCACTCCAAGCCTGTTCGATTTGCTGGGGCAAAAGCGCGATGGATTCTAGCATATTGCTTTTGTCCAATTGGCCAAGGCGGGCGAGATTGTCGAGGGTGTGCATAAAAATTTTATTAATTTCCAAGATACAAGAAACAAGAAACAAATAAGCACCAAATCTCAAGCACAAAGCACAAAATAATTCTCAAGCACCAATATTCAATTATTTGGAATTTGATGTTTGAAATTTATTTGGAAATTGTTTCTTGTATCTTGGAGCTTGTGTTTTTATTATACTCCGCTTCCTACCTCCTCGCAATCACGTATACTTCAAAACTCCTATCTCTACTGGCTTTGGGTTTATAGACTTCTACCTGACTGAATTGGGTTTTTAATTCTTTGATAAAATCAGTGAAGTCACTGCCTTGAAAAACCTTGAGCACTATTGTTCCGCGTGGAGCCAAAAACTTGGCTGACAATTCAACGACTTGACGGTTTAGCTCTAAAGAACGCAAATGATCGAGCTCTTTTTCGCCAGAGGTGGCTGGGGCGAGGTCGGAAAGAATGATTGGAAAAAGTTTGGGGTGGTGCTTTTGAATCAATTTAACAGCCTCCTCGGAAAAAATATCAACCACAAAAGTTTTGATGTTTTTGGTAATGGATTCTATTGGTTGTAAATCTAAACCAACCAACATAGCCTTCGGGCCAACAATTTTACTAGCATACTGCAACCAGCTCCCCGGCGCGGCGCCGAGATCTAAGATGTCTAAGCCTGGTTTCAGAAGATGGAATCTGTTTTGAATCTCTTCCAACTTAAAAGCACTCCTAGCGCGGTAACCAAGTTCTTTGGCTTTTTTAAAATATTGGTCTTGGGGGATGAAGTTTTTGGGCATACACGTTTGTTGGTTCAAATTTGCAATTTGAACCTTTAAATTTATTAAAAACTTAAGCTATTGGTTTGGCCAACAAAATAGGTTTACTGGTTTTCTGCTATAAATAATATCCTGGTTCAGTTTGCAAAACTGAACCAACCTTGTAGGGGCACAAAATCTTGTGCCCAGTTCAACAGTAGCACTGGGATTTTAAGGGCAGAAAATTTTCTGCCCCTACTGATATAATACTATCCCAAAAAGGTTTTTTAGACAAAAAAATACCCTCGTGTGCTCCAGACACGAGGGGTTAATTTATTTGAAGAAAATGGCTTGAACTTCCATTGCGTTTATTCCAAACCCGTCAGGCTGGGGGAATAAAAAAGTGCCTTTTTCCCCCTTCATTATCTTTTGAGTCATCTGCCAAATTTGTTGCCAGTTAGTGACTAAATTGCGCTCATCCCCATTGATTTCAACCAGCTGGCAATGAAACAAATAGTCGCGTTTGGATTTAATCCGAAGGATTTTGAATGAGCGACATGATTTCATAGTTTCGCCCAATACCTCCCCAACCAATATTAAGTTCCAGCGGGGGCTTGACGCGAGTTGCCAGAAATTATACTGGCTCAATTTTTTAAAACCAGCCTTGAGAATATTTTCCGCACTTAGGCTGGCTCCGAACAATTTTTTTATTTTCATGGTTTAATCCTCCTCAAAACCGGAATGCGTACCAGATCTGACACAGAGCAAGGAAGTCATTCCTCCCGTTCTCGCGCCAGATATAATTTATTTGGAACTTCAGGATGTCTTTGAAGTACTGGCATCCTATTACTGTTTCCCTCCCGCGGTAATCTTTAACTTGGCTGTTGCCAATGTTGTAATATCGGGAGACGAGTTGCAAGCTGTCAGCACCGGCCAATTTTTTCCACTGGTGAGTCGCCTCTAACAGCCAGCCACCATATTCCAATGACTGGCTTTTTTCCTGAAGCAGTGAGCCTCCAATAGAGTTGCCCGCGAAGTTAAAAAATACCTGCAGGAACTCTTTGTCTTTCTGGCCGGCGGGCGCGGGCTGTTTACCGGTTTGGAAGCCACCGCGAGTGACCAGCCAGGATGCTGGGCGCTGTTCAAAATAGAACAGCACGTCCATAGAGGTATTGTCGTCAACCAACCCGCCGGGGCCATTGAGGATATATAGAGTAAAAAAATTCCTCTGGCCCAACTCTCCATATTGAACTCCAACACCCATATCAGATGCGGGGTTTCGGAACGGAGAATATGGATTTAGAATAAAAATCTTACCCTCATGAGGTGGATCAATAGCACGCATCCAATTGATGAGCCGGCCACCTTGAAGCTTCCATTGCGGATGAATTTTATAGGAAACAAACGCGTCCACAATATGACTGACTGTGTCAGTCGCAGAAACATCAAGCCGGCTAGAAATGGCAAACGGTCCATGTACCAACTGGCAGGTGATCTGGGGATTGCGATAATAAAATCCCCGTTTGACCGGGTCGGTGCCGTTCAGGAATTGAACGAGCATACCGACTTTGTTGACCGGTTTTTGCGCGATAAGAACCGAGGTCAGCACAAACAACAAAAACAAAATTTTACGTAACATCTGGAGCTCCCTTCTTGATATGTGTGTGTAATTTTGATTCAAGTTTTCTTTTTGTGTTCACCTTAGATTAGTATAAAACTGCCAAAATGTCAATTGCCTAATTTCTCAAAAAGTAATACACTACAACTTATGGAAATCATCACTAACTACAATAACAAAAAAGAGTGGGACCAGTTTGTCGTGGATAATACTAGTCCGGCCAGTTTTTTACAGTCTTTTGACTGGGGTGAATTTAATAAAGAAATGCTCGGCTATAAGATTGAACGCACGGCGTTTTTGGATGATGGGGAAATGCGCGTCGCGGTTCAGGGTATTGACCGACCACTGCCTTTGGGCCAACGATACATTTATTGCCCGCGCGGGCTGGTGTGGGACAAAGAATATTCAGACAAAAGAGCCGCGGCTTATGGTAAAATATTAGAAAAAGGAAGGAGTGATTTAAAAGACCGAGTTTTTTTGCGCGTTAACCCACCCTATGAATACAAGGATTACGTGGTTGGGTTTCTGGGCCGAGTAGGATTTCAAAAGCCCAAAATTTTGACCCACAGCCAGGAGCCAGGGAGTACTATCTTGATTGACCTAACCAAAAGCGAGGAGGAATTGTTGGAGGCCATGCACCCAAAAACTAGATATAATATCCGGCTGGCGGAGAAGAAGGGGGTAAAAATAAAATTTCCAATTTCCCCCGGCCTCGACAAGCGAAGCGGGGCGGGCAATTTCCAATTTCCAATCAATACATTTTATAAGCTGTCAGAAGAAACAGCGGGCAGGAACAAAATTAAAATCTATGAAAAAGAATATTATGAAAAGTTGATTGGCTTTTTTGGCGACAACAGCAAGGATATGAAGCTGAAATTATATTTTGCCGAGTATGAGGGTAAAGCGCTCGGGACGATTATGGCGGTTTATTTTGGCGATACGGCGACCTACTTGCATGGCGCGTCGAGCAATGACAGCCGAGACCTGATGCCCAACTATCTTCTCCAGTGGACAGCGATGAAAGAGGCCAAGCAGGCTGGTTATAAAATTTATGATCTCTGGGGCGCGAGCGAGGAAAATGAGGCTTGGGCTGGCATTACTAGATTCAAAAAGGGTTTTGGCGGAACAGAATATCGATTTTTGGGCACGTGGGATTATGTATTAAGGCCGGGATGGTATAATATGATGAGAGGGATGAGGCTGATAAGGAAGATGATACCCTAAAAAATTCCAAGCTCCAAGATACAAGCTCCAAATAAATTACAAATTCCAAAATCCAAAGATTAATTATTTTTGTAATTTGAATATTGAGATTTGAGATTTATTTGGAAATTGTAATTTGGGATTTGGAAATTACAAAAGATATTTTTAGATATAATTTTATAAAATTTAAATTACTAAATTGATACTTCCTTATGATAAAGAAAGTAGTTGTTATGGCCGCAGGCAAGGGCACGAGAATGCTCGAGCTGTCAGCGGACAAACCGAAACATCTAATCGACGTGAAAGAGCGTCCTTTTTTATATTATTCGCTCAAAAATATCCAGGCGGCCGGATTTGCGGAAATCATCTTGGTGGTCGGGCATAAAAAAGAAAAAATGGAAGAATTTGCTAGAGATTATGCCGAGCAATTTAATTTGAAACTTGTGGATCAATTTGAGAAAATGGGCACAGAAAAATATGGCACCGCCATGCCCGTGGCGGCGACCGAAGAAGTAATCGGTGACGAAGATTTTGTCGTGATTAATGGTGATGATCTCTACGCGGTGGAAGATTTGCAGAGGATGAAAGAATTGGCTGATAAATTTTGTTATGCCGGCGGGATGGTGACTGATGATCCGTCGCCTTATGGATTATTTAAAACTGATGGCGATAATTTTTTAGAAAGAATAGTAGAAAAACCCAAGCCGGATATTGATTTTGACGCGAGCCGTCCGCGCGATTATATCGTCAATATCGGCATGTATAAATTCACACCGGACATTTTTACCGCCATCAAGAAAATTGGCCTGTCCCCCCGAGGCGAATATGAATTGACTGATGCGGTCAGTGTCCTCGCCAAAGAAAAGAAAGTCAAGACTGTGCCAGTGACTGGCAAATGGAAAAGTTTTACCAATCCAGATGATGTGAAAAAGATGGAGGAATACTTAAAATAATATGTTCGTTGGCTCCAAGTTATACTTGGAGCCTGATGATTAATTGTTGATTGGAAATCAAACCGCCTTCTTTAATAATAAAAGCCCGGGAACGATGTCTCGGGCTTTTTGATTTGCCCCGCGAGTAAGCGCATGATAAACTGAAAACATAAGTCAATTTTAGATTATTGATATGCTGAATAAGTCAGCCAAATTATTAAAATAACTATGATATTGTACAAAAATTTGTTATTTAATTTATCTTTTAGAGAATATCACCCTCCCCTCTACCTTTCTTTCTGGTCCAGCAAGGAATTTTTAAAAAATTACAGAAGAATAACGGGGACTGATGTTGGTTTCGTATATGAAGTAATAAATTCAGAATTAACGGTCTATATGGAAGCCGATGCTCCAGAACGTCTCTTTCAATCTATGAAAAAGTATCTGGCCCCAGACTCAGTTGAAAAGGAATTGACTATTTTTGATGGATACTTAAGAAAATTAAGAAAAACTGTCGAGGACACTAGAAACAAAAAAATAAATAAAAAAGAGTTACCTATTTTATTTAAAAAAATTATCTTTCTGCTGGGTAACCTTTATCCTTATAGTAATGCTTTTTATCTTCTAACCCAAGAATTGGAAAAATCGATAAAAAACAAACTAAAAAATAAATATAGCAAAAAGGAGACCGCCTCGATAATGGTTTCCCTGTCGGAACCGGTTAGAAACACAAGTATAAATAATTATTCAGAAGCGATTACGAGTATAGCCGAAGAAATAAAAATAAAGTATGGCGCTATTAGTAAAGATGAGATCACCAAAAAATATAAAGATAATGAGTGGCTAAGAAAAAAAATAAATAGTTTGCTACCTACCTACTACTGTCTAACTTCTTTAAACGGCGGGGCAAGAACCATCGAGTCTTTTTTCCCAGATATTGCTGTGGCCATGGTTGCCCGTACAAAAAATAAAAAGCATCAAATACCCTCAATTATAAAAAAAGAGGCTTCTTTCCTACGTGCTATAATTTACTTTAAAGATGAATTATCTTCTTTCGTTGTTCCTTATATCAAATATGGGTTGCAAAGGGAGTGGCATGTGGCCGCTGATATCCTTGGTGTAAGTCCGAACGATTTAGAACAACTTCAGATTAGCGAAATAATTAGTTTATTGAATAATAAAAAAAATCTGAGGCATAAAATCAAAAGAAGGAAGGAATCTACTTTTTTCTTTCATAGTCCATACCATAGCACGGTTGTCTTTGAGGGCGCAACGGCAAAAAAAGAGATGAAGGTTATCTCTAAACAAACAACTTTCACGCCTTGTCTTTCTCAAAATAAAATTATGGGGCAAACTGGTTCCCCTGGTAGAATAGTCAAGGGTGTTTGCCAACGCATATTAAAATCATCAGAGATTATCAATTTTAAGGAGGGTAATATCTTGGTTGCTGTCTATACGGCACCAGAATTTGTTCCAGCTATGAAAAAAGCAATGGCCATTGTTACAGATACTGGTGGAATTACTTGTCACGCAGCTATTGTCGCTCGTGAACTAGGAAAACCCTGTATTATCGGCACAAAAATAGCCACACAAATGTTAAAAGATGGTGACTTAGTGGAAGTGGATGCCAATAAAGGAATTGTTAGAAAAATTAAAAGGGATAAGTAATTACCTAATTGTCATGCCTTATTGTATAATACAAATAGATTAACTACCCAAAAAATACTATGAAAAAATTTGAAGTTATCTCCATCGGTTCGGCTCTGAAAGATATTTTTATCCTAAATAAAGATATGTCCTGCCAGGGCGCGAAGATCTGTCATCCGTTTAACCCCGAGGTGGTGGGTGAAAAGATCAAAATCAAAAAAATGTATTTTGATATTGGCGGCGGGGGCACCAATGTGGCAGCGACTCTCTCCAATATGGGAATAAAAACAGCGCTCATGGCCCGAGTGGGCGCTGATCTAGCTGGGACGGAGATAATCGCCACGATGAAAAAATTCAAGGTAGACACGGGACTCGTCATGATTGACAAAAAAGAAGAGACTGGCTACTCGGTGATATTTTTGGATAAAGCTGGCGAGCGCACAGCCTTGGTTTTTCGCGGGGCATCGGATTTTGCTGACTTCAACCCAGCCAAGGTCAATCAGCTAAAAGCCAAGTGGTTTTTTATTACTTCACTCAATGCCAATCTGAAGCTTTTGAATCAGCTCTTTGCCGCGGCTAAAAAGAATAAAATCAAAATCGCTTGGAATCCGGGCGGAGCGGAATTGGAACTGGGAAGTCTAAAATTGAAAAGAATGCTCCGAGCAACCGATGTCTTGTTTTTAAATATAGAAGAAGCACAAAAGCTGACGCGAGTAAAAACCAAAAACATAAAAAGGATTTTTGAAGTCTTGGGCGACTTGGCGAATAAGGCAGTCTTGGTTGTCACTGGTGGTAAAAGTGGCGCCTGGGTCAAGAACGGGGTAGAAATACTTTGGGCGGATATTTTGGACAAAAAAGTAGTCAATGCCACAGGTGCGGGCGATGCTTTTGGCTCGGGGTTTATCAGCGGATTAATTTTATATAAAGGTAATATCAAAAAATCGTTGCAACTAGCAATGCTCAATTCCAATAGCGTGGTGACCGAGATGGGTGCCAAACACGGAATCTTGAAAAAACCACCGACAGAGAAGGAGCTGGAGAAGATTAGAGTAAAGGCGATCTAACCTTAGAAGCCCGTTGCGATGAATTTCGGAACGGGTTTTGAATTTAATATATAACCTTGAAATAAGCCAGAAATTAAGGTAGGATAAAAATAGTCTGGCATGCGGTAAAAAGAGAGTATGAACTCAAAGATAACAGCCAGCAAAAAGAAATATTAAAAAATCGAATTTTGAATAGTTTGGTGTAGTAGCCAAGTGGTAAGGCGGGAGTCTGCAAAACTCCTATGCGCCGGTTCAATTCCGGCCTACACCTTTTTTATAAATATTTAAGTCTGTCTCCCTGCGGTCATCCCTTCGGGAGATCTACCGTAGGTATGAGAGATGTCCCGGGGGGACACAAAACTCCTATGCGCCGGTTCACCCGGTCATCCGACCGGGTGCCCAGTCGGACCTGTCCGGTCGGATGACTGGATGACTGGGCAATTCCGGCCGTGGCCTTTTTGAATAATATTTGGGTAATAAGAAAGCACTATGAAAAAAATTAATTTAGAAAAAAAAATCAAACAGGCGGAGACAGGAATCAGAAAATATCTGGATGAGGCCTTGAAGGAAGGGAGGATAGACGAGGCGCTGTTTGAAAAAGCGAGAGTCACTGCCGTCGAGAATTTGAAGCAATGGCTGAACGATAAAAATATTGATAAGATTTCACCTCAGGCGAAAACAGGAATCTGCTTGGCGATAAATGGAAAGCAATGGGAACAACTAGTCAATGCTTTTCGACAAAAAATGACTTTTGGCACGGGTGGCATCAGGGGATTAATGGCTTATGATAAGGCAGCAATTATAAAGTTAAAAAAAGAGGGTATTGATGCGCCAATCCTCAAGGGCCCCAATACCTTGAATAATATCGTGCTCTTAACTGTTTCGGCTGGAGTGGCAAAGTTTGGAATTGACAAGGGCTTCAAAAAAATAGTTATTGGTTATGACAGCCGCATTCGCGGTTTTGATTTTGCCAAAAAAATCGCCGAGCTGTTTTTGGGCTATGGATATACCGTTTATTTGTTTGACGAACCTTGCCCTTATCCGGAAGTGACCTTTGCCATTCCTTATAAAGACATCAAGGCTCAGCTGGGAATTTTGATTTCGGCCAGTCATAATGATTATCGTTACAACGGCTACAAATTATCCTGTGGCAACGGCTCACAATTTGATCCCGAAGAAAGAGATGAGATGTATAATAAATATATAAACGAAGCGACGACTGATGACGTGGCAAGGCAATTAATGCCACTCCAAAAGGCGCCAAGGGAGAAATTAATCTTTTTAGGCGGTGAGAAGAGGGTCAGGGGATTTTATTATGGCAATCACAAACTGATTGATATACACAAAGAACACCGGGAACATATTAAGGGGTTTTTAATTTTTAATAGGCAAGAAAGCAAGGCTGGGAATCTACAGATCGGCTATTGTGCCTATCACGGCGCCGGCCGAGTAGCGGTCCCTCGGCTTTTAAAAGAAACGGGCTTTGAAAAAATTAGGGTTATCAATGAAAATAACTTATCAAAATTAGATGGTTTGTTTCCTTCTTTTAATAGCGCACCTGGCAAAGAGCAACAGCCGGATCCGGGTGATCCTCGGGCCGCGGAGGTGGCGGTAAGGGCATTCAAAAAAGAATATGGCCAAGAATGGGACAAACTAGATATTTTAATCGGGACTGATCCAGACGCTGATCGCTGCGGAGTAATAATAAAGGTACCGGAAGATCAAAAAGTTTTTTATCAAAATAAAGATTTCATGCTTTTGCCGGCCGATGAAATGTGGGCACTGATC
The DNA here is from genome assembly GCA_022709795.1 of Patescibacteria group bacterium. Lineage (GTDB taxonomy): Bacteria > Patescibacteriota > Patescibacteriia > UBA2196 > GWA2-42-15 > JAAZMX01. The sequence goes on along the minus strand of JAKLID010000011.1, from coordinate 9,690 downwards.
TTGTGGTTTAGATTAAATTTTGATGATTCTATAAAAAAGAATCTCTCTTTTATCGTGCAGTCACACACCACGACAGATAGTATCGTGAGGCTGGCGCTCAAATATAATTTGGGAGTAATAAAAAGCTGGGTGGGTTTTGCCGCCCTGTCGGCAGGCGTCAGAGATGCCTGGGAAAAAAGATTGGTCAAGGGATTGAAGGAAGGGAAAAAAGAAAAAAATGATAAACTGTGTGATCCTTTCATCCTGGAAACCTATGGTATGGAAAATGGAAAAAGAAACTACAATATTGCCGCGATGGAACAAAGTAATGGTTTTTCTATTCTGGGTTATCCGCCGAAAGATAAATTTTCACTGGGAGTGAAGGGACACGTGAGAGACAAGGACGGGGTTTTTGCCGCGTTACTCATAGCGGAAATCGCTGCTTGGGCGAAAAAAAATAAAACTAGTTTATTGGAATTATTGAATAAATATATTTATGCAGATCAAAAGGTGGGTATTTTTGTCAACCGCTATGAGCCGGATCCACTGGATGGCGAATACCCGGGCATCGAGGGCGATCGTTTGAAAAAAATGATTTTACAAAGATCACTGGATTTATATCAAAAATCTCAAAAAGGCAAGGTAAAAATTGCTGACTCCCCAGTGACTTCGGCGGTGATCTATAGAACAGGAAAATATGATCGTATCTATCCGCCGAGTAAAAATTTTCAATTTCCTGATGAGGGCATAAGATTTTATTTTAGTCAAGACCGCTGGAATTATTTGATCATCAGGCCTTCAGGTACCGGTAATTCTTTACGCTTTCACGTGCAATTGTATGCGGGCAAGGTAAATAAAAACGACATAGAAAGAGAAAAAAGTGAGCTAAAGCTGAAAGCAAAGAGAATAATTGATGACATCAGAAAAATCGTTGGAGCTCCCAGAAACAGCCAAATAATTTATTAAAGATAATGTCAGAAAAAATTTTCCAATTTGCAAAATATCAATTCAACCCCCGAAACGGGGTTGTGCTGTTTGACTACGCCCTTGATAATATTTGCTTTCAGGAAAAACTGCTCCTGCCGCCGGTAAGCAAACTAAATAAGAAGCAATTGGCGGCTCTGGATTTGGCATTGTTTAATTTATTTTTAATTGCGGGCATTAGTTATTATAAAACTTATTGCCCGAAAAAAATTGACCTGGGTAAATATAAGCTGAGTAGAGAACAAGCAGCTTTTTGGAATAAGGTTTACACCAAAGGCCTGGGTGAGTTCTTTTATAAAAACAAGCTTGACTGGCGCGGACTGGTGAATTTTCCTTTTGATAAAAACTATCAACCCAAAGCGGTGAAAATACCGGCTGGCAAAAAATCCCTGGTACCTATTGGCGGAGGCAAAGATTCGATTGTGGTGTTGGAAACCCTGAAAACGCAGGGTAAAAAAATCAGCTTGTTGAATCTGACCAGCCAAAAAGAAAATAACAAAATCATCACTGATACGGCGCGGGTGGCTGGAGAAAAATTGATCCGTGTGCGACGGCAGATCGCGCCGGAGCTGATAGCGCTCAATCACAAGAAGGGCGTTTACAACGGTCATGTCCCCTTCTCCGCTTATCTGGCATTTTTAACTTTGGCCGTGGCGATCATCGATGGGGATAAGGAGATAGCGGTGGGTAATGAAAGAAGCGCGAATTATGGCAATGTCAAATACTTGGGTGTAATAATCAACCATCAATGGAGCAAGTCTTTGGACTTTGAAAAAATGTTTCAGACTTATACGCGGAAATTTATCACGCCGAGTATCCGATATTACAGCGCCCTGCGATCATTGAACGAATTGCAAATCGCGGAGAAATTTTCACATTATCCCAAATATTTTTCCTCATTTTCTTCCTGCAATCAGAATTTCAAATTTACAGCCAAAGCCAAAAGTAAGTGGTGCGGACAGTGCCCCAAGTGCGTTTTTGTCTGGACGATGCTGTCGGCTTATCTGCCGGCTGCGGAATTGGAAAGAATATTTGGCAAAAATTTGTACCAGGATAAAAAACTAAAGCCAATTTTTCAAGAGCTTTTGGGCCAAAGAAAACATAAACCATTTGAGTGCGTGGGTACGCCAAGTGAGATGAAAATGGCATTAAGATTAGCCAAGAAAAAAGCTTGGGATTAATTACAAGGCTAAAGCCTTGGGGACCCCGACTGAAGTCGGGTAGAAAGATTGCTTATGAAGATATTAGAATTTAAAGACAAGAAAATCCTGATTTTGGGCTTTGGTCGGGAAGGCCAGTCGTCTTTGAGATATCTGCGGAAATATTATCCCAAGCAAACCATCGGTGTAGCTGACCAAAATAGTTTGGCCGAGTTTGGGCCAACAGAAAGAACGGTAATAAAAAAAGATAAAAATCTGGAACTGCATCTGGGAAAAAATTATTTGAATAGCTTGGGCCAATTTGAAATTATCATCAAAACCGCGGGGTTGAAACTCCCGGATCATCTAGCCCGAAAGCTGGGGCGGCAAAGGATTGCGGTGACGACTAATTTGAATATTTTTCTGGCTAATAAAAAGGGGCGAGTAGTCGCTGTGACTGGTACCAAGGGCAAAAGCACTACGGCGAGTTTAATTTATGAAATTTTAAAAAAAGCGGGTAAAAAAACAGTTTTGGTTGGCAATATCGGCAAACCATTTTTGGATTATATCAACCAAAATTCCAAGCAAACTATCTTTGTGGCAGAATTGTCGTCTTATCAATTAGATACATTGAACCAGCCCCTTGATCTGGCGGTTATAACTAGTTTTTATCCGGAGCATCTAAATTATCATGGCAATCTGAATAATTATTTCCAGGCCAAGATGAATATCGTGCGGAATCTAAAAGCCGGCGGAGTGGTGGTTTATAATCGGAAATTTAAACGAGTGAATAATTTTATCAAAAAACAAGCCGCCAGCCGGCGAATAAAAGCCATTGGTTATTCCAAATTGACAGCGGAATTTTCCGAACAGAGAATCTTGCTCGGCGAACACAATCAGGAAAATATGGCTGGCGCAATCGCCGTGGCTAAGCTTTTGAAAATCAACGACGCGGAGATCAAAAAAGCACTGGCTAAATTTCGCCCGCTGGAACACCGGCTGGAATTGGTGGGGAAATTTAGGGGTATAACTTTTTATAACGATGTTTTGTCCACCACGCCAGAATCAACGATTGAGGCAATAAAATCACTGAGAGATAAAAATCTACAAACGCTGATTGTCGGTGGTTTTGACCGCGGACTGAATTACCAGAATCTGGCCAGAGAAATCACCCGCCCGCAACGCCTCGCGGCTAGCGATGGCAGGCGGGAAAACTCTAAAATTAGAACGGTCATCTGCTGGCCGCACGCCGGTGAAACAATCGCAAAAGAAATAGAGCGCCGTCAAAGACGGCTAGGAAATATTTCTATGGGGTCTTTGACCCCTAGTCCAAGAATTGTCCGGGTAAAAAATATGGCGGAAACAATCAAAGCGGCCTACAAATATACCAAGTCCGGCGAGGCCGTGGTCTTGTCCCCAGCCGCGTCCAGCTATGATTTTTATACTGACTATCGCGAGAAAGGTGCGGAATATAAAAAATTGGTAATAAATCAAGGCAAAGGCTAATAAAAATTTTATTAGGGGATAATTTTCCGAGTCAGCGTTCTGCGAGCATCTGGGGTGAGAAAGAGAAAACCTAGCCGTAGTGAGGCTGAGAAAATTTAAGGGGGCGGAAATTTTATGAGCTGGGTACCCTTAAATTTTCCAGCGAACGCAGGCCAAGATTTTCCTTTGAGCTCCATGCGAGCTAGTTTTCTTTGGTTTACCTTTCTTTTACAAAAGAAAGGTAAACAAACACCAAAGCAATTAGATGACCAGAAATGCTCCAGAGCCAAAACCCAATACAAATAAAAATCTACTGCCTTTTTAAAAAATTATAGTTCAACCCAGAGCGTTAAACCAGCAAAGCGTTCTAAAAGCTGATCAAAAAATATGCTAAAAATTAGGTATCCCAAATTTACTATTTTAATCTTGAGCTATTTTGTGGTGATTGCTCTGTTTGGCGGCTGGCTGGCTCAAGGAATAAATTCTTTTATTGTCGGGCTTGGCTATTGGGGAGCATTTCTGGCCGGTGTATTTTACGCTTATAGTTTTACGGCTGGCGCGGCCGTGGCTATTTTGGTGATCCTTGGTGGAGATCTGAATATCATCATGGCTGGTCTTTTGGCTGGAGTTGGCTCGCTAATTAGTGATTTATTAATTTTCAAATTTATTCGCCACTCTTTTGAGGAAGAAATAACGAAAATCAGTGCTAGCCATTTCTGGGACAAGTGGAGAAACAATTATCACTTGAATTTAATTTTTAAAAAATATATCCTGCCCATACTCGGTTCAATCATAATCGCCTCCCCTCTGCCAGATGAGCTCGGTGTGGCGATGCTCGCTTCGGATAAATTAATCAGTAGTCGTGTCTTCGCTATTATGTCATACGCCCTGAATACGGCGGGGATATTTATAATTTTATTAATCGGGAAATAGGGTATAATCTTTTTTACAAAAACCGACGGCCATAAATGATGGCCGTCGGTTTAGTTTAATTATAAAAGCCAGAAACTAGATATCATCTTCAAGGCTGGTATGATAATCTTTTTCCTCTTTCTCTTCATCCTCAATTTCCAAATCATCATCTTCTTCGTCCAAATCATCATCCAGCTCATCTTCCAAATCATAGTCGGCATCGGAAAAGCCTTCGTGGCTATTGATATTGTCATCGCTGTGGCGGATTTTGTATTCATTGATGACGGGCAAGGGTTCTGGCGCTAGGGGCGGAGTGACTGAAGAGTCTGTGGTTTTCTCGCCGATTTTGATACTGTCAAGGCGATAGCTTTTTATGGTATTGATATTGGGGTCCAGCCGCTTTTTGACTTCACTGAGTGCTTTGTCATAGTTGACTATTTCCTGGATGCCCGAGCTCATATCACGGATGATGATGGTGTGATCCATCAATTCCTTCTGGCCAATAATCAAAGTCAGTTTGGCGTGGAGAGTATCCGCTTTTTCTAGCTGGGCCTTGAGGCCGTCTTTGGAAAAACTCTCGGCCACGCGGATATTTTCGGAGATTAATTTTTCGTACAATTTGAAACCTTCTTTTCGGGCTTCGGTGCCAAGCTGGGCTACAAAAACATCAATCCCGTCAGTGCCCTGGAGCTCGGGGTGGAGTTCTCTCAATTTATTGACGACTCGTTCCACGCCGATAGCCAGGCCAGCAGCCGGAGTCGGCCGACCACCCAGTATTTCCACGAGACCATCAAAACGACCACCGCCCAAAAGAGAGATCGATGTCTGGTTATTTTCTTCTTGGAGAAAAACTTCAAAGGTGGTGCGGTTATAATAATCAAGACCGCGCACGAGCTTGACGTCCAGTGTATATTCAATGCCCATATCGTCCAAATATTCCAAAACTTGCATAAAGTGTTTCTTGCAATCTTCACACAGAGAATCAACAATCTGGGGAGCGTCATCCAGGACTCTTTGGCAAGGCTCTTCTTTGCAGTCGAGGATCCGCAACGGATTTTTATTATAGCGATCCTTACAAATCTCACAAAGGCCCTTCTTTTTACCACTGCTGGATAAATATTGTTTTAGTTTGGCAATATAGGCGGTGCGGCATTCCAGACAACCAATACTATTCACATGGACCACTGGCGGCAGGCCGAGTGCTTCCAAAATACGATAAGAGATGATGATCAGCTGAGCGTCAATCACCGGGCTGTCAGAGCCGATTACTTCCAGATCCAGCTGGGTGAATTGGCGGTAACGGCCGGACTGCGGGTTGTCGTGGCGGAAAACCGGACCATAACTGTAAAGCTTGACCGGCTGGGGTTTGCTGAACATACCATGCTCAATATAGGAGCGACAGATGCCAGGAGTAAACTCTGGTCGCAAAGTCACATTTTCACCGCCCTTGTCCTCAAAGCTGTAAAGTTCTTTGGTGACAATATCGGTATGCTTGCCAGTGCCTTTGTAATAAAGCATGGACTGTTCCAAGACCGGCACGTCTATTTTTTTAAAACCATAATTGATGATCACCCTTTCGGCCTGATATAAAAAATTATCCCAAAACGCCTGCTGTTCAGGCAGGGTGTCTTTAAAACCCTTGAGTAGTTGGATTGGTTTGTTGGTGATTCTTGGCATAGATAATATAGGGTAAATTGCGGCGTGAGCAGGAAACGTGAAATTAGAATTAATAATTAATTTTGATAAGCAGGCGTTTTGAAAACCTGCGCCCGATTTATGGGCCAGCCGCGCAACCAGGTCCGGCCGACAATGGCCGAGCGACTGATCGAGCCAAAAACCCGGGAGTCAAGGGAAGACGCACGGTTGTCGCCCAAAACAAAATATTCGGCCGTGCCCAAGGTGATCTCATCTTGACCTTGTGTATAAATATTTGGTAAATAATGATTCTCATCTAGGATAAAGCCTTCTGGGTGGGCGGCATTGGTGATATGAATCTTACCATCTTGAATTTTTAGTGTTTCAGCGGGTAGACCGATAACTCGCTTGATAAAATATTGGCTCGGGTCATTGGGATATTTGAAAACGACAACATCACCGCGCTCGATCTCGCCCAGGCGATAAGAGATTTCGTCAATCACCAGATATTCATGATCAAAATAATTGGGTTCCATGGAAGCCCCTTTGACATAAAATGGCTGGATCAAGAAATAGCGGACTGGGATAATGATGACCAAAGAGAAAACGACGACTTTGATTGTTTCCCAAACAAACTCTTTTATCTGGTCGAGTAAAGCCTCTTTTTCGGTTTCCGGCTCAAAGTTGGGTTGGGAATTATCGAGCTTTTCAATAAATGACATAGATTGGTTTTACTTTATAAACTCGTATGGTGGTCGTGATTGGGCTCGCACGGGGATGAACCCCGTGCGTCCGGTCGAGTGACCGGACGGACCATGGACCACTTGTGTTTTATATGTTAACTATTTTCTTATGGTGGACGCACATGGACTCGAACCATGGACCTCTGCAATGTGAATGCAGCGCTCTAACCAGCTGAGCTATGCGTCCATTATTATCTTTTGACTAGAGTAATGGCCTATCAAACTTTTTTTATGCTAAAATTGGCTAATTTGGTCTTATAATAGCACGATTTTTTAATTGACGCAAGTTTGAATTTAGTATATTATACAAAAGAAAGAGAGCTCTCATAAGGGCTTTAAATTTTATATAAGAGAAAAATGGAACAAAACATCAATCTAATGCCACCGGCGTTGAATGAGAAGGAAGTAGGAGAGAAAAAACACGGTTGGTTTTATAAAACACTGCGTTTGCTGGTTTTTTGCTTTGTGGGCTTGTTTGTCTTGACATGGATTTTGTCTTCACAAGCTGTTTTTTCCAAGGGTTCACTCGGCAGAACCATTGGCCGACTGCCGATCATCAGCCAATTTAGAATGATTTTGGGCGATGCTGATGAGCTGGCTGGAACAAATGATGACCGCATTAATTTTTTATTGATGGGTATCGGCGGAACCGGCCATGATGGAGCGCTTTTGACTGACACTATTATCATCGGCAGCCTAAAACTTTCTACCAGAGAGGCGGCTCTAATTTCCATCCCCAGGGATTTGCTGGTCAAAATTCCGGGCAATGGTTACCAACGGATTAATAATGCCAGTGCTTATGGCGATGTTAATAATTATCCGGGTGGCGGGTCAGCTTTGGCCGCGGAAACTGTCTCGCAGGTTTTTGGCATTCCTATACACTACTGGCTCCGGATAGATTTTACTGGATTCAAAAAAGTGATTGATGAGCTCGGCGGAGTAGATGTGGAGATAGACAAAACTTTTACCGACAGCCAATATCCAACCAATGATTATGAAGTACAAACGATAACTTTTGAGCAGGGCACGGAACATATGGACGGCGAACGAGCATTACAATACGCCAGATCGCGCCATGGCAATAACGGCGAAGGTTCGGACTTTGCCAGAAGCAGGAGACAGCAGAAAATTCTTTTAGCGGCCAAGAACAAGCTGGTGAGCTGGAAAATATTCTTGAATCCCAATAAGCTCTATAAAATATTTGACGCGGTCAAGGACAATATCCAGACCAATGTCGCTACTTGGGAAATACCGGAGATCGTCAATATCGCCAAAGATATTGATCTAAAAACAGTCAAAAATTATGTGTTGGATAATGCGCCAGGTGGTCTTTTGAAGTCGACAATAACAGAGGGTGGAGCTTTTGTGCTGGTGCCAAAGTCCGGGGATTACGGTGATTTTCAGTATTTCGCCCAGAATATTTTTACCTTGAAACAGATCGCGGAAAAAAATATAAAGACCATCGTGGTCAATGGGACTTCGATTGACGGACTGGCCACCTACATGGCCTCTGGCTTGGAATCAATCGGTTTTGTGGTGGAGCGCATTGCCAATTCACCCAACCAAAACTTTGAAAAAACCGTGGTCTATGATCTATCGGGCGGGCAGGAAGACGAGGCTTTGGCCTTTTTGAAAAATAAATTTAACGCCCATACCAGCAATGACCTGCCGGAATTTTTGGCGCCTCTCCAATATCGCCAAAATGAACAAGGGGCGGAAGAAAAAATAGAAGCCACTTTTATGGTGGTGACTGGCTATGACCGCCAAGATGATATTGAAATAATAAATGAGTGGCGGGCTAAACAAGAAGCGATGAGCCAAGCGACCACGACAGAGGCAGCCAACCGATAACGAGTGACGGAGTAAATAAATTATTGTTTTAAAATTTAAAATTTAAAATTTAAAATTGTTGAGTATGTTGGGAACAGTGACAATCATTGGCCGGGCCAATGTGGGCAAATCAACCCTATTTAATCGGCTGACAGAAACTAGAAAAGCGCTGGTTTCCATGATCCCCGGAACAACCAGAGATTTGAAGTACGCCGAGGTAAACTGGCAAGGCAAAGAATTTGAGCTGGTGGATACCGGCGGTTTTTTGGCGGAAAAAAAAAGTGAGATCAGAAAATTGACCAAGAAGGAAACAAAAAAAATAAGATTTGGAGCAACTGAAGACATAGACCAGCAGGTGGAAATGAAAGCCCGGCTGGCGCTGGAAAAAAGCGATCTGGCACTTTTGGTGGTGGACGCGCTGGAGGGCTTGAATCCACAGGACAAAAAAATCGCTGATTATCTACGGCGAAGTGGAAAAATAATCAGCTTGGTGATCAATAAATGTGACACTGGCAAAATCAGGCAGCAAACCGCCGAGTTTTACCGACTGGGATTGGGTGAACCGTTTTTGGTTTCCGCGGTCAATGGCAGCGGCATAGGAGATCTATTGGAAGCGATAATCCAAGATTTGAAAGGCTTGAAAAAGCCTAGGGAGAAAAAATTAAAAAAGCCAGTGATCCGGGTGGCCTTGATCGGCAAGCCAAATGTGGGCAAGTCGTCTCTTTTAAATAATTTGTCCAAAGAAGAACGGGCGATTGTCTCCCCCACTCCCCACACCACCAGAGAGCCGAATGATATGTTGATCGATTATCAGGATAAAAATATTTTGATGATTGACACGGCTGGTATGCGACGCAAAGCGAGAATTGACCGACAGAGTCTAGAAGACGTCGGAGTCAAGATGACGGTCGGCGCTCTGCATAAGGCCGACGTGGCAGTCATGATCGTGGATATCAATGATCAATTGTCGCAGCAAGACATGC
>JAKLID010000010.1 GCA_022709795.1 Patescibacteria group bacterium | reverse complement strand
AAGCTTAAATTTGCTTCCAAATCAGCCGCCGTCCCCCTCTTGAAACTCTTGAATTCCGCTATTGCCAATGCTGAACACAACTTCCAGATGAAAAAAGACAATCTCTTTATCAAAGAAATTCGCGTCGATATGGGTCCAGCCTTGAAAAGATGGAAGCCCCGGGCTTTCGGACGTGCCTCGGGCATCAGAAAAGAAACCTCTCATATTCTTATTATCTTGGGTGAAGTCAAACCAACTGCCGAAAAAGCCAAGAGCAAAAAAGACACCCCCAGTGTTGCAGCCGCCAAAATAGTCAATTCCTTGGACGAGGTCAAGGGCTCTGTCTTGGATGAGGACAAAGACTCTGATCAGAAAAAACACGAAGGTCATGATCGCTCCGGCTCCAAGGGCGTTGGTGAAAAAGGTAAAAAGAGATTTTTCAATCGCAAGTCCGGCTAATAAATTATTAATTCATTCCCTTGGTTTCTTAGTTTGTTAATTTCTATATTATTATATGGGTCAAAAAGTTAATCCAAAAGTCTTCCGTCTCGGCACCACCAAAACTTGGAATTCCAGGTGGTTTTCTGATAAGAAATACGCCGGCAAGCTGGAAGAAGACGTCAAAATCAGAAGATTTTTGGAAAAAAAATTCAAGGAATCCAGTGTGGACAGCGTTCTTATTGACCGCACGGCTGATACTTTGGAAATTAATATTTTTACTGCCAGACCCGGCATGATCATCGGCAAGGGTGGCGCGGCTATAGATGACTTGAAAAAACATATTGCCAAAAATATCGTTACCGACAAAAAAATAAAAATTCAGATCAATATCAAGGAAGTCAGTAAGCCTGGCCTGTCCGCCCGGATTGTCGCCCAGAATATCGCCTTGGATCTGGAAAAAAGAATTCCTCATCGCAAAACCATGAAAAAATATATTGAGCAAGTGGCCAAAGCTGGCGGCCAGGGTGTCAAAATATCCTGCGCTGGTCGGCTCGGCGGCGCGGAAATCGCCAGACGCGAGACCTTGGGCGAAGGCAAAATTCCGCTCCACACCCTGCGAGCTGATATCGATTACGCCAGACTGGCCGCTCATACGACTTATGGCGCGATTGGCATCAAGGTCTGGATCTACAAAGGTGATGTCTTTAATACTGATGAAAATAATAGCAAATAAATTTTATGTTGGCACCCAAGAAAGTAAAACATAGAAAATGGCACAAAATTGCCGGCACTTCTGGCCACAAGGCTTCCCGCCTGACTGAGATTGTTTTTGGTTCCTATGGTCTAAAATCAACCGAAGAAAATTGGGTGACTGCCCGCCAAATTGAAGCCTCCCGTCGCGTGCTCGTCAGATATATCAGAAAAGGCGGCAAAATCTGGACTCGCATTTTTCCTGACAAACCGGTCACCATGAAGGGTTCCGAAGTCCCTATGGGCAAAGGCAAGGGCGCTGTTGACCATTATGTTTTCGCTGTCTTGCCCGGGACTGTCCTGTTTGAAATGTTCGGTATTCCGGAAGCCCAGGCCAAAGAGGCTTTGATCTCTGCCGGCCACAAGCTTTCTGTAAAAACTAAATTCATAAAAAAATAAGATGCCAGCCAAAGAATTAAAAAATCAATCAGTTGATGAGTTGCAAAAGAGCCTTGCTGAAAAACGTGAACACCTGCGCGTAATGAGTTTTAAAGTTGCCCAAAGACAGCTGAAAAAAGTCCACGAAATCAAACGAACCAAAAGAGAAATCGCTCGCACTCTGACCTCTATCAATCAACTTCAATCTCCCAAGGCATAGGCTAAATAAATCCAAACATTATGACCACTTCAGTCAAAAAACAAAAAAGAACTCTGACCGGCAAAGTCGTTTCCACCAAGATGGCCAAAACCATCGTGGTCGTGGTTGAACGCACCAAGATCCACCCCCGCTATCACAAGAGATACAAGACTAGCCAGCACTACAAAGTTCATAATGAGAAAGAACAATTCCAAATCGGCGATCAGGTCAGTTTTGTGGAATGCCGTCCCTTGTCCAAAGATAAAAGATGGCGCGTCTTGCCCGCCCAATCCCAAAAATAATCACTTAATTTTATGGTTCAACATCGCTCAATGCTAAAAGTCGCTGATAACTCCGGAGCCAAAAAGCTCCAGGTTATTCACGTGCTCGGCGGCTATCAGAAAAGATACGCCCGGCTGGGCGATATTGTCACGGTAGCTATCAAAGAAGCCGAGCCTCATACCCAGATGAAAAAAGGTACCGTGGCCCACGCCGTCATTGTTCGCACCAAAAAAGAAATCCGTCGCCCCAGTGGTATTTATATCCGCTTTGATGACAACGCTGCCGTTATTATTGACAAAAAAAATAAGGAGCCAAAAGGTACGCGTATTTTAGGTCCGGTTGCTCGGGAGCTCCGCGCTCTTGGCTTTACCAAAATCATTTCCTTAGCCCCTGAAGTTTTATAATTATATGAAAATCAAAGTCAACGACAACGTCAAAATACTCTCCGGCAAAGACAGAAATAAAACTGGCAAGGTCTTACACGTCGTAGCAGCCAAAAATCCGCGCACCAAAACCAAAGTGGTAGTTGAAGGATTAAACTTGCGCTACAAGCATATCCGCCCCAAAAATGAACGGGAAAAAGGACAACGCATTATGTTTCCCTATCCCTTGGATATTTCCAACGTTGCTCTTGTCTGCCCCAAGTGTGGTAAGGCTGCCCGCGTTGGCTATCAAATTATTGCCAACCAAGTAGCCAATGCTAAAAAAAAGACAGTCAAGCAAAGACTCTGCAAAAAATGTCAATCAGTCATTTAATATCTTAATTAACTTATGAACAGATTTTATCAAAAATACCTAACTGAAGTAGTGCCCAAGCTGGAAGCTGACTTTGGCTATGGCAATCGTTTTGCCGTACCCAAAATCACCAAGGTGACTTTGAATGTGGGTATTCCCAGTGCCAAAGGTGATGCCAAATTTCTTGAATTGGTAGAGAGAACGCTCAACCGCATCTCTGGCCAAAAACCAGTTTTGACCAAAGCCAAACAGGCCATTTCCTCCTTCAAAACCCGGGAAGGCCAGATCGTCGGCGCCAAAGTCACTCTCCGCAAAGAACGGATGTATGAATTTATTGATAAGTTAATTAATCTGACCTTGCCTGCCGTCAGAGATTTCCGCGGACTAAACCAGAGAAGTGTTGACTCGGCTGGCAATCTGACCCTCGGTTTTCGCGAGCACCTGTCTTTCCCTGAAATCAATCCTGATGAAGTAGAAAATACCCATGGTTTGGAGATTTGCCTCTCTTCCACCGCCAAAAATCGAAAAGAGGGCCTGGCTCTCTTCAAATATCTGGGTTTCCCCTTTGCTGAAAAAGACCTCGAAAAAGCCAAAAAAGTAAAGACTCGTAAATACAACAAATAAACTGACAAGCATCTATGGCTACACAAGCACAAATCGCCAAAAGTAAAAGAAAGCCCCTCTATTCCACGCGCGTCGTCAGACGTTGTTGGCGTTGTGGTCGCAATCAAGGCTACATCCGCAAATTCAATCTCTGCCGTATCTGTTTTCGTGAACTGGCTACCAAAGGCGATATCCCCGGCGTCACCAAATCAAGCTGGTAAAAATCAACTAATTATTTATTCCAATCAATATGACAGATCCTATCGCTGACATGCTAACCCGCATCAGAAACGCTCAAATGGTCAAGAAGAGTGAGGTGGTTTTGCCATACTCCAGTTTGAAAATGAATATTATCAATCTTCTGGTCAAAAACGGCTGGCTCGCCAGCGCGGAAAAAGTAGAAGCCTTGACCGGTAAAACAATCCAAAAGGGCGTTACTATCGGCCGCTTTGCCACCATCAAAATCAAATTAAAATATAACGCTGACGGACGGACCCCAAAGATCAATCATCTGGAAAGAATCAGCAAGCCTGGTCGCCGAGTTTATGTCAGTAAAGAAAATATTCCTTATGTTTTAAATGGTAAAGGTCTGTCTATCATTTCTACCTCCCAAGGACTTCTGACTGACAAGGAAGCCCGCCAGAATAAAATCGGCGGTGAAGTCCTCTGCTCCATCTACTAACCCAAAATTATGTCAAGAATAGGTAAAAAACCAATTACCCTGCCCGCGGGCGTCGCTGTCACTATCAGTGGCAATACTTTCAAGGCCAAGGGACCAAAAGGTGAACTGTCTTATGAGCTTCATCCTCATGTTCAAATTGCTCAAAATGATAATATTTTGACCCTCTCCATCGCCGACCATGACAATCAGGGTGATCGCGCTCTTTGGGGTACCATGAGACAAATCATCAACAACACTGTGCAAGGAGTCGCTACTGGTTATAGTAAACAATTGGAAATAAAAGGTGTCGGTTATAAAGCCGAAGTCAAAGGCAGTGTCCTCGTTCTTTATGTCGGTTATTCCCACCCGGTAGAATTCAAGCTACCCGCTGGTGTCAAAGCTACGGTGGAAAAAAATACTATCACCCTGGAATCAATCAATAAAGAAGAATTGGGCGAAACAGCCGCCAACATCAGAAAAGTCAGAAAACCTGAACCCTACAAAGGCAAGGGTATCCGCTATGTTGACGAGGTGGTCTTGAGAAAAGCCGGCAAGCAGGTGAAAACAACGACCAAATAGTTAATCACTACTCTCCAAATATCTTATGAAAAAAAATTATAATAAAATCAAAAAAGCTGCTCTGACCCGTCGTCAAAATCGCGTGCGCGCCAAAATTTTTGGCACCGCCACCCTACCCAGATTAAATGTCTCCAAAAGTTTGACTGGTGTTTTCCTGCAGTTGATTGATGATGAGAGCGGTCGCACCCTGGTCAGTCTCCACAGCCAGACCCTGGCTCAAAAAGGTAATAAAACCGAAGTTTCCTTGGCTACTGGTTTGGCTCTGGCTCAAAAAGCCAAGGATAAGGGCATTACCCAATGCGTTTTCGATCGCTCTGGCCACAAATACCATGGTCGCATCAAAGCCGTCGCCGATGGCGCGCGCCAAGGCGGTTTAAAATTTTAATTATTTAAAACTATGACTCCCAAACCAGAAGCAAAAAACAGCGGTCGCGGTCGCAGACGCCCGGAAGAAGATTCCAATTTTGATCAAAAGTTGGTTGATTTAGCTCGGGTCACCAGAGTCACCAAGGGTGGCAAGCGCATGAACTTCCGCGCCTGTATTGTCATCGGCGACAAAGCTGGCCAAATTAGTTTTGGTGTCGCCAAGGGCGCTGATACGACGATCGCCATCAATAAAGCCGTGGCACAAGCCAAAAAAAGAATGCTCAAAGTTGATGTCAAATCTGGCACTATCCCCTACGCGGTCAAAGAAAAATTCAAGGCCGCTGAAGTGATGATCCGCCCTGGCAAAAAAGGCCGCGGTATCATCGCCGGCGGCGTCGTTCGCACCGTCTTGGAGTTGGCTGGCTATCACGATATGGTTGCCAAAATTATTGGCTCTCAAAATAAAGTCAATAACGTCAAAGCAGTCTATAACGCCCTCCACAAAATAAATAAATAATTTTATTACTATGGCTCCTCTTAGTTTATCCAATTTAAAACCAGCCAAGGGCTCCAAACGCAAGGCCAAAACCATCGGCCGTGGCGGCAAGCATGGTACTTATTCTGGTCGCGGCAAAAAAGGCCAGCGCTCACGTTCTGGCGGCAAAAGCGGCCTCAAAAGATTGGGTATGCGCCAACTGTTGGAACGCACCCACAAATTGAGAGGTTTCCAATCAATCCATGCCAAGCCGGCTATTGTTTCTTTGGGTATGATTAATAAAAATTATCAGGCCGGCGAAACTGTCACTCCAGCCAGTTTGGTGGCAAAAAAAATCATCGCTACTGGCGACAACGGCGTCAAAGTCTTGTCTGATGGCGCGTTTAATATTAAAATTAAACTTGAGGGTTGTGCTCTGAGCGCCAAGGCAGCTGAAAAAATCAAAACCGTCGGCGGCGAGATTACTCCCCTAGCTGCCAAACAACCAAAAGCCGCTAAAAAAGCTCCTAAACAGGACAAACACTCAGCCTAGCTTTCTATTTTCCTACCCACCTACCTTCCTACTTACCTACTTACCTTGTTTTTATGAAATTCACGGAAAAACTAATCCGCATATTTAAAGATCGTGAACTACGCAAAAAAATTCTTTTTGTGCTTGGTCTTTTGATTATCTTCCGGATTGCCGCCCACATTCCGATTCCCGGCGTTGATTTGGTCGCTCTGAAAAATTTCTTTGCTGATAATGAAATCCTGGGACTCTTGAATATTTTCTCTGGCGGCGGTTTATCCAATTTCTCCATTGTCGCTTTGGGCATTGGCCCCTACATCACCGCCTCTATTATTTTTCAGCTCCTTGCTATGATTGTCCCTCGCCTGGAAGAAATCATGAAAGAAGGTGAATCCGGCCAAAAAAGAATCAACCAATATACCCGCCTTTTGACTGTTCCCCTGGCCGTCTTGCAAGGCTACAGCATGATCAAGCTCCTCCAGCAGTCATCTAGAAGTATCATTCCTGATTTTTCTTCGACCAATTATATTATCACTATTATTATTCTGACTGCCGGCACCATCTTCTTGATGTGGCTCGGTGAGTTGATTTCCGAGAAAAAAATTGGCAATGGTATTTCTTTGATCATCTTCGCCGGTATCGTTTCTGGTATGCCCTCTGCCATCCAAAGAACATTAGCTACTTTTCAAATTCAACAAATATTCAGCCTCGCCATTTTCTTGGCAATCGCCGTCGCTACTGTCGCCGGCGTGGTTTATATCACCGAGGCCCAGCGTAATATCCCGGTTTCCTATGCCAAACGCGTCCGCGGCACCAGAATGTATGGCGGTTTTGACAGCCACTTGCCCCTCAAGGTCAATCAAGCCGGTATGATTCCCATCATCTTCGCTGTTTCTCTCATTATGCTGCCCAATCTCATGGCTCAATTGGCCATGCGCGCCAATAGCCATATCATTGTCGCTATTGCTGAATTTGTTAATAGCGCTTTCCAAAATCAAATTTTTTACGGTGTTCTTTATTTCCTCTTAGTGGTTGGCTTTACTTATTTTTATACTGCGGTTATTTTTCACCCCCAACAAATCGCGGATAATCTCCAAAAACAGGGCGGTTTTGTACCTGGCATGCGTCCCGGCCGTCAGACCGCTGAATATTTGGGTGGCGTCAGTAATCGTATTATGCTCGCTGGCTCGCTCTCTTTGGGTATCATCGCCGTTCTGCCTTTGATCGTCGGCCCCCTGACTGGTGTCAGTAGTATGGTCGTCTCCGGCGCTTCGCTTTTGATCGTCGTTTCGGTGGTTATTGAAACCGTCAAACAAATCGAGTCCCAACTAGAAATGCGCAACTACGACGAATTTTAATCACAACCAATCAATATTTTAAAAAATGCTTGTTAAATTATTTTGATTTAATAAGCATTTTTTAAAACAAAAAATCAAATCACCGGAACAAACCGAAAAACTGGTACAGATAGGAAAAAACGAAAATGACACAAAAAAAGTAATCCTGGATAGCTTCTTGGCCGTCCAAAGAAAACGCATTCGGGCAATGCAAAATAAAAAACCACGAACCGGCCCCGCTGTTGGCGCAGGGAAAGGATTTATGGTAAGAACCTCGCCCGCTGGATCAGCTAGACCAATGACGCAAGAGGATCTAGATGATTTAGAAGCCAGGGGCATCAAGTACGAAATTTGTTAAAGGTATAAACCGTCCTGTGCATTTACTTGGGCGGTTTTCTATTTTTTCGCCCCGTTGGAGTCTCTTGAAAAGGACTCCAACGGGCGGATCCTATTTTATTCTTTAAATTAAAAAAACGGGATCTTCCCCGTCACTTCTATATCTTTGCCATTTGCCTGCCCGCCATAGCCTGCGCCGAGGGCAACGCTTTGCGCCCGCCTGCAGCGATGCAGCAGCTTCTGGCAGGTGACTGGGTATCAGGCGCTGGCGAGCGGGCCATTTACCTTATAATAATCTCCTTCAACTTTTGCCTTTTGCCTTTTGCCATTTTCTTTTTTCCTTCCTTATCCCTCAAATCCCTTACTTCTGATCGGCAAAGTAAAATAAAACGTCGTCCCTTCGCCCTCTTTGGACACAAACCAAATTGAACCCTTATGCGATTCAATCACGGCCTTGGCGATAAACAGCCCCAGGCCTGTGCCGCTCGTCTGCGATTTCATAGTATTCCCGGCCCGGAAAAATTTCTTGAAAATCTTCTTTTTGTCCTTTTCTGGTATACCCACCCCATTATCCGAGATACTAAATAACACCTTGTCTTTTTGCTCGGAAATCTCTACGGAAACTGTCCCGCCGCTATCTTTATTAATATATTTCAAAGCATTGCTCAATAAATTTTCAATCACCATACTAACCCTTTTGGGGTCGATGAGCAATAAAGGTATCTCGCTCTCACTCTTCAAACTGATTTTGATATTGCCCTTATCCGCCAATGGTTGGTTTTCTTTGATAATATTTTGGCTCAATTCCACTAAATTTATCTTCTCCGGATGGATCTGGATCCGCCCGCTCTCAATCCTAGAAATATCCAATAAATCATTGACCAATCTGATCATCCGTTGATTAGAATCACTGATGGTTTTCAAATATCCGATCTGCTCTGGCGTCAAATTTAACTGCTTTTCCTTTTTTGACAAAAACTCCACGTACCATTTGATGATCGACAAAGGCGTCCGGAGCTGATGCGAGGCGATTGACACAAACTCGGTCTTCATCTGATTGGCCGCTGCCAACTGCTCTACTGTCTTGATAGCCATCCCGCCGATCAATATCGTGATGCCGGCGACCAATGATACGCTACCAATCACAATGATCGGATCATTGTATTCTTGGGCCACAAAATAGGTACCGATCATGGCTGTCATCGTCAAAATACCCATCGCCACAAACAAAAAAGACGTGTTCTCCCAAAATTTTGGCTTATCCACCTCCGCTGGCAAACGCTCTGGCGAAGGCAGTTCACCATTGTTTATTTGTATTTTATTCACTTGCTCCATATTTTAAATAATTATAACATATATTTCATATTTCACAAAAACGTGATATATTAAAATTATAGTTATTTCAATAACACTCAAAAATATGAGCAAAAAAATCCTTATTGTTGAGGATGAAGCCTCGCTATTATACGCCCTCCAGACGCAATTAAATGTTGCGGGCTTTGAAACCCTAGTCGCCAGTGATGGCGAAACGGCCCTCTCCTTGATTTTTAAAGCCCGGCCTGACCTTATCGTGCTCGACATTATCATCCCCAAAATCGATGGCTGGGCCCTGCTCCAAAAAATCAAGAGTAATAAAATCACCAAGGGTATCCCCGTCGTCATTATCTCCAATCTCTCTGATGATGACAGCCGCCTCAAAGGACTAGAATTGGGCGCCAAAGATTACTTGGCCAAAATTGATTACAGCATCGCTGATTTGGTCAATAAAATAAAATCAATCTCCGAACTATGAAGGTCCTGATGATCTCCAATGACCTGGCCTTTCTCGGTGCAATGACCAGTACTGGCGACACCATTGAAAGACATCGCGCTTATGGACAATTTGTTGACAAATTGTCCATTATTGTCTTGACCAAAAAAGGCCATTTTAAAACTAGCGAGCTCGCCCCCAATGTCTTGGCTTATCCCACCAATTCTAGCCATCTTTTTCATTACGTAAAAAATATCCTGGCCGTGGCCAAAGATCTCTTCTCGATAAATAACTATGATCTCATTGTCTGCCAGGATCCTTTCCTGACTGGCTTGGCCGGCTATTGCCTGAAAAAAAAATATGGCGCGCGGCTCCTTATTGATTTCCACGGCGATTTTTGGGCCAATCCTTATTGGCTCAAAGAAAATCCTCTGCGTTTGGCCCTCTTGGCTTTGAGTAAATTCACTGTCAAAAAAGCCGATGCCCTGCGCGTCGTCTCCCTCGGCCTCAAAAAAAAATTGCTTCGGGCCAATCTCAACCATACTCCCATTGCCGTCATCCCCACACCAGTCCAGCTGGAAAATTTCAAAACCCCGGACAGCCAGACAGTCATGAGTATCAAAAATGAATTTTCTGGAAAAAAAATAATCCTGTTCACCGGCCGTCTGAGCCCGGAAAAAAATCTACCCTTTCTGATTCGTTGCTTCAAAAAAATAATCAGCCGCTACCCGAGTGTCGTACTCCTGATCATCGGCGACGGCCAAGAAAAAACCAAGCTCCACCAGCTCATTATTTCTCTAAAACTGACTGACTCCATCAAACTACTGGGCCAGATAAGCTATCAGGGTCTGCTCAACTATTTCCACGCTTGCGATCTTTTTGTCCTGCCCTCACGGCACGAGAGCTTTGGCAAAGTCCTGCTGGAAGCCGCCGCCTCTGGCAAACCCGCTGTGGCCTCGGCCACCACTGGCGCCAAAGAAATAATCATCAACGGCAAAACCGGGTTTTTGGTCCCCGTCAATAACGGCAAAAAATTCGCAAACCAAGTTTTATCGCTCTTGAATGACGAGGATCTTGCTCATCGCCTAGG
This sequence comes from Patescibacteria group bacterium, assembly GCA_022709795.1. GTDB lineage: Bacteria > Patescibacteriota > Patescibacteriia > UBA2196 > GWA2-42-15 > JAAZMX01. The sequence goes on along the minus strand of JAKLID010000010.1, from coordinate 13,929 downwards.
CACAGAGGCCTACGCTCATGTCTGGCACCAATATGACTGGGACCAAAGTATAAAAAATGTCGTCTCTTTTTGGCAAAAAATAGTCGCTGATAAAAAATAAATTTTATTTTTTAACAATATAACGCTATGGACATAAAACAATTTCAAGTCTCCGAATTACAACTAAAAGGATCACAAAAAAAGCTCTCTAGCGCAAACCCAAACACTGGCAAAAAAATATTAGACCCAGGAAAAAAATTTCCTGACCAGGTGACTTCAAAAATCCCAGTCCAAAAATCAGACAACCAAGCCCAAGGAAATGAAAAGCGCGACTATGTGGGAGAATTTCTGGCTAGACCCGAGCCAACCGGTGGAGCTCTCTCCACGGTCGTAAATTTTTTAAAGACAAAATCAACCAACCCAAAATCAACTACGGCCAAGATTCAGAAACCAGTTCCAGCCGAACCAAACAGAAAATTGACTCGCTCAGATTTAATAAAAGAACTTAATAAACATGCTTTTAAACCAGAGGAGAAGAAAATAATAATTGAAGCAGCTGAGAAAAGAGGGTTAGGTAATTATGGAATGAATAAACAACAAACCAAAGCGGCCCTCTATGAATTACAAAGAAAGAAAAAAGCATTAGGGCTTTCTGACCCTCTTAAATGGGGAAGGGTTAAAAAGGTCCTTGGTAATTGACTATCGACCTCTACCCAGAAAAACACAATCATATATCCATGGCTCCAGCTAGCTTGCTTTTTTGTTTTTTTATCCTCTTGTGTTAAGATAATGCCATGTCTATTGCCTTGGTCCATGATTATCTCACTCAAATGGGCGGCGCTGAAAAAGTCCTCTCCAGCTTGGAGCGGGTTTTTGCCAGTAGCCCTATTTTTGTTTTACTCTATGACAAAAAGAAAACTGGTGATCTCTTCCGCCAGGAAAAAATACACTCCACTTGGCTGGAATATTTACCCTTCGCCCACCGCAATTACCAGTGGTATCTGACCCTCATGCCCTTGGCCGCCGCCCACCACCGGCTGGCTGGCTATGACCTCATTTTGAGCTCGGCCTCGTCATTTGCCAAAAACATCCGGGTGCCCGAAGAGACACTCCATGTCTGCTATTGCCATACACCCACCCGCTATCTCTGGCACGACAGTCATTCCTATGTAGAAGAACTGGGCTACAACCAGATTATCAAAAAAATCATTCCCCTCTTTTTGCCTCGCCTCCGCCACCTTGATTTTCTGGCTGCCCAAAAAATTGACTATTTTATCGCCAACTCGCTCGTCGTCCAGGAGCGGATAAAAAAATATTACCATCAAGAAAGTGTCGTCATTTACCCGCCGGTCAATACCGAATATTTTGAGGTCTCCGAAAATATTGGCGACTATTTTCTGATTGGCGGCCGGCTGGTCGCCTATAAAAAATACGATTTAGCCATCAGGGCTTTTAATAAGCTCGGCCTTAAATTAAAAATCTTTGGCACTGGCCAGGAATTCCAACGTCTCCGCCGGCTGGCTTTTAAAAATATTGAATTTATAGGCGCCGTCAGTGATCAAACCAAAAAAGAACTATACCGCCGCTGCCTCGCCTTTATCAACCCGCAAATAGAAGATTTCGGCATTACCGCGGTCGAGGCCATGGCTGCCGGCCGGCCAGTCATTGCATTTGCTGAAGGCGGCGCTCTGGAAACCATTATTCCCGGCCAGACCGGCGAATTTTTTGAGGAACAAACCTGGGAATCGCTCGCCTATCGCCTGCTCCGCTTTCAGCCGGAAAAATATCAGCCCGCACTCATCAAAGAACACGCTAGCCAATTTTCTACTGCCCGCTTTGAAAGGGAAATAAAAGCCTATATCGCCAAACTAACCACAGACCTAGACCAGAAAAAAATCTTTTCCATGAAAATTTAAAAGCAACCAAACTATTTTCAATTTGCCCCACTGAAACCCAGCCTTCAGACTTCTTAATCAGCCCACCTAATCCGCATTTGGTTTTTATAAATGAACGTCTAGAACAAAAAAATAATTATATAAATAAGGCCGCATTATAAAAATCCAGATTGAAATTCAAGCAAAGCCAAGTTGGGTTTTGCCGCCCAACTGTTTGAGCCGAGCCCTGAGCTCGGCGAGGCGAGTTTTGGGCGGCCAACTTGGCGGAGCGTAGAATTTCACTGGGTTTTTATACAGCGGCGATTTTTACGCCACTTTTTCCCCGCCTGCCAGCGCCTGATGCCGCGAGGCTATGGCGGGCAGGTAAAAAAGTGGCAAAGAAAAAAATAACTCCGCCAAACTAACCACAGACCTAGACCAAAAAAATCTTTTCCATGAAAATTTAAAACGACCAAACTATTTTCAATTTGCCCCACTGAAACCCAACCTTCAGACTGTTTAATAATCAGGTTCAAGCCTAAGTTCCACATTTTTCACTCTAGTCAAAATAAATTTTTTGTGCTATTATAATAAAATAAAACATAATAATTATCTACTCCTGTGTCAGTAAATTTTTTAGTCACTCCCAAAAAACGCCTGCACCATTATTTTATTCCTTGTCAGGCCAATAATCACAAGCCTCATCTTATCCGCCATAAAGCCCTGCATATCTACAGTGGTCTGATTTTAGCCGGCAAAATTTTCACCCTGGCTTTACTATTCATCACTTTCCCAAATCCAGCGGAATTTTCTACCATCACTGCCAACCGCATTATTGAATTGACCAATAAAGAAAGAACTGCCGCCGGCTTGCCAGTTTTGATGCACAGTGTCATCTTGGACAACGCCGCTCTGCTCAAATCCCAAGACATGCTTGTCAACAACTACTTTGCTCACGATTCACCAGCCGGGATCACACCCTGGGAATGGTTCAAAAAAGCGGGCTACAATTACACTTATGCCGGCGAAAATCTGGCTATGAATTTTTCCGAGGGCGAAGAAGCTATGAATGCCTGGATGAATAGTCCCAGCCACAAAGCCAATATCCTAAATTCCAATTATGACGAAATTGGGATCGCTGTGGCCGTCGGCAAAATCAACGGCCGGGAAACCACCATTGTCGTCCAACATTTTGGTAAAAGCTATACCACCACCTCCAATGAACAATTTGCTAAGTCCTCGTCTGCCGCAGCGCCCGAGATTGCCGGTGTCACCGAAGTCAATGGCGGTCGGTCAGTAGAGGTCGCCTTCAAACAAGGCGAACATAGTCTCGGCACCGCCCTGATTTATTACATTCAAAAAATATTCTTTGTGGTGCTACTCTTTATCCTGATCAATTTGCTTCTGACTATCTTTGTCAGGATCCGCATCCAGCACAAACCAGTGATTCTTCACTGCCTCTTCGTTATTGGCCTCGGCCTCATGGCTGCCTTCTACCATTTTCATTTTCTAGAATCAGTCGCCGGCGGCGTCCTACAAATCATCTAATTTATGTTTCATTCAAAAAATAACTACCCTGGTTTTACTTTGATTGAGCTCCTGGTTGTCATCGCCATTATCGGCCTTTTAGCCACTCTTTCTATCACCTCCCTTGGTGCCGCCCGCAAACACGCTAACACCAATAAAGCCAAGTCTGATTTATCCAATCTGGCCAAAGCTCTTGATCTTATGGCTATGGATACCGGCGAATGGCCAGGCCACCAAGCTCCCTATGTTGTCTGCTCTGGCGCCTGCGACACCAATGAGCTGGAAGACTTGACCACAGCCTCAGCCGGCCTACTGTCAACTGATGGTTCTTATGCCAATTGGAGTGGCCCGTATATGCAGAGTCTGACCAAAGATCCTTGGGGCCATAATTATTTTTTTGATAATGATTATCAAATAGGTGGCGTGAATAAAGCCGTGGTTGGTTCCTATGGTCCCAATGGTGCTGGCTTGAATCTTTACGACAGTGACGATATCCTCGTCATCATCAACCACTAAAAATACTTCTCATCATGCCGCCATCTCTTGGCGGTTTTTATTTTGCCTTCCTCATCCGCCCCTTCTTATTTTTCACCTTGTTTCTCTTTTATTTCTATCGTATTTCTGTGTTTCATAAAGGAACCCAGCCTTTAGGCTGCTCCCTGCTCATTTGACTTTCTCTCAAAAAAATAGTAAAGTCTAAAGTCATAAAAACCAAAAAAATCATCAAATCAAAATAAATACAGGCAAGATAAGCATCTTGAGCTAGGCACATTAAAAACATAACCCTAAGGGAGGGGCTATGAAAAATATTTTTTTACTCTGGGTGGGGATATTCTTTATCACTACAACCGCCAACGCCGATGAGTGGACTCGCGGCGAATGGCACGTCAAAGGCACAAAAGGGATTATTCTCGACTCTGACTCGACACTGTTATCTTTAGTCGGAGTTGTTGGTGGTGAAGATTATAACTTCACCATCCAAGAAATATCCCTCTCGTTAATTCCCTCTCAACTCTTTCTAAATACGGGGGACAAAATATCTTTAAAATTATCGACGAGCTACAAATTTGCGTTGTCGGGATTTGTTTTCTACAACATTAAGCCTTCCGACGACGGGGATAGTTGGAAAGCCGGCTACTATAATCCTGGCAGCTACAGTGTATTGATTACGATTCCGTCTGGGGGTCGGGGACTTTGGTTCAACTTTTTAACAGTCGAGGTCCCCCAACATTTCGGTCAGCCGTTTTCACTGACCATTACCGAGGTTTCTATTTTTCACCTCGGGAATTGGGAACGCATCGACGGCTTCATCCGTCCGATCGTCGACCCAGGCATCCCCGTCGCCGTGGATAATTCCTCGCTCCAAACCCCCACCGCTTTCGCCCTGCACCAGAATTTCCCCAACCCATTCAACGCCAGCACTACAATTCGCTTCGACCTGTCCCAACCAGGCGAAGCAACCCTGGCCGTCTATAGCGTCAACGGCCAACTAGTGTGTACCCTTGCCTTCGGAACCTACCCCGCCGGCACGCACCAAGTGGTATGGAACGGACGCGTCAACAGCGGTCAACCAGTTCCCACCGGCATCTACCTTTGCCGCCTGATCACCGCCAACCGCGTAGCGGTGAAAAAAATAAATCTTTTAAAATGAAAGGGCAACTATGTACATCCAAGAAATAAAAAATAAAGTACAAAGAGTATTTGATCTACATCAATGCACCACCACGGTGAGTGATGAGGATGCCACGGCTATGGCCTGTGATCTAGAAAAGGTCCTTGGTTCCCGCCTCCTCCTCAACGCCACTGACATCGCTAAAAAAAATGCCAGTGATGTGACCTTAGTTGTTATCACAAAGTTGGGGGCTCACCATCCGTATGGCCAGACTGAAGATGACCAATCAGCCGAAAAGGAGAGTACATGAGAAAAGAAACCCTCGATCTGGTGAGAATCATCTTCTCCCAAGAAGGTATCGCAAAAAGGATACCAAGTGACAGAGCGACGTTGGTAGCCATCCGGTTAATTAGGTCTGGCTATTCAGGCGTCAGGGAAGAAGATATTGCCGGGAAAACCGCTGAGGAAGTTGCAAAAAAACTCGACCCTAAATGGTTCGCCAAAATATTCCGTTCTCTTCTAAAAAAATCGGAGGCGCCTCTTGATTATTAGCCGCCAGAAGAGAAAAATTCGCTTGGTTTTAAACCAGGCCGGGATTGGAAAAGGAATGGTGGTTGACGAAAGCCAGACCCCCGTTTTAGTGGTCTTTCCTGCAATTTAATTTTAAAAAAACTTTTCCCAACCAGATAACCCCTCCTAAAAACCTACCTTCACCGCCGGTTTGCACCCAAAGCAATCGGCGGTATTTTTTTCCTCACCGCAACCTCTCCCCCTTCCCCTCTCCTAATTAGGAGAGGGGCTAGGGGTGAGGTAGTAAGAGCTAGGGGTGAGGTAGACTCATTGAGGTTTTTATTTCCCCACCCTCCTGTTTTTCTGTGCTTTCTGTGTTCTGGTGTTTTCTGTGTTCTGGTGTTTTCTGTGCTTTCTGTGTCCCAGTGGTTCTGATTCCTTTCTTCTCCTCTTTATGCTAAAATATAATCATCTTACTCATAATCACAAAAATATGCGTCAACCAACGCTCGCCCGGAAAATAGCCACTTTCACTTTGCTGGCTCTATTTTTTTCTTTATTACCAATCAATAATATCGCCCAGGCTGACACTACTTTGACCACAGCGGAAAAATCAATTGTCAAAATATATACTTATGATCTTAACGAGGACAATTGGCTCAAAGCCCAAGGCTCTGGTTCTGGCGTGATCGTGAGCTCTGACGGACTGGTCTTGACCAATGCCCATGTGGTAGCCGGTGATGATTCCCTAAAAAACTCTGACCCGTATTTTGCCGTCTGCCTGACTGAACAAATCAATGCCGCGCCAGTCTGTCGCTATTCCGCCCGGCTGATCGCCAAAGATGAGGACAAAGACATTGCTATTCTGAAAATGCGCTCGCTCGATGGCGCCACTGTCTCCGGTTTGAATTATCTGGAATTAGCCTCCCGCGTCGCCAGTAATGGTGAAGAACTCACTCTTTATGGTTTTCCTGACATTGGTGGGGAAACCCTGACCACCACCACTGGCACCGTCGTCGGGCAAGAGCAAGGCTACGCGGTCAACTGGCTGAAAACCGACGCGGTTATTTCTTTTGGCTCGTCTGGCGGCGCGGCTGTCAATAATGAAAACAAGGTCGCCGGACTGGTCAGCCAAGCCATGTCCTCCTCTCTGAATACCCTCTCCTATGTCATCGACATCAATTCCGTCTCTGCTTGGATCAACCAAAATAAATTCAATAATGGCACACCCAGCATTTTGGAATCCCGTCTCAACTCTGTCCTCTCCCACACCTTGTCCGCCAAAACCAGCCAGACTATCTCCCTGCCATATCCCAAAATCAGTCTTACCTGCCCCACTGGCTTTACGGGAAAAGTGGAAGAAAGCTCTATTACCTGCGAAGCTGCCAATGGCAGTTTCAGCGTTGGGCTCAGCAAAGATGGCTATGAAAAAACTTTTGATGATCTGAAAAATTTAAACATCGAGTCGCTCTTGGACGGTCTCGGCATCTTCTCCGCCTTGATCAATATCACTTCGGAAGAAAGCACCTTTGCCGGCCGTCAAGCTATGAAGTACACCGTTTCCGCTTTGGGCACAGAAGCTACTTTCTATTCCTTTCCTTTCCGGCAATTCACGATCTCCGTCGCTTATGATTATGGCACCGGCGATATCAACAAAGACGCTGTTGATGCTGGTTTGCAAAGTTTTACTCTTGATACCAGCTATACCGAACCATTCACTGAGCAAACCAGCTATTCCCAGACTGATCCGCTGGTTATTTTCAGCCCCACAACCAACTGGGTTTTTCTGGAAAAAAATTCTTTTGCGGAACCAGTAGAAATAATCCTCAAGCATCAACCCAATATTATGGCTTCTTTTGACACCGATATGGCCGTGCCTAGTGAAGAAAATCTGAGTAATCAAGAATATTATGAACAAAACGATGCCCTGTCCACCCTTGGCGGCTCTTTCTCTTTCGCTGAAGCCCTGACTGGCCTAAAAACAGAAATCATTGATGTCAATTATAATTATGAACTTAACAGCACCATCAAGGATGCTATCATGGTAGACAAAAAAATGATCAATGCTGACACCAATCTGACCAAATTTTACTATCGGGATATTGATATCCGACGTGAAGGCTATATCATCAATATTTCCTTTATCTATAATGGCAGTGACGAAGCTGGCTTTAATATGATGAAAACCGCGAGTGATCAGCTCCTCTCTAATTTGACTGTCTCTGATGCCGGTGCCCCACCAGCCGCGAGCGCTGAACCGGTGATCATCTTGAATCCCGAGCGCTACACCGCTGATGAATTGGAATTTTTACAAAAATACGGTCTGTCCAAATTGCCCTGGGAAGAAGACACCCCAGAAACAACTGAACCAGATGAATTACTCACGCCCGCCGATCAGCTCTCTCCTTTGCCATGGACCAGCCACAATGAAGCTCTGGCCACTCGGCTCTCCGGCCGCCTGCTCTTGTCTGTTGAGGACCGGGGGAAAATCTATTATGTCAATCCAGGGGACCACTACCGCTATCAAGTCACCTTTGGCAACGCGCTCACCCTCTTCCGCCACTTTGCCATGGGTATCTCCAATGCTGATTTGAACAAAATTCCCATCAACGCCAACTCTGTCAAAAACAACGTGGACACCGACTCTGATGGCTTTAGTGACAAAAGTGAAGTCACCCACGGCTACAATCCAGAAATCGCTTCCAACCCGTCTGCCCGCGGCAATGACAAAATGAAATTCGACACTGCCCTGGCCAACCGCCTCAAAGGCAGGTTTCTCCTGCAAGTGCAAGATCGCGGCCGCATCTGGTATGTGGATCAATCCGGCACACGCTGGGAAATCACTTGGAGTAATCTCATGGATCTCTTCCACTCTTTGGCGCTCGGCATCAGCAATGAAGATCTGGCCCAGATCGGCGATAATACCAACCAGCTTGCCAATCAATAATTTGTCTCCCCAATTCCTCATCTCCCCTAAAGGCGACATTCCACAATGTCGCCTTTTAATAACCTCACCCTTTGTTGGTTCAGGTCTCTGACCTGAACCTAAGCATTTATCAAAAGCACAAAACGTCGTTTACGGAGAACCAAAAAACTTTTACCAGTTTTAAAAATCGCTAGCCGCCGATAACAGGAGGAACCCAGCCTCGTCTAGCGAGCGAGTCGAGGCGGGCCAGCCTTCAGGCTGAGCTACCTCACCCCGTTTGAAAGTCCACTGGACTTTCTAAACCCTCTCCTTGGTAAGGAGCGGGGAATCGCCCCGGTGGAATCTCTTGTAAAGGACTCCGCCGATTTGTGACCACCCCATCTCGCTATTGACAAAATGACAAAAATATCATAGAATAACTGATTTATTCATAAATTAGAAAAAATGGGAAAATTCTTAAATTTACTCAATACTAATATTTCTGCTCCTTCCCTAGGCGATTTGCTCGAAAAAAGGGGTATTTTGTCAAAAAAAGAGCTCAAATCCTTGGCCAAAGAAGCCAACCAAACCGGCAATAATTTGAGCCAAATCATCCTCAGCCAACCAAGTCCGGACAAAGAAGACCAAATTTTAAGGGCCTTGTCCGACTTTTTTAATTTGCCGGCTATTTTTTTGAGAAACGCCAGTATCCACCCACCAGTGCTCAACCTGATCCCCAAAGAAGTGGCGGAACAGCACCAGATTATCATTTTCAAAAAAATAAAAAACAACGTCTTGGCCGCCACTTGTAATCCGGAAGATCAAGATATCGTTGCCTTCATCAATAAAAAAACCAGCCTGACAACCAAACTCTTCATTACTACCAAAAAAGATATTGACGCTGCTCTAAAAAGATACCATCTCAAAAACAACAATCCACTCTGGCCAGTGGCCAAGGAAATCAAAGAGCCAGCTGATTTTGATTATGACGACCCTGAAAAATTGGAAAAACTGGCTGAATCGGTTTCCATTATCAAAATGTTGAGTGGCATTATAGAAAAAGCTGTGCAGAGCGGCGCCTCTGACATTCATTTTGAACCAGGCAAAGAAAAAGTAATCATCCGTTTTCGGGTTGATGGCGTCCTGCACAAAATAAGTGACTGCCCGAAAAATTTACTCCCTCTGATCACCGCCAGAATCAAGGTATTAGCCAATCTAAAAATAGACGAGCACATCCTACCCCAGGACGGCCGCTTTCAATATCTGATCGATAGCAGCCAAGAATTGGCGATCCGTGTCTCTATCATCCCCACGCTGAACGGTCCCAAATCAACCCTCCGCTTGCTGGCGATGAAAGACAAATTATTCACCTTGAAAAAATTGGGCTTGAATAAAAATCATTATCAAATCTTGAAAGATGGTATCAATTATCCCTATGGTATCATCCTGGTGACTGGCCCGACCGGTTCTGGCAAAACCACCACCTTGTACACCCTGCTCAAGATGATCAACAAGGAAGGTATCAATATCTGCACGATTGAAGACCCCATTGAATACGGCATTGAAAATATCAACCAGATGCAAATCAAGCCCGAATTGGGGCTGACTTTTGCCCGCGGACTCCGCGCGCTTCTGAGGCAAGATCCCAATGTCCTGATGATCGGCGAGATCAGAGATCTAGAAACCGCCGAGATCGCTACCAATGCTGCCATGACCGGACATTTAGTCTTTTCCACCCTGCACACCAACAATGCTTTTCTCGCCCCACAAAGATTGGTGGAAATGGGCTTGCCACCCTATCTGATCAGCTCCGTGGCCAATCTGATCATCGGCCAACGTCTAGTCCGAAAACTCTGCCCTCATTGCCGCAGCCAAATCAGAGCTAATAAAAAATTTATCCAAGATTATCAAAAGACTATCTCTTTGGCAGCCATTCTGAAAAAATTAAAATTCCAGAAACTCCTACCGCCTGAAACAACCCTCAATAATCTGAAATTCTATCGGCCCAAAGGTTGTGCCAAATGCAACCACACTGGCTACCAAGGCCGGATTGGCATTTATGAAATTATCAAATTGGATCAGCGAGTCAAACAACTCATCCTCCAACATGAATCCGGTGAAGAATTGAAAAAAATCCTAAGCCCGGACATCCTCAGCATGACCGAGGACGGCATTCTAAAGGTCTTCCATGGCACCACCACGATTGAAGAGGTCTTACGCGCCACCAAAGAATAAAAATATGAAAAATTTCAACTACACCGCCCTCCATCATAATAATAATTATTTCAAGGGCGAAATCAAAGCCAAAAATCTAAAGGCGGCCAAAGCCCAATTGGAAAGCGACGGCTTTTTGATTATTAATATCCGACAGACAAAAAACGCCACCTGGCGCCAATTTTTTGAATACTCCACTGTCAGTAAGTTGGAAAGAATAAACTTCACCCGCCACCTGCATTCTTTCCTAGGAGCTGGCATCGCCTTGGGCCAGTCTCTAAAAATTGCCGCCGAGCAGACTGTCAACAAAAAACTAAAGACCATCCTCTCCGATTTGCACAACCAGATTATGTCTGGCCGCTCACTTTTCAACGCGCTCGAACGCCACACCAAATATTTTTCCCGTTATTTTATCAAACTGATCCGGGTCGGTGAAGAAAGTGGCAAACTGGATGAGATCTTGGGTCACCTCCTGGAACAACAGGAAAAAGAGTATGAACTCTTGATCAATGTTCGAAGTGCCCTGATCTATCCTATTATTCTTATCACTGCCACCTTGGGCATGGTCATCTTTATGATAACCTTTGTCATCCCGACCATCACCGCGGTGCTCATTGAATACGGCGGTGCATTGCCCTTACCTACCAAAATTATTGTCTTCGTTAGTAATACTTTTATCAACTATGGGGTCTTCATTGTCCTTGGTCTGCTACTTCTGATCAGCGCTCTGCGTCTGGCTCTCCGGCAAGAAAAAGGCCGCCTAGCTTGGGAAAATTTTCTCTTTCATCTGCCCTTGATCAAAAAAGTTATCGTTGAATACAATCTGGCTTTTTTGACCAGGGCCATCGCCACGCCACTTGTCAGTGGTCTATCCATTGACAAGTCATTGGAATTGGCAGCCGACACTACCAAAAATCTTCATTATCAAAAATCATTACTCTCAGCCGTGGCTCTGGTCCGACGTGGTATCCCTCTCTCTGAAATTTTGAAGGGTTATCCGACTCTTTATCCGCCCTCAGTGATCGGACTCGTAGAAATGGGTGAAAAAACCGGCCGGACCGACCAGATGTTCAATCGGCTGTCACAGACTTATGAAAAATCAATCACCAATATCTTCAAAAATCTTTCCTCTATTATTGAACCATTTATGCTGGTCACTATCGGCTTGGTCGTTGGTCTGATCGCCCTCGCTGTTTTCACTCCGCTTTGGCGGCTGGCTGATACTATTAAATAATTTTTATGCGTACTCACACCTCTGGTTTTACTCTCTTGGAACTGCTGATTGTCATCGGTCTCTTTACCCTGCTCACCCTCTTCTCAGCTTCGGCCCTCGGTCAAGCCAGAGACAACCTGGCTCTCAGCAATGACGTCAGGGAAATCACCGCCGCTCTGCGCTTGGCTCAAAATAATGCTGTGGTTTCTTTGCATGGACAACCACACGGCCTTTATTTCAAAAATGATTCCTATGTGGTCTTTAGCGGCTCCTGGTCAGCCCCTTTTGCCGCCAAGGAATATCACCTGCGGCCAGGCGTTAATTTTTATAATAGCGGTGACCAACAAATCATTTTTGAACGCTTGACCGGCAATACTTCCGCCCTTTCTACCACCGACACTATTTTTATCGGTCGCGAGATCAATGATAAAAAAGAAATTACTGTTGACACGCTCGGCAATATTTTCATCAAAGATTAAAATTATGCACACCAAAGGTTTTAGCTTAATTGAAGTCATGATCGTTATTTGTCTTTTGGGGGTCTTGGCTATCGGCCTTGGCCAATCTTTGGTGTCCGTGGAAAAAATAAAAGTCACCAGCCAAAAAACCGCTCTCGCCCTGTCTTTGGCCGAGGAGTGGCTGGAAATCATGACCGCTGAACAAAATTATCTTTTCGCCTGTCACTGTGCTTCTCATCATTGTTCTGCCACGACCTGCACGCGCCCTAGCGACAACCAAAGTTGCACTCTCCTACCTGATTATGAGAGCTGCTGGACAATTTACCCCGCCGGCCTGGTGGACGCGACTGATTTTTATCTTTCACCAGATGAAGACGGCTTTATTCTAAAAAAATTGGCTACTGACGGCCAACCAATCGCTGGACAACCAGATTTTTTTAGAAAAATAATCATCACCAACGCTTTGCGCGACAGCAATGGTTATATTACTACGACCGGCACGCCTGACCCCCATACCAAAAAAATCACTGTCCAGGTCTGGTACTTGGATCGTGGCAATAACCGCCACGAAACCAATTTGGCAACTATTTTAACCGCTTGGAAAAAATTATGAAAAATAATTACGGCTTTACTTTAATTGAACAAATCATCTATCTCAGTTTGGTCTTGGTGATCATCACTGTGCTTGGTGGCTTGGAACAAGGCATTATAAGGAGCTCGGCTACTACCGGCAAAACCAACGAACTACGCCAAGCCGGCCGACTGGTGATTGCCAAAATCAGCCAAGAAATCAAGACTGCCCAAGCTATCACCTCGCTGGCAGATAAAAAAATTATTCTGACCAATAGCACCGGCGAAACTTTGGAATTTTATCTTGATGAATCAACTGGCATTGTCTACTATCACGACAACACTGGGGAAAAACGTCTGAGCAGCGAAAAAATAAAGGTCACCAATCTGACTTTTACTGCTTTGGGCCAGGGTGCCAAAATTGATCTGACCCTCACTAATAATCTCACCAATCTTGGCACGTCTCTGGAATTATTCTCGGCTGCCATTCCCCGCCAAGCTTTATACTAATCAACTATAATCTTATGTCACACAAATTTGATCAACTAAAATCCCAAACCGGCGGCGTGGCCATTTTTCTGCTCTTGGGCGTGGCCACTGTTGGCCTGACTATCGTTTCCAGTACTCTGGTTTTGTCACTGGATGAATTGAGAATGAGCCGCGGCGGCCCCTTGGAACAAACCTTTTATGCGGCCGAGGCTGGCTTGAATGACGGACTCTACCGGCTGACTACTCATCCGGAAGTTGATGAATATTTTCTGACCGTCAATAACACCAGTGCCAAAGTGACCATTGGGCGTGATCTAGCTGATCCTTATCGCCGACTAGTGACCTCGGAGGCCACTGACTCTTTGCATAAAAAAAGAAAGCTCTCCGTCAGCGCTCTAACCAATTCTTTTCTAGTCGGGCTTGACTATGCGCTCCAAAGTGGTAATGGCGGTATTGTCATGGAAAATAACAGTCAGGTTATCGGCGATATTTACGCCAATAGCGCTATCACCGGTGGCAAAGGCAAAATCACCGGCAATGTCTGGACTACCGCTGACGCTCTTGGCAATAAAATCACC
>JAKLID010000001.1 GCA_022709795.1 Patescibacteria group bacterium | reverse complement strand
TCGTCTAACTGTGAGGAGGCGGCATCTTTACCGCCATTGCAATTTCGCCGAGCCCATTATTAAGACAGTTCTCAAGTCGTTATGCCATTCGTGCGGGACGGAACTCACCCGTCAGGAATTTCGCTCTGTTCCTTCATCGCATTATCTGCGATGCATGGACTCTAATTTGGTCTAGATAATATCTCTTCTTTTATCCCTATCACGGAAATTTTTTCTTTCCTATTCATCTGTTCCGCGATTTTTATTATTTCCAACACTCCCGTTTCCTTGAGATGGCGCCCTTCTGCCATCAATCCAATAATTTTTTGGAATTTATAAAAATCAAATTTCTTTTGGGTATTTAGTTCGTATTTCTGGAAAAAGGGAATAATTATATCTTTCAGGTGTTTTATATCTCTCACCCGCAATTCATATCTTTCATCGTGATTGACTCTGACTACCCCGCATCCAAAAAATTCTTTTAAACTATATAATAGTTTAATGTCTCTTTTGTGCTGTACTACCCTAAATTCGGGTAACACCTGATAGCCAACCGTCATTGAATCTTGATGATTAATACCGACATAAAAAGTTCCTTCTCCATCAACGAAACCAACGACCCAATAAGGATTTAGTTTCATATTTTTATCTAGATCTCAGCATTTGGTCTCTGAGGATCCTAATTTAATTAGTTTCCTGCGAATTGCCTCCGTGTATTTTTACCTTTTTACTGTTTAAAAAACGAGTAGTAAAAATCTTTTGAAGGGTTCTTCGCATACAGCTGATTTTTTAAGGACAATATTATCTCGCGATAATAATAGGCAACGAATTTTCATAATCGTCCCAGTCCTTCTCTGCTAAAATTAGGCTAACTTTAGCGGAGAACCTTAGGACGATTATAGTTATCGCCGGCGTTCATCAGCGCTTGGTTTCAAGGCTTGCACCTCTCTACTTAACGTTCTGACACTGGCCAGGCATCAGTCCCTATACATAGTCTTGCGACTTTAGCAGGGACCTGTGTTTTTGGTAAACAGTCGCTTGAGTTCGTTAACTGCGCCCCGACGAGCTTGCGCTGTCGGGGAGGGCATATTCCGAAGTTACGCCCGTTAATTTGCCGAGTTCCTGAATAATGGTTATCTCGTACACCTTAGGCTTCTCGCCTCACCCACCTGAGTCGGTTTACGGTACGGACGCATAAATACATAACAACACATCTTTTCTCGACACCTTGTCCCCGAAAATTCGCTCTACCCGGAGGCTTCGCTTCTTCATCCCGACTTTCGTCGAAACAAACATATATAGCCGAAATATGCTCCCGGTTTCAAGATGTGTCAATGTGAGGATAATACTTATGCGGGGCAGGAATATTAACCTGCTTTTCCATCCCTCGTATCCGTTTGGACACGCGGTTAGGATCGCCTAACCCTGGGTCGATTAGCGTTGCCCAGGAAACCTTGGATTTTTGGTGGACCGGTTTCTCACCGGTCTTTTTGCTACTCATGCCAACATTCTTACTTCCATATCCTCCTCCGTTCCTCACGAAACGAATTCATTGAATATGGAATACTCCTCTACCGATCCGACTTAACGTCGGATCCCTTAGTTTCGGTACTACGTTTGAGCCCCGATAAATTTTCGGCGCAGAAATTCTTGACTAGTGAGCTATTACGCTTTCTTTAAAGGATGGCTGCTTCTAAGCCAACCTCCTAGTTGTATAAGAAAATCCACTACCTTTCACACTTAACGTAGATTTAGGGACCTTAACTTAAGATCTGGGCTATTTCCCTTTAGACCGACGAAGCTTAGCCCCCGTAGTCTGACTGCCTTTTTTAAACACCTAGTATTCGGAGTTTGATAGAAAGGGATATGGCGAACCACTCCACTTCCTTCCAGTGCTCTACCCCTAGGTGCGAACAAAAGACGCTATCCTATAAGATATTTCGAGGAGAACCAGCTATTACCAAGCTCGATTGGAATTTCACCCCTAACCACGGCTCATCCCCCAGTGTTGCACGGCTGGTGGGTTCGGACCTCCTCCTGATTTTACTCAGGGTTCATCCTGTCCATGGCTAGCTCGCCTGGTTTCGGGTTTTATACATGCTACCTTACCATTTCAATATTATTAGCTTGAGTGTCAAGCCAATAATATTAAAAGGTATACGCCTGGTTAAGACTCGGTTTCCCTTTGCCTCCCCCGCCAAATCGGCAGGTTAAACAAGTAACATAAATAAACTCGTTGGCTCATTCTTCAATAGGCACACCATCACCGCGCACAGCGCGGAAGCTCCAAAATACAATTTCCAAGTTCCAAACAAATCTCAAGCTCCAATACTCAAACTCCAATCCCGCGTTTGCGAGATGAAAATTGAGATTTGGAAATTGGAAATTATTTGGAAATTGGGATTTGGAAATTGGAAATTCCGTGCTATACACGGCTCTGATTCTATGTCAGCATGTGGTTTCAGATACTATTTCATCCCCCTAACCGGGGTGCTTTTAACCTTTCCCTCATGGTACTAGTTCACTATCGATCATCAAAAATATTTAGCCTTGGATCATAGTCGACCCGACTTCAAGCAAGATTTCACGTGTCTCGCTCTACTTAAGAATAATTACTGACTAGGATTATTATTTTAACTTACAGGACTATCACCTACTTTGGTAGCCACTTTCCAGTGGCCTTCAGTTAATAATAATTTTTGTAACTAGCCTCCCGTCTTACAAGTAACGGAAATGTAACTATCTTGTTACCCTCAATCAAGCAACGGCTTGCACCTTTATCATTGCCTTGACGCGACATAATTAAACATCACGCCGCCGCAATAAACACTTGAAAGAGTTTGGGCTGTTCCCCGTTCGTTCGCCACTACTAGGAGAATCTCATTGATTTATTTTCCACCGCCTACTGAGATGTTTCACTTCAGCGGGTATACTACCGCGCTCTGCGCGGAAATCCCAAGATACAAATCCCAAGTTCCAAACAAATTCCAAACTCCAAAGCTCAAATTACAATTCCGCCATTGCAGAATGAAAATTGAAAATTGAAAATTGAAAATTATTTGTCACCCCAAGGGTGATCCGCCTTCCCGATATGAGAAGCTACCCAATCGAAAATTGGCGGAGAAATTGGAAATTGGAAATTGGAAATTCCGCGCAAAGCACGGCTTGCCGTGGTTTGCACGGCAGGGTTTCCCCATTCGGAAATCCCCGGATCACAGGTTGCTTGCCACCTAACCGAGGCTTATCGCAGGCTGCTACGTCCTTCATCGCTTTTTGATGTCTAGGCATCCACCACACGCCTTGAGTTACGGATTCCTAAAAATTTATATTTAGGAATTCTTTATTTTACACTTACATTTAATATTGCAATTTTTCCTCTTTCCCTCTTTTTATAAATATTTTTTAAATTACTTTCCAATCAATTCACTTGTCAGGGATTGGCCCTAAAAACTAAATTGATTCAATTTTGTTCTATTTGCCCGCCTCGACTCACGTCAACGCGAGGCAGGTATATTCGTACTTATTCGTATTTTGTATTAAGGGTAACAAAAAACCGCTTTTCTAAGCGGCTTCGAGCTAAAAAAACACAGTTTAAAGCTAACCGCTTAGACTTTGAGTTAATAATGTTACTTTTACCATATTATTAATATCTACTGTATTATTTTAGCCAAACTAGGCTAAAAACATCTTCTTTTTTACTACTTCACTATTATACCAGAATTGGTGAATCTGTCAAATCCACACCTTATCCACCCCCGTAGCCCCAGTCAATCATTCCAAAAAAAGCCCAAATAAGCTAAACTTACCTTGTCTTCGTTCCATACTTAATACTCTATACTTAATACTAAATACTTTCCCCATGATTTCTTATCTCAAAGGCTCCATCCTCGCCAAAACCGCCAAAACCATCACTCTCCTAGTCAATAATGTCGGCTACCAAATTTTCATCCCTGCCACTCTCTTGAAAAAAATCAAAATCGGCACCGAGCTAGAACTCTACACCCACCTGCGCCACAGCGAAGACGCCATGAGTCTTTTTGGTTTTAGCCAGCCAGAAGAACTACGCTTTTTTGAACTCCTCATCACCATCTCCGGTGTCGGGCCCAAAACCGCTCTGGGTGTTTTGGAAGCCGCCAAAATGTCTGATCTAAAAAAAGCCATCCTCCGCGACGACCCAGCCATTCTCTACAAGGTTTCCGGCATCGGCAAAAAAACCGCCGAGCGCATTGTCGTAGAATTAAAAAACAAACTGGACTCCTTGCCTGTCTCGGAAACCGAAATCAATCTTTCCGATTCTGAAACCGAAGCCTTTGATGCGCTCGTCTCGCTTGGCTATAGTGAGAAAGATGTTCGTGATGCTCTCAAAAAAATTCCTCCCGATATTACCAAGATGGAAGATCAACTCAAATCTGCATTGAAATATCTAGGTAAATAATTTATATAAAAACAAGCCCCGACCGGAAATTCCTGTCGGGGCTTTTAAATCAAACAAGATGCTATTTCACATTCTTTGATTCGGTGGCCCATCCCCAATCTACCGCCAGCCACCTATTCCCCCGTCGATACAGCACCCACCTCTCCCCCTTACCAGCCACTCGACCCACGATTTTTTTGCTCAATCGGTGGGTACGCGCCGAGCCCAAGTTGGTCCACTTTCCCTTAAACGCTATTAAGCCAACGTAAATTCCATCAATAACCCTTTTCCCTAAAAATATCCTTGGAAAGGACATTCCAAAAACATTAGAATGCACTCGTCCCTGTGGCTTGAAATTACAAATTGCCACCACTCCATTGCCCAATGATTTTTCCCCTCCCCTAAAGATATTTACGATATACATAATAGTGATAGCATACATCATACACCATCCTTCCTGATTTTATTAGTGGTTTTCCTAGGAATTATAATTTCAGTCTCCCCCGAGAACGCGCAGACTTCATGTCTCACCCAAATCCTCCCAGCACGAGTTTGAAAAACTAAAAACCTAATTTTCTCCCCCTTATAAAAATCAACATCATCTGAAGCCATAGGCAAGAGTTTGTAGTTCCAACCTAAATACTTTAACTTGGCTCTCACTAACCGCCCGCCAACCAACAAGTGGTCAATAATCGACCCCTTACGGATGCTGGGGAACTTAGGCAAAGCTTCCGCGCCAACAACCCTTGCCAGGCCTGGCAGTGGATAGGAAGATATAAAAAATATATTTCCCAGCGCGATACGCTTACCAGTCAACCGCCGGCTGTTCTCTCTATAAAAGTACATCGTTTCTCCCTCCTGTTTATATTGTCAGTTTGTTCAAATGTTTACTTTATTTTTGTCTTTTAAATTAATCAATTCATTCTATCCCTCCCACCCCAAAAGTCAAGCCGCAAAAAATAAGGACTGTCCTTCTCGTTCTCAAGGACAGTCCTTATTTTTTCCTTAATTTTGCCTTTTGACTTTTGCCTTTTTACTTGATTAACATCCCATCCCCAAAACTATAAAACCGATATTTTTTCTCCACTGCTTTTTTATATACCTCCATCATAAATTTCCTCCCCGCCAACGCCGATACCAACATCAAAAGCGATGACTTGGGCAAATGAAAATTTGTTATCAACCCATCCACAAATTTAAACTTATACCCCGGATAAATAAAGATATTCACCCACTTGCTCGCCGCTTTTAAGCGTCTATTTTTTTCCGCCAACGCTTCCAGTGTTCGACAGCTTGTCGTCCCCACCGCGATAATTCTTCGCCCTTCTTTCTTATACTTATTCAATCTCTCTGCTGTCGCTTTGTCCAACACCGCGTATTCCTCATGCAATTTATGTTCTTCAATCCGCTCCGTCTTAACTGGCTGAAAAGTTCCTTGTCCCACGTGTAATGTCACAAATTCCATTTTAATTCCTTTCTTCTTCAGTGTAGTCAAAAGTTTTTTAGTGAAATGTAGTCCAGCCGTCGGCGCCGCTACCGAGCCTCTTTCTTTCGCATAAATTGTCTGATAATCTTTTCTCATTTGCGCCGAATCTTTTGTTTTAATGTACGGTGGCAACGGCGTCTCCCCATACTTCTCCAACCAATCGTAAAACTTCTTCCCCTTTAAATTAAATCTCACCACCCAATTTCCATTCTCTAATCTTTTCATTATCTTATGCTCTAATCCATTCTCCAATTTCTGATATCTGATTTCTGATATCTGATTTCTAGTTTCTAATTTCTTCCCCAATACTTCCCATCTCCCTCCTCCCAATTCTTTCAACAAAAATATTTCCCCTCTTCCTTCATCAAATCTGATCCTCGCCGGAAATACTTTTGAATTATTAAAAACCAGTACATCTCCCGGCTCCAAATATTTTTCCAGATTAAAAAAATGATCATGCTTTAAAACACCCCCCTTTCTCTCAACAACCAACAACCGCGAATAGTCTCGCGGTTTTATCTGTCTTTGGGCGATCAGCTCCTTTGGTAAATTATAATCAAATAGTTTTATCTTCATTGCCATCTTTTTTATTGACTTCCTTGGCCAATCTTTGTTTATTAAATTCTATCAAGCGAATCAACTCTCTAGCTACATAATGTGGGTTGGGCACTTGTTGAAAATCAACTGTTTCCTGCTCCCCGGCCGTTTGCACGTGTACTGTCCCAAAATCAACTACCGTAGAAAATATTCCTTTTTGTTCCATCATCACGTCTTGTATCCTAAATAATTTATATTCCGACACCTTTCTATTGAATAATCCCTTTTGTTCCACGCCGATCACCCGATAGTTTGTCACGATCCAGATATCTAGATAATAATCAAGGAAGGCGTAATAAAACAACATCCACCAAAACAAATAAAAAACAAAAATCAGCAATCGCAAAAAAATAGTCAGAATATCACTCCCAAACAGTGGCAAGAGTTCTGCTTCAATCAAAAAATAAGCGCCTAATGGCAAAAGTGCCGCCAACAAAAATCCCAGCGCAATCGCAAACAAAATAAAACCATGCCGGTGCAAGGCAAAAATCACTTTCTCATCTGGTTCTTTGTGTGGTAAATATTTTAAACTAAGCATACGTTATTGTTATTAGTTTATCCCGATCCCCGCACTGAGCTCTGCAGGGGAGGGATCCCGTGCCACAACGTAATTACTTTAATTATAATTTATTCTAATCTAGACGGGTTCCCTCGGCTCTCCCGCCGCTCGCGAAGGGCGGGGTCAGGATAAAGTAGCTAATTTCTATAAAATCTTTATCGTCTGACTCCAATCGACAGCAGCAATATAAGTATAGGCGCCCATCAAAATCAAAATAGCCACCGCGATATAAACCATCAAACTCAAAATATTGGCCCAACTCGCCACTCCAAATTTGACCGCGTGATACAATAGAAATAAAGAAAACAGCGCAAAACACGCCGCTAGCAAAAGAAATAATATTAAAAAAATAAATATCGGTATCTCCATCTCCTTGTCCTTATTTGTATATTTGTACTTAATTCGTAATTTGTAGGCAATTAGAATAACCTATTTTCCTCTGGCACCGGATATCCCAGATGCTCATAAGCGCTTTTGGTCGCTGCTCGACCCCTGGGTGTCCTCATCAAAAATCCCTGTTGTAGTAAAAACGGTTCATAAATTTCTTCAATCGTATCCACTTCTTCATTGGTCGCCGCCGCGATTGTCCCGAGTCCTACTGGCCCGCCATTGTACTTTTCAATAATAACTTTCAATACTCGACGGTCAATCTCGTCCAAACCCAATTCATCAATATTGAGCAGCTCCAAGGCCGCCCCGCATTCCTCTTTATTTATTTCATCCTTGCCTTTTACCTGGCTGAAATCTCTGACTCTCTTTAAAATCCGATTGGCAATCCGCGGTGTCCAACGTGAACGCTTGGCGATCTCTTCCGCCGCCGCCTCGTCCACCTTCACTTTCAATATCTTGGCCGACCGCTTGACCACCTCGTGTATTTCTTCTGGTTTATAAAAATCAATTCTGAAAATATTACCAAAGCGATCACGCAAAGGCGAGGACAACATACTCAGTCTGGTTGTCGCCCCCACCAAGGTGAATTGTGGTAATTCCAGTTTCAAAGTTCTGGCTGACGGCCCCTTGCCAATAATAATATCTAGGGCATAATCTTCCATCGCCGGATAAAGAATCTCTTCAATATTCCGATTCATCCGGTGGATCTCGTCAATAAACAGCACGTCGCCTTTATCTAAATTGGTCAAAATTGCTGCCAAGTCCCCGGCTTTTTCTATTGCCGGCCCTGAAGTCACTTTGATATTTACCCCCATCTCTTTGGCAATAATGTGTGACAACGTCGTTTTGCCGAGTCCTGGCGCGCCATAAAACAAGACGTGCTCCAAAGCCTCGCCTCGCTGCCGAGCCGCTTCAATAAAAATTTTCAGATTGGCTTTGATTTGTCCCTGCCCGATAAATTCATCCAAGCTTTGCGGCCGAAGTGTCAAATCAAAACCCTGATCCTCTTCTTTTTCTTCTGGGGTTATCACCCTTTCTTCTGACATAATGTCTTTCTCCCCTCCTCAGTTGAGGAGGGGGTAGGGGGAGGTGTTGGTAAATGTCCCAAACCTTATTACCCGCTTTATTATTTTTTAAAAATAATCTAATTTTCCAAAAACACCCTATACCCTTTATACGCGGAAAAAATGTCCGCCTTACTCGAAAGTTCACACGGCGCATGCATGTTGAGTAAAGCCACTCCCATATCTACTACTTCCATATTACGGTTAGCCAAATATCCAGCGATTGATCCGCCTCCGCCAGCATCCGCCTTGCCCAAGTGTCCAGTCTGCCAAGCTACTTTATTCTTATTAAATAGATTGATAATTTCTCTGATAAAAAATGGTTCTGCTTCCATCGTATAAGATTTTCCACGGTGGCCCAAATACTTTTCTATCACCACCCCATGCCCCAGCTGCGCCACATTATTAATATCATAAGCCTGCTTGTAATCCGGATCATAAGCCGCGGTCACATCAGCGGAAACGCCTTTTGATTTTCTATAAAAATCATAAACATCAATCTCCACTTTCGATTCTCTAGTTAGGTAACTAACAACATTTTCCAAAAATAGAGACTCCGCCCCGGTTGAGCCAATACTACCAATTTCCTCTTTATCTACCAGGTATAAAATACTTGGCCGCTTATTTTTTGCTTCCAAAAAAGCTTTCAGTGCTGCAAATACGCACACTCGATCATCCTGGCCATAACTCGCAATAAGTCCTCGGTCAAAACCCACATCTTTGGGTTTATAGGCCGGCACAAATCTGATGTCCGCCGTAAATAATTCTTCTTCACTAATTTTATAATTCTTATTCAACCACTCCAACACCGCCATCTTCACCCGGTCTTTCACTTTTTTGTCAGCCACTGGCCGCGTTCCGACAATAATATTTAATTCCTCCGCGTCAATCGCTTTACCCAAGGGCTTATCCATTCTTTCATTATCCAAATGCGGCAATAAATCAGAAATTACAAATACCGGATCATTCTCCTTGAGCCCAATATTGATTTCTATCTCCTGCCCATTTTTCAAAACCACCGTGCCCTGCATCGCCAAAGGCGTCACCGGCCAATGATATTTTTTGATTCCCCCATAATAATTCGGCTTGAGATAAGCGATTCCCCCGTCTTCATAAAGCGGCTTGACTTTCAGATCCATCCTCGGTGAATCCACATGTGCAATCAAAAAACTTGCTCCTACTTCCAATCCTTTCTTGCCAATCTCCACCATGATCGCGCTCTTGCCACGATTGACAAAAATCATTCTCGTCTTGCCCTTGGGTAGTTTTTCATCCAAGTTAATCTCCACAAAACCGCTTTTTCTCGCCAATTCACTCGCCCGCCTGATAGTTTGTTTTTCTGTCCTAGCCACGTCCAAAAAATCCTTGTATTCTTCCGCCAATTTTTCCGCTTCTCTTTGCTCTTTTTGACTGGCTGTATCCCAAAAAAGCTCGCTTTTTAAAAGCAATCCTTCCCCCTTATTTTTTCTCTTATTTTCCATATATTTCTTTAATTATCTATAAATCTACTCTATCAGAATAATCCCGCCTTGACAAGCCAGAGCACTTATGATATGATGGCTAGACGTTTAAAAATAAACTAATCCTTGATTTCTCCAAGAGACGACGAGCATGGGGATCTCTTTTAAGGGTAATTCTGGTTTCGACTCGAATTTTCCTTATAAGGATTTTCTTCTCTTGGAGTAATTAGTGATTTTCCAAGACACCCCGCAAATGAGGGGTGTTTTTTGTTTTTCCAGTTATTTCTGATAAAATTAAAGAAGACTCTAATTATCAAAAATCCTATGCTTTTAAATTTAATTATCTTAGCCGCCTCACTCTATCTAGTAATTAAAAGTGCCGTCTGGGCCACTGAGTATGCCGCCCGCCTGGCAGCTGATTTTAAACTATCCAAATACACCATCGGCTTTATTATTGTAGCCATAATCTCCATCTTGCCAGAAAC
Organism: Patescibacteria group bacterium; assembly: GCA_022709795.1. Classification (GTDB taxonomy): domain Bacteria; phylum Patescibacteriota; class Patescibacteriia; order UBA2196; family GWA2-42-15; genus JAAZMX01. The sequence continues at coordinate 46,489 of JAKLID010000001.1, read as the reverse complement.
ATTTATCTCTATCAATTCCTCACTTGAAGGTATCCCGTCATTTGGCTTGGGCACCCTTTTTGGCTCCAACGTTGCCGATCTGACCTTGGTTTTTGTCATCATTATCGCCCTGTCTGGCAGAAATATCAAAATTGAAAGTAAAATTCTGAAAAACAATGTCATTTATCCTTTTTTGTTTCTCCTTCCTCTGATCCTCGGCCTTGATGGCTACTATTCACGTCTAGAAGGAATAGCTCTTATTATTAGTGGCCTTATATTTTATTATTTTGCTTTTAAAAATGGAGCCAGAGAATCATCCATCTCCCATAACAAAAATAGCCACTATAAAAATTTTTTACTCCTAATTTTCAGCATGGTTGTCCTGCTTGTCGGTTCGCATTTCACGGTGACCTCGGCCACGAGCCTAGCCCATGATTTGGGTGTTGACCCGATTCTCATTGGTATGTTAATTGTTGGCATCGGCACGACCATGCCAGAGCTGCTTTTTTCCCTACGGTCAATCAAAAAACACAATGACGCTCTAGCTGTCGGCGACATTTTGGGAACGGTTTTGGCTGATGCCACTATCGTGGTTGGCCTTATCACCCTGATTAATCCTTTTGTCTTCCCACCAAGAATTATTTATATTACTGGTGTCTTTATGCTCTTGGCGACCTTCATCCTTTCCTATTTCATGCACACCGAAAAAACTATCTCCAAAAAAGAAAGCTTTGTTTTGTTCCTCTTCTGGCTGATCTTCGTTTTGACAGAATACTTTTTTAATAAATAAATCCTCCTCCGTTGGTTCAATCGTCCCTGCCCCGCCCTTCGTGAAGAGTGGGGTTTTAAATTATTGGTTAATTTTGGTAGAATTAATACACGCTATTTCCTATATTTACAAAACCCCCATGAAGACTCCTAAAAAAGAAATATATGTTGATCCCAGACACGAAGAGCATTCTTTTGATCTTCCCTTTTGGCGTGATAATAAAAAGTTATGGGCGCTAGAAGTTCCAGTAGAAGAGATAGACATTGACGAGCTGCTCTGGATTTTTGACATCCCTTTTTGGGAAGATGAAAACGGTAATATCATCATTGCCCCCAATGAAGTCATAAATAATCCGGATCACTATCCAGCACATAGGGATAAAATTAAAAACGCCGATACTTCCTACCCGATTGATATAATGAAAAATAAAAAAGGTGAGTGGCTGGCCCTGGATGGCCTGCATCGGCTTGTCAAAATGTTTTTAAATAAAGAAACCAGAATCCGTGTTCGGAAAATCCCGCCAGAACTAATACATCTTACCGCCCGAGATAATTAATGTTGGTTCAATCGTCCTTCGATTGAACTAAAAAATAATTCTCTCTCCAGCCATGTCTTATCCTATCCTCCTCCGCGGCCCGCTCGCTAGCGGCAAAACAACTCTTGCCAAAAAACTTGCATCATTATTAGACGCTCATTATTTTGGTATGGATGAAATTTTGGAACAACACGGACTAGACCAAATCCCACCTGATGCACCATGCATTCCTGCGGGAAACTTTATCCAAGCCAATGAACTAATTTTACCAGAAGCACAAAAATTACTGGCTTCCGGCCAGACTGTTATTTTTGACGCCTGCTTCTATCATCGAGAAGTAATTGATCACCTTGTCAAAAATTTACCCTTTAAACATTATATTTTTACCCTCAAAGCACCACTGGAATTATGCATTCGAAGAGACAACCAGCGCGCCAAATCTTACGGCCCAGCCGCGGCCAAAGCTGTCCACTCGCTCGTTTCCGCCTTTAATTACGGTATCAATATTGACGCCACTGGCAGCCTAGACGATACGCTAAAAATTATTCTTTCTCATCTGCCACAGCAAAAACAATAAAATATTAAAAAATACTCTGCCCCAACAGAGTATTTTTTAATATTTAATATCCCAATAATTTTCCTATTCCTAAATCATAAATCTTAATTCTTAAATTCTACCCCCCCTACTCGCCTACCAGCCTACCACCCTACCTACCTACTCACCTATCACCTCACTAGTACTCGTCGCCACTTTCCCAATGAGACACACCGCCTGCCACGGTACATAATGCGACCGGAAAGTTTCTTCCACTTTTTCCTTACTAAATCCTTCCGGCCAAATGATTGTCCGCTTGAAATACGCGTCTGCGCCATTGTGCGCTCGCTCCGTGCATTTCTTTTCTCCCGGCTTCAGGTCTTCCGTTTCTATTATTTTTGTTTCCCCGGCTGACACAATATTATAAATTGTCGGCGTCGTCGTCGCCACCTCGCGCCCATCTCTTGTCCCCCAAAAATCAAAATATGCTTTTGTCCCTTCTACTCTAGTTTGTAATAATAAATAATTACCTGTGTCATTGATAAATTTCAAATCCGGCCATGGACCATAGATCGTCGCGTCTGTGCCAGCTGGTTCATAATAGCTGACCCGGTAAGAATGATTGCGCCTTTCCGTGATTGGCAAACCAGTGTTGATTGCCAACCGGAATAATGTTGTCCCGATTTGGCACAAACCGCCGCCATACTCGGGAATCGTCCTATCACCCTTGATCACCATCTCCTGCTTGTATCCAGTACTACCGTCAATTGTTCCCAAGGCTTTATTTATAGAAAATTCTTCCCCCGGCTTGATCAAAAGTCCATTCAAGGCCGCCGCTCCCACTCCGATATTGTGTATTCTGTTTTTGGGCGAACCAGCAAAATTTGATTCCCCTTGGCCCACCAATTCTTTAATCCCTAGATCATTCACTCCCTCATTGGTCAATTGGGATTTATCAATCGTCATCATCAGATCGACCTCGCTGTTTTTTTCTCTCAAAACTTTTATTTCTATTGTTTGAATGGTCTCCTCGATGTTGACCACCCGCCCGTCCTGCGATGACTGGAATTCCACCACCCGCCCGTCCTGCATGGTAAACCTGGCGTCTTTGGCTGGCTGATCAATACCCTCGGCAATCTCTTTTAGTCTTTCACTAGCTTTAGTTTCATCAATCCCGATATAGGCCTCGCCCTGACCATTATCTTTGGCTTTCAACCATGCCTGCCACTCACTCTTTTTTATTGTCCACTTCTTGTCGGTTAAAATTTTTCCCTCTGCTTCTTCTTTAAATTTCAAAGTGATCGGTGCCAAATCCACTGCTGGTTCTACCAGGGTTAATAAATTTTCTACTTTCTCCTTGGTTACTTGGGGTAAATCATTCACCATTACCAAATTTATCTCGCGGTTGTCCAATTTGAAGATATTTTCTTTCAAGCCAGCCAACGCTTGTTCATAATCAAAAACCCTGCCTATTTTTTCTTCACTTACTATTGGTCCCTCAGCTGCAAAAACCAATTCAGCCTCTTCGCCTGGTTCTTCCAGTTGGCCAAATTTTTCTTTCAATATTTCACCCACTTCCTTTTCTTTTATTCTATATTCTGGCTCTACTCTGACCCGGCCAAACAATCCCTCTATTCTTTCCAGCCAGCCTCCGTCACCCCTCCCCACCGCGTATATATTATCTACCATCTTGTCCAAATCATAATTCCATAGCTCATAGGCCAGGCCCTCACTGTCTGACCCATAAATTATTGGCTTTATTATTTCCCTTTGTTCATTATAATTAAAAGCTACGCCTTTCTCCAGCAACTGGTCAATTTTAGCCTGAATCAGGCTCCGCGCCTGTTCTTTTGTTTTGCCACCCAAATCAAGCTCGTCAAACCTGACTGCCGGATATACCCGCCCGTTGTAATAATAATTATAAATCACCACTGCTCCGCCAAAAACAATCGCCACGATCAAAAAAACGGCTACTCCTAATAGCCATTTAGTAATTATTTTACTGCCAGCAAGTTCGCCAGCTTCAATTATTTTTTTCAGCATAATTATTCTGTTTTTAACAACTCATTCAAAACCGCCTTAGCTGTGCGCTCCCGCTCTTCTTCCTCGTTTTTGGCTGTCGTCAAAAATATTTTGACTTCCGACCCCTCGCTCACTCCACCTGGCAGTTTGTCAATCGGCCAACCCAAAGACTGGCCATCTTCCAATTTTAAAACCGCCCGCTGGCCTTCAAATCTATCCACTGTGCACGCGATCGGTCGCTTTTTGTCAAAAACAATTTGTTCCATAATTCAACTTAAACCAATATTCTTATAATGTTTTATGGTTGCTTTGCGGCTGGCCAAATCACCGACAATCGCCAAGCAATCAAAGCGATAGTCACACTGTTCTTCTTTTTTCTCCAGATAATTTTCTGCTGCTAGCGCCATCTTTTCCACTTTTCTTTCATCCACCGCCTCTTCTGGATAACCACAGGTATTTGAATTGCGCATCTTCACTTCCACAAAAACTACTTCCCCGCTTCCCTCGTCTTCCGCCACGATGTCTATCTCCCCCCAGCGTGTATAATAATTTTTCTCTCTTATTTTATAATTATTCTTTTGCAAATAATCTTCTGCCAATCTCTCTCCCAGCCTGCCTTTCTCTTTTGTGTTCATAGCGGCTATAAATATTTTTTCTTTTCTTCTTTTTTCTTTTGTTCCTCTCGTCTCTCCGGTATTATTTTGACCACGTATCGCACGATCCTACTAGTCCAATATAGCGCCCAGAGGCCCAAGATCAATAATAGAAATGGCATGCCCAAAAATCCGATTCTTTGCTGCCTAGAAAAAACTAACACCACTCCCAAAAAACCGATTAGCAAAAATAAATTTTGCACTTTATCCCAAAACTTCCTTTTCAAATTGTCTTCTTTATTTTTTCGCACGAATAATCCGGCCAACAAACCGAGAATTATCATCCCGCCAAAAACTGAGAGCAGCAGCCGGAAGCTGGTCTGGAGCCACGGTTCCGGATTAAGACTAAACCAATAATTCAAAGTCAATAAATTGCTCATAAAATTATATTTTTTCAAAAATTATGCCGTAATGAAATTTACCGGCCGTTATTTCTTTCATCTCTTTGAGTCCGGCGCCCATTGCCAATTCTCTCGTCCGCTCCGGTGTCACCTTGATCTCCGCCACTGGTCCGAAAGGAAACCGACCTTGTTTCCAATCGATCACGAGTAATTTACCGCCTCGGCGCAGCATCCTTGCCGCTTCCCGGAGAATCGTCTCCGGTTTTTTATTCTGGAAAAGCACATTGATCAAACAAGCATAATCAATTGTCGCATCATTAATATCTGTCGCTCCGTATTCTTCCAAATTAGACCAGACTGTTCTAATATTGTTAAACCCGAGCATCTTGGCCCGGTTATCAATATTTTTCAAAATCACCTTCTGAATATCCACCACGTAAACCATCCCAGTGTCTCCCACTGTTTGCGCTGCCTGAAAAGCAAAATAGCCAGTGGTCCCGCACCCAAGGTCCGCCACCTTGGCGCCGTAGTTTATACCCAGTTGGTTGATCAGTAGGTCGTGGGCATCCAAAAGCTCCCGCCCGCCTGGAAACTTTTTATTTTCCATATAATTAAATTTTTATAGATTCAATAAAGTTATTATACAAAAAAACGCCCAAAAAATCAAATTGTCTTTATCCCTCCTCTCGCTGATAATATCCCTTCTCAATAATTGGGCGGAAGGTCTTTCGGTGGATATCGCACCAGCCGTGTTTTTCCAAAGACTCTGTGTGTTTGGCCGTCCCATAGCCCTTATGTTGATCAAAACCATAAAACGGATATTTCTGGTGATAATCTCGGAGAATGTGATCCCGCGTCACTTTGGCGATCACGCTGGCCGCCGCGATAGAGCCTATTTTTCTGTCGCCTTTGATATGCCAGTCTATTGGCAAGCTGTGTTCAAATATTTTTATCCCGTCCACCAAAAGATAGTCCACTTTTTCTTTTATCTTCTCTATCGCCTGTAGAAATGCCTCCCTAGTCGCCCTGATTATCCCCTCACTATCAATAATCTTTTCAGAAATAATGCCGACGCCAACCGCCATGGCATTTTTATTGATGACTACGAATAATTCCTCTCGCTGCTTAGGGCTCAATAATTTTGAATCGCGCAGTCCCTTAATTTTAAAGTCACGCGGCAAAACCACCGCTGCTGCCACCACTGGCCCAGCCCACGCGCCCCTGCCTGCCTCGTCCAGCCCCGCCACTCCCTGAAACCCGCGTTGATAAAGCTCTTTTTCAATTTTATAATTTGGGTAAACCAACATATTTATTTGACCAATTCTGTTATCTTACTATAATTCTATCATAATCATCCTTATAAATAAATACTAATGAAACTAGTTGGTTCAGGTCTCTGACCTGAACCAAAAAATTTGAAACTTCACCAAACACGCCACCATCCTATGTCTAAATCCAACCAAAAAGCTGAATTATTTCTTATCGCCCAAAACATCCGCTCCTTGTTTAATGTCGACTAACCGCAGTTTATCCCGAACGCCAGTGAGGGATCCCGTGTCCTATGAAAGAAATCTATTTAATCGCCCAAAATATCAGAAGTCTCTATAACATCGGTTCCCTCTTTCGTTCCGCCGATGTTTTTGGTGTGACAAAAATTTATCTCTGCGGCTATACCGCCACCCCACCCAACCCCAAAATCGCCAAAGTCGCTCTCGGCGCCGATGCTTTCGTCCCTTGGGAAAAACATTGGCAAACTCATCTGCTTATTCCTAAATTTAAAAAACAAGGTATAAAAATTTATGCCTTAGAAACCGGGCCGCACACCAAAAACCTCACCACCTTCCAACCCTAATTCCCCTGCGCTCTCATTGTCGGCAACGAAGTCAAAGGTATTAGTAAAAAAATCTTGAGCCAAGCTGATGCCATCATCTCCATCCCCATGCTCGGCCAAAAAGAATCTTTGAACGTCGCTATCGCCGGAAGCATTGCGCTCTATGACTTTAGCAAAAAACAAGCCTGATTTCTGGCCTTGTATTTGTTTTCTGGGCATTATAAAATTAATCTATAGTTTAAACGATACATATTCCACATATCAACGATTTAACTGAAATAATTTTAATTTTATGAAAAATAAACTCATTTTTGCCTCAATACTATTAGCAACCCTTTTTGCTTACAATTTAGATGTTTTTGCACAGACTACTACTACCACTGAAAATTTCGTGACAATAAGTCAAGTTCAAGCGCTGGAAAAACAGATCAACACACTTGACCAGACAAATAATAAAATACTTAACACTATCTATTGGGCCCTTGGCGGCCTCATTACGGTTTTCTTAGCCGTGGTTGGGCTAAATTTTTTTCAAAATTTTTCTTTAAACAAAAATAAATTCAACACCTTCAAAGAAAAGGTGCGCGCTGAATTAAGTGCAGATAAAGAAAAAATGTTGACAACAATTCAGTCAGAAAAGGATACAGTCAATTTAGCAACACAAAAGATGCTTTCCGATGTTAAAAGCCAAGTTGAAAAAAATTTAGCTGAACTAAACACAAAACTTGACTCTAAGATTAAATCATCTGTAAGTGCTTCGTTGAAAGAACATGAATCAAAAATTCAAGAAATCCAAGCAAATTACGAAGATGTGCAAAGAGATAACTTAGTGAGAAAGGCATTTGAACATAAACAAAAAGGGCAGATGGGATATATATATAATTTAATTAAAACGCTTGAACTTGACATAAAAAAAGATTATGACTGGCAAATTAATGAAACTCTTGAGCGTATTATAACTTGTTTAAACGAAGGGGTTAAAAACGCCGACAGTATGGCTGAACTAAATTCCGTATTAGCCACCTTACCAAAAAAATATGATTTTCAGAAAAAAAATATTGAAGCGAAAATGAGTTTATGAAATTAAAATTACATCAGCTAACAACGAGCATCTAGTTGCGGCTCTTTCGAGAGCCTCCACCCAAATTGCTTCGCTCTATTCTTAACATAAAAACCCGAGCTCCTCGCCCGGGTTTTCTTTATTCGCAAAAGCATTCGCATATATTCGCAAAACTATTCGCGTATCATTTCTACTGGCTGATCGCAAAATGAAACAAATCTTCCGCTGGCCGGTGCGGCAAATGGCAAATGCTATTGATATAATTTATCTTAATATAACCGTCGCGGTCGATAACGAGCTTGGTCACTGATGACTGGTAAATTTCCATGGACAGAAAACCGACCACGTCAGTATTCAAAATCCCGGTCACCATACTCCGGATCAGATTACCATGACAAAAAAGAACAATTTTCTTATTTCTGTTTTTTAGCCAATAATCAGCCAAGAGGCGCCGGCTTTGGTCTTGGTAGTTGGACAAAATTTTATCCATCGCTCGATAGCCCTTGACCCTTTTCACTCTGGTTTTATCAGTCATCTTAAAATATTTCATCTTATACCAATTGTCCCAGTCTATTTCATTCAACCGCGGATCAATTTTTATTTTGTGTCCTGATTTTTTGGCATAAATTTCCGCCGTTTGTTTGGCCCGCACAAATTCACTGGCATAAACCCGGTCAATTTCCAGCTTACCTAATTTATTTTTTACCAATAAATTCGCCTGCGTGATGCCAACGGCAGAAAGTGGGAGTGATTTATCGCCCACCCGGTCTTCTTGTTCATAATCCGGGTGGCAATGCCGCACCAAATAAATTAAAGTGTACGGTTCGCTTATTTCCGGCTGAATTTTTTTATATGGATTTTGGTATTGTTGTTTCTTTAACATAAATTAAAATATCTTAATTTCTTAAATCATAAATCCTACTTCCCTACACACCTACTTAACTACCCACCTACCTCCCTACGTACCTACAACCCTACATCCCTCTCACCCTCATCGCCCTCTCTATTCTCTCCAAGGCCAAAGCAAACGCCCCCATCCGCAAATTTGTCTGATATTTTTCCTTTTTCTGCCAGACTTCCTCAAACGCTTCATCCATTATTTTTTTCAGCTTCTCGTTTACCTCCTCCAGTGTCCAATAATAATTTTGTAAATTTTGCACCCACTCAAAATACGACACTACCACCCCACCAGCATTCGCCAAAACATCCGGCACCACCGTTATCCCTTTCTTATTTAATTTCTCTTCCGCTCCAGGTGTCACGCCACCATTAGCCATTTCTAAAATTATTTTTGCCTTTACTTTACCTGCGTTCTTCTCATGAATCGCCCCCTCCAAAGCCGCTGGCACCAAAACATCTACTGGCAATTGCAACAATTTTTCATTATCTATTTTGGCAAAATTCAGACAATCACAAACTGTCCCCCGACAATAGCAACCATCGATTTGTCCTTTTTGTTTTTTGGCTTTCATTATCTCCTCTGGATCCATCTCTTCCCCGTTTTTATTCAAAATTCCTCCCTGCGAATCAGATACTGCCACTATTTTATAACCAGCCCGGTGCAAAAACACAGCCAGATTACAACCGACATTGCCAAATCCCTGGATCGCCACTGTTGTCTTCTTGGAATTTAATTTCAATCTTTTAGCCAGTTGCTCAAAAACAAAAAATCCACCCAGCCCAGTGGCCTCATTTCTGCCGAGTGAGCCGCCAAATTCCAATGGCTTGCCCGTCACTACACCCGGCACATTATAGCCCTTTATTTTTGAATATTCATCTGCCATCCACGCCATGATCTGCGAATTGGTATTCACGTCCGGCGCTGGAATATCTTTTTCCGACCCAATAAAACCAACCAATTTTTGAGTGAAAGCCCGCGTCAATCTTTCCAATTCTCCCACTGATAATTTTTTAGGATCCACGGTGATTCCGCCTTTGGCTCCGCCATAAGGAATACCCACCACTGCACATTTGATTGTCATCCAAAAAGCCAAGGCCTTGACTTCATTCAAATCAGTCTTGGGGTGAAATCTGATCCCGCCCTTGTACGGCCCGCGGCTGTTATTATATTGTACTCGGTATCCCTCAAATACTTCCCATTCTCCATTATCCAGCTTGACCGGCAAAGACACCTGCAAAACATTGTCCGGCTTTTTTATTCTTTCCCAAATATTTTTATTTAATTCTACCAGCTCTGCCGCTTTCTTTAATTGTTCCAAGGCATTATTAAATGGTTTCATCTTGCTGTTTTTTAATTTATGAAACAAAACTAGGCCACTCCACGGCCCAGGTTATCTATTTTGATTTATTAATATTTAATACTCAGCCAATCATTTATCTGCCGGCTTATTTTGTCTATCACTGATTCCACGCTCAGACACACACCGCCTGGCAACAGATTAAAATCGCACATCAAAAAAAACATCACCACCACCAAAATTATTAAAAGTAATATGTAATAAGCGTTACCAGAGCCACGCTCGTTCCTGCTGTGTAAATACATAGTTTTATTTTATTTTTAAAAATATTATATCACCATACTTACCAACTTGCCTTTGACATAAATAATTTTCTTTGGCTCTTGTCCGTTTAGCCACTTCAAAACCTTTTCATTTTTCATGGTCAACTCCTTTACCTCCGCTTCGCCAATTTCTGCTGGCACTAAAATTTTCTCCCGTACCTTACCGTTGATTTGCACCACTAGTTCAAATTCTTCTGCCTTAATCAAATTCACATCATACTCTGGCCAATTTTCTTTTTGAATAGATTCTTTGTGTCCAAGTTTCTGCCACAATTCCTCTGCCAAGTGTGGCGCAAAAGGGGATAATAGAATAATAAATAATGAATAATGGGTTGCAGAAATTTCTTCCTGCTTTTCTAATTCATTTAACAAAATCATCATTTGCGCCACGGCTGTATTAAATTTCATCTCTTCGATATCTTCCCCCACCTTCTTAATTGTTTGATGTAGTAATGTAACTAGTTTTGGATTTGGGATTTGTGATTTGGAATTTATTTGGAGCTTGGAGCTTGGAGCTTGGAGCTTGTCCTGCAATAACCATATTCTATTCAAAAATCTATACACCCCATTGACGCTCTTATCCTCCCAAGCAATTGGCTGATCAAACGGCCCCATAAACATTTCATAAACACGAAGCGTGTCTGCCCCATATTTTTTGACATATTCATCTGGGTTAATCACATTGCCTTTGGATTTACTCATCTTGACTCCGCCTTCACCCAAAATCATGCCGTGGGCTGTGCGTTTGGCATATGGTTCTACTCCGCATTCTTTTGGCACCGCGCCAATGTCATACAAAAATTTCCACACAAATCTAGAATACAAAAGATGTAAAGTTGTATGTTCCATGCCGCCATTATACCAATCCACCGGCAACCAATACTTGGCTTTGGCTGGGTCAACCATCATCTGATCATTTTTCGGATCAGTATAGCGAATAAAATACCAGTTTGACCCCGCCCAATTCGGCATGACATCTGTTTCTCTTCGCGCTTCCTCACCACACACCGGGCATTTTGTTTTTACCCAATCTTCTTTTTTAGCCAATGGCGAATCGCCCTCGTCAGTTGGTAAATAATCATCTATGTCTGGCAAAACCACGGGCAAATTTTCCTCGACATACCAACCTGGATTTAAAATCTCTCCTTCATTTAATTTCGGATTTCGGATTTCGGATTTCGGATTTTCCGCTAATTTTTTGCAATTAGCACAAAAAATTAGCGGTATGGGCTCTCCCCAATATCTTTGTCTGGAAAAAATCCAGTCATGAAGTTTATATTGAATTTGTTTTTTACCCAAAACAGTCTCTTTCAACCAATTAACTATTTTTTCTTTAAATTCTGTTGTGGATAATCCGTTAAACTCACCAGAATTAATTGCTATCCCTTCTCCTAAAAAACACTTTTCATCCAACCCACTATATCTTTGCCATATTAATTCCGGGCCGCTAACATTAATAAACTCTTTAACTTTGTCTTCATCAATCCACACAGCCTCATGCTGCTCTTTTTCTTTTTCATTAACTTCATCTTTTTCATAATCTTCCAATTCAAAAAATAAAGTTTCAAATTTACCAAAGACATTTGAATCTTTGTGCGGTCGCCAAAAATTTTGATAAAAAGGTTCGCCTATTTTTTTGACAAATCTTATATTTTTATAACCAGTTTCTTCCCTCACCTCCCTTCTTGCAGCATCAATTAAATTTTCTCCGTCAGTTCCTCCCATTGGAAAAGCTTTCCAACCCGTCTTCTTCCAATTCAAACATAAAATTTGATTTTTTTTGACATCTTTAACAATGGCGCATACCACATCTCTTTTTTCTGTTGGTTTATCATCCTTAGTTTCTTTTTTAATCAATGGTGCAACCACTTCTTTGATTGAAATATTATACTTCTTCGCAAACTCATAGTCTCTTTCATCATGCGCTGGCACGGCCATAATCGCGCCTGTGCCATAACCCATCATCACATAATCTGCCACAAAAATCGGTATCTCTTGGCCATTGACCGGATTAATCGCTTTAATGCCTTTTATCTCCACACCAGTTTTCTCTTTATTCAAATCCGTTCTTTCTAAATCCGATTTCTTCTTTGCCTCTTCTATATAATTTTTCACTTCTTGGAAATTGGAAATTGTATCTTGGAAATTGCTGATAAGCTGATGTTCCGGCGCCACCACCATAAACGTCGCCCCAAACAATGTGTCGGGTCTGGTTGTAAACACCACCAATTCATCAAGGGGTTCATTCTTAAATCTTAAATCATAAATCTTAAATCGTATCTCCGCCCCAACAGACTTACCGATCCAATTCACCTGTTGTGTTTTTATTCTTTCCAAATAATCCACTGTGTCCAAGTCTTTGATCAGCCGATCGGCATACTTGGTAATTTTCAAAACCCACTGCTCTTTTATTTTTTTCACCACTTCGCCGCCACAACGTTCGCACACACCATTCACCACCTCTTCATTGGCCAAACCAATTTTGCATGAAGTGCACCAATTAATCGTTTCTTTTTTCTTTTCCGCCAAGCCGCGTTTAAACATCTGCACAAAAATCCACTGTGTCCATTTATAATAATCTTCATCAGTTGTAGAAAATGACCGGCTCCAATCAAAAGAAAAACCCGCTTCTTTAAGTTGTTTGGTAAAAGTAGCAATATTTTTGGCTGTCGCTTCTTGGGGTTTTATTTTTTTCTTAATGGCGTAATTTTCTGTGGGCAAGCCAAAGGCATCAAAGCCGATCGGATATAAAACGTTATAACCCTGCATCCTTCTTTTGCGACAAATAATATCCATGGCGGTATTGGAACGCAAATGACCCGTGTGCAACCCGTCGCCAGAAGGGTAAGGAAATTCAATCAAACCAAAAAATTTCTTCTTAGCCTTATCCTCTTCGGCCGCGAATACACCCTGCTCATCCCAAACCTTTTGCCACTTTGGCTCTATTGCTTGTGGATTATATTTTTCCATATGTTTCTAGTTTCTAATTTCTGATATCTGATTTCTAAATTTTTTGCTTTATTGTTATTCCTATCTTATCACTTTCTTCTCTCAAAATCAAATTGTCCGAGCTTTACTAAATCGCTCTTTTTTGATACTCTAAATAGCAACGAATTGGCTACCAATTTGTTAATTTTTATGCTAAAAATTTTAAACCAACTTGTTTCCCTTGTCTCCCGGGTTACCCTCAAAATAACCTCTGGGCTTGGTAAAAATTTGTGGCAAATATTTTTCAAGCGATTCCTTGTCCCTGTCTACAAGGTTTTTTTGTTTGCCAAAAAACAAGCTATTAAAACTTTTTTTGGATCGCCTGCCGCTGACCAATCGCCATCTTTCCCACGAAACTTTCGTCAAAAATATTTAGTTCCCTCTATTCTTCTTGTTATTTTTATTTTGATTATCTTCAACAATTTTTCTACTCGCTCTACCTATGCCGAAGAATTTAATAAAGACAGTGTACTGGCCAAAATTTTTATTTCTGACACGGCCGAAGAAATTGTTGAACGCCCGCTTTTCAATAGCAAAAACCCCTCCTCGGAAACAATCATCGGCCAGCTCTGTGCCCTGGAAACCAAAAAAAATAATATTACTACTTCTGCCACTCCGACTGCTGACAATCTGGCTCTGCTCTCCCAATCAGGCGAAGCCTTAATCGAACCAAATACCTCTCCTTTTGCCGCGCCCGGAACTACCGCTAGTCAAGGTCAATCCAATTCTGTCCAAACCTATGAAGTCCAATCTGGTGACACCCTCAGCACCATCGCTGCCAAATTTGGTCTCTCCATCAATACCCTGCTCTGGGAAAATAATCTCACCCTGAAAAGCTACCTTCGCCCAGGCGACAAATTGACTATTCTACCGATCAATGGCCTCTCCTACACAGTCAAACGCGGCGACACCGTTGGCAGTATTGCTAGAAAATTTAATATTAGCGCGGACAAAATTTTATCCTTCAACGATCTCGACGCCAATGCCGCTATAAAAATCAGTCAAAAGCTCATCATCCCTGATGCCAAGCCCCTCACCGGCCAAACTGTCGTGGCTCAGCGGTCTGGCTCAACAAAAAGTGTTTTTGCCAAACCCACCACCGCCGCCAATGGCAAATTTATCTGGCCCAGCACTTCGCGTCGCCTCACTCAATATTATAGCTGGCGCCACCAAGCCATCGATATCGGCGCCAAAGCTGGTACACCCATCTATGCTCTGGATAGTGGTCGCGTCGAGCTTGCTGGCTGGAGCAGTGGTTATGGCTACAATATTATTGTTGACCATGGCAATGGCGTCAAAACTCGCTATGGTCATTCGCGAAAACTGTATGTCAAGGTCGGTGATCAGGTCAGTGCGGGCGAAGTCTTGGGTGAGGTCGGTTCTACCGGCTATTCCACCGGCCCGCACATTCATCTGGAGCTTAAAATTAATGGCGTCAAAGTGAATCCTCTTAGCTATCTCTAATTTTTCTTTCTCTCAAAATAATAATATATAAAAGTCCCACGCTAGTGGGACTTTATTATTTGTTGTTTATTGTCTGTTGTTTGCTGTCTCTAGGTCACCCTAAAGACTTCTTCCAAGCTAGTGATCCCCTGCATCGCTTTCAATATCCCATCCTGGGCCAAAGTTACTATGCCATTCTTGATCGCCGCCTGTCTTATCTGTTGCTCTGAAACATCCCCATCAAGGATCATTTGTTTCAGCTCATCGGTAATTTGTAAAATTTCAAATATCCCCACCTGCCCCTTATACCCCAGCCCGGAACATTCTTTGCACCCCTGGCCTTTATAAAAAACCGGATTATTGAATTCCGTCATCCCAACCATCTGCTTGCGCTTCTCCGGCAAAGACCCCATCTCTTGAGCCACCCGCTCTTTTTCTTTGTCGTCCAAAACTACTGGCTGCTTACAAAAATTGCAGACCCTGCGGACCAATCTCTGCGCAATAGAAACATTGATCGATGGTGATAATAAATACGGCTTGGCTCCCAAGGCCATAAATCTCGGGATCACTCCGGCCGCGCTGTTGGCATGAATTGTGGAAAGTACCAGATGCCCCGTCAAAGCCGCGTTTAAAACTATTTCTACCGTCTCCTGATCACGGATTTCACCCACGAGCAAGATGTCCGGATCTTGACGCACGATAGACCTCAGGGCTTTGGCAAAAGTATAACCCTTATCCTCCTTTACTTCCGATTGATTGATTCCCTCCAGTTTATATTCGATTGGGTCTTCCACGGTGATTATCTTATTATCCGCCGTGTTCAGTTTGTTTAAAATTGAATACAACGTAGTTGTTTTACCAGATCCAGTCGGACCAGTGATCACCAAAAGTCCGTTGGGCTTGGCAATTTCTTTTTCCACTATCGCGAAATTGTAATCATCAATCCCCAAATTGTTCAAATTCATCTTGCGGATTTTGTCATGAAACAAAATTCTGATTACCACGCTCTCGCCATAATTAGTTGGCAGCATGGAAACACGAAAGTCAATCGACTTGCCCTGCACGTTCAAGGTAAAATTACCATCTTGCGGCCGGTCCTGAATATTTATTTTCAGTCCCGCATTCAGTTTTATTCTGGCCACCAAATTACTCCAAGCTTCTTTTCGGAGCATCGCCACGTCATGCAAAACCCCGTCAATACGAAAACGGACTTTCACTCCCTCCTCTTCCGCCTCGATATGAATATCACTCGCTTCAATCCTCGTCGCCGCCATCACCAAAATCCCCAATATCTCCGTAGTGGAAGCCTGACCGACCTTGTCCTGCACCTCTTTTATATCCTCCATTTCTAAACTAGAGTCTGCTATCTCTTTCTCCAAAACCTCTATGTCGTTGATTCTTGCCACTCGTCTGGGTAACGAAGAATACAATTTTAGGGCTGCCTCCATACTCTCCTCGCTGGTCAAATAAACGCCTATTCTGACCTCTGGATATTCTGCCTGCAGATTGCCCACTGTCTGTTCTACTGCCGCTGTCATCTCGCTCGTCGCCAACCGGATTTCCTCTCCTTTTCTATATAAAAAACAAATTATTCTCGCCTTCTTAGCTTCTTCCTCATCAATTAATTTCAAAACTTCCGGCATGATTGGCAAGCCCTTGAGATTAATATAACCCAATCCCAAATTCATTGCTTGCATCTTTATGCCGTTTTCTTTGCGCTCATTCTCAATCGCCTTGATTTTTTCATTGAGTTCGCCCTGGCTTTTATCCAAAAAGTTGAAACTGCTGCGCACAAAATCCTTAGCCTTGTTTGTCTCTTCACTCCTCTCTTCTTTTTGTTCTTTATCCGCCGCTTGTTCTGTTGTATTTATCGCCTCCTCGGCTCTGTCTGGCAGTTCTTTTGTCAATTTTTCTTCTGGCAAATCTCCCCCTTCTGCTGTCTTTACTTTGTCTACCTCGACTGGTTCTGGCGGCAGCAAATCAGCCATCTCTCTTTCATACAACGGCGCTGGTTCTTCTTCTTTTTTTGTTGGTTGGATGATCGGCTCATTTTTTTGTGGTTGCGGGACTATTGTCTGCCCGGCATGTAGATCCTCGGCCAAAAAAACATCGTCTTCCGATCCATCATCGCCATTATCCAACAAATCATTTAATTGTTTTTGTATGTGATCACTATTTACCATATTGTTATTTTGATTTTTTGCTTTATTGTTTTCTTGATTATATTATACCCCGTCTTGGCTTTTTTGGCCAATATTTACTATGAACATCAGCCCGATCATTAGCCAAAAAAACACACTTAAATCATTTTTAAAATATGGCACGTCCACCAAACCATGAATTATTATTGCCGTCATGGCTGCCATTAAAATCACTTTTATCTCTTTACCACCGCTCTTGGCATGAGCCAGCCCTCTCCAATAATACCAAACAATAATCACGATAAACGCCAATAATCCCAATAATCCTATCTCGCTCCAAAAGTTCAGAAAAATATTATGCGGATAAAGGTAAATCTCAATATATTCTTTTTTGTGGTAGCCAACCATGGCCTCCTGATAACCGCCGAGTCCGGCGCCCAAAATATAATGATCTTTTATCATCTGCCAGCTCTCCTGCCACATCTCACTCCTCACACTGACTGAATCTCCGCCCTCCACGCTATAATTCCCCTTCAGATTTATCCGCCCGCTCTGCCACAACCAACCCGCCAGTAAAATCCCGACCACCACCACCGGCCAAAAATATTTTCTCTTACCCGCCCAAAACAGAGCATAAAAAAATATTCCCGCCGCTATCCCGAGCATCGCCCCCTTCGACCCGCTCCAATATATTGCCAACAAATTTACTACAATGATCAACGTCAATATTACAATTTTTATATATTCTTGTGTTTCCTGCCTCGCCGGCAGGCGGGTTGTATTCTTGTATTCTTGTTTCTGCTTTTTATAACCACTAATTAATATTGCTAATAACCCTATCAACAACACCACGATCGGCCCCAAATACAACGCCAGCGCATTCGGATACGGGAACACCCCGCTCACCCGCCTCGTCGCTTCTGCCGCCCAAAAATCATTAGCAATCAACTCCCCTGTTATCTTTTGATAAACCGCTACCACACTCACCACCAAACTCGATCCCGCCAACGCCCAAACAATATTTTTTAGATCATCTTTTCTGACCACCGAAACAAAAACTATAAAAAATAAAATCGGCTCAATAAAATACGCTTTCCACAATCCCATCGCCACCCGTGTGTCCGGCGCTACCATGACCGCCATTGATCCTGCCAGTAAAAACAAAATTATCGGCCCCAAGAGTCCTTTCCATTTTTCTGTCCATTGTTTTAATTTTCTAAAACTAAATTGTTTAAATGCTAAAATGTTAAAATGTTTAAATGATTTTACCAACCACGCCCCAAATGAAATCAAGATCATCCCCTCCAACACCGTCATCGGCAATGGCCCGACATTAAATCGGATCAAATAACTCGGCAATCCAAATACCACCGCATAAATAGCCCACTCCATTTTCCGCCACGCCAAAAACCCAAACCCTAGAAAATATAAAATTATTAAAATAGTATAAAACATATTTTACTTATTGGTCATACTCTTCCCCCTGTCATCCTCGGGCGACCCGGGGATCCAGAAATAAAAAGCAAGAAGAAAAGAATTTATTAAAATAACAAGGTCTGGATTCCCGGATCTTGGCCGTTCGCACGGCCAAGTCCGAGAATGACAATTTGAATTTTGGATTTGAGATTTTATTAGAAATTAGGAATTAGGAATTAGAAATTTTAGAAAGACACAAACCCCTCACTCCCACTTGTCTATATCATTACTCCCCTACCAACCTACTGCCCTACCTTCCTAACATTTCTCTCACCATCTCCTTATCCACTCCTTTCAACCCATATAACACCCCCACATATACTATCGCGCCAATAACAATCTGTATCACCACATTAATACCACCCGCTACCATTAAAGTCATTCCCATCACCCCTGTCGCCACCATTATTTTGCCGAGTAATTTCCAGTCCAGCCCTACGGCCACATTTTTTCGGAGTAATACCAAAGTCGCCATCAGCATAAATAATTCCACCCCTACGGTCATCCCCGCCGCGCCAAAATAACTGTACTTGGGTATCAAAATCAAATAGCCGATCACCGCGCCCACGGCCGCCACCAGATAATAGCCGATCATCTTTTTTTGTTTACCCAGTGCAATCAAAGCATAGGTCGTCAGGTGACTCAAAAATATTATCGCTGTCGCCCAAATCAAAATCTGCAAAATCGGCGCTGACCGCGCGAACTCCTGTCCCGCCACGAGTACCATCAATGGCTTGGCTACGATTATTGCCCCGACAATCATGGGCAGCGCAATCATCAAAAGTCCAGACATCGCCCTTTTAAATACCCGTTTGAAATCTTCCCACCTTGCCTCTCCGGCCGCCCGAGACAACACCGGCGACACCAGCCCCATAAAAATCGCCGGCCAAGCAATCAATACTTCTAATATTTTATACGGCGCGCCATAAATCCCCACTGTCTCATTTTGCGTCGCGGCATAAATTTCATTCGCCGGCAACACCGACAGGAGCAAGGTATCGGCTTTGAAATAAATCAAAGAAAAAACCGAGGTCAATGCTACTGGCCACGATAAATGAAAAATTTCTCGCCACACAACTTTATCAAAAGCCAATTTAATTTTAGTAAATTTGAGTAAATAACTAAAATTTATGCCACAATTGACCAGGCCGCCAATGACCGCCACGACCAAGACCACGATCAGATTCATTCGCGCCTGCACCGCGATTATTACCAAAATCAAAGTCACCACCTTACCTACAATCTCGGCCACGGCCACCCTTTTCATCTCGGCCCGATTTTGAAAAAAGGCCACCATGATCTGGTCCAAGAGACTCAACCAAATAGACACCGCGGCCACCACTACACCCAATTTGACCAGACCATCATAAGGGAAAAACCACACTAATCCAGAAGCCAAAACCATCATCACTGTCGCCGACACCGCTCGCAGAGTAAAAATATTATTCAAAAATTTTTCCTCGCCAAACCGACTGCGTTTCAATTCATTGACCACCACCACATACAACCCCAGATCCGACAGCACCGCGAAAAAGAAAAGATAAGAAAAAACCGTAGTGTACTGGCCATAGCCCGCCACCCCCAAATACCTGGCCAAAATTGCCACGATCAAAAGTCCCACGATTGACGCGCCAAACTTCCCAGCCGTATGAATAATGGTATTTAAAGCGATTTTACTAGCTAATCTCATATTTTTGATTAGAACTTTATCCCGAGCTTGCCGAGGGATCCCGTATTTTTTATAGCGGGCTCTTTATATTCTTCAAACTCGGATTTATCACCTTGGTATAAATCTGCGTTGTCCGGATATTCGCATGCCCCAAAAGCTCCTGCACATAGCGCACATCCACGCCATTTTCCAATAAATGGGTGGCAAAACTATGCCGTAGAGAATGAAAAGAAGCTGGCTTTTTTATCCCCGCTTTTTTCAAGGCCTTATAAAAAACTTTTTGCGCTGTTCTCTCTGTTAATTTACCCTGTCTTTCGCTTTCGAAAACATAATCATTGGCAGACTTGCCAACCATTATTCTTTGCAAATCTTTTTTAATTTTTCCTGAAAAAATAGTTAAACGATCTTTCTTGCCTTTAGCTTCTCTCAAATGAATGGTTAATTCTTCTAAATCAATATCTTTAATCTTTAAATTTATTGCCTCGCTCACCCGCAGTCCCGCGCCATAACTTAAAGCAATTAATAATTTATGTTTTTTGTTTTCAATACTGGCTAAAATTTTTTCAATTTCTAACCGCGATAAAACCTCTGGTAATTTTTTACTGGTTTTGGCAAACTTTAAATCAATTTTCTCATTTGATTTTAAAATCTCGCGATAAAAAAATTTAATAGCATTTAAATACAAATTTATGGTTTGTCCGGCATCGCCCCTATCTTGATGCATTAACAAAAACTTTTTTACCTTTTCTTCTGATGACAAATTTTTTATGCTCGTTGAATTCTTAGTTAAAAAATCAATATATTTTTGTAAACACGCTAAATAACTTTTTATAGTTTTTCGGCTATAGTTTCTCAATTTTAGTTCTTCTTCTGTTTTTAACAAATAATTAAAATTTTGCATATTTACTTGAGTTTTGTTAATATTAACTTATTAACATCCTCTATTTAATTATACAACGAAGTTCGCCTAATAGACAATAAAAGGTCACTATTACGCCAACACTTCGCATATAAACGAGTTATACGCAATTCAAAAAATATTTTTCCGATAATAAGAAATTTTGACAGGCTTTTTAAAAAGGGGAATAAATTTGTTTTTTTATTTATTAGAAAGGGGTATAAGGTGTTTTCTCCGCTTCGCTACGAAAACGATTTATTTATAAGGGGAAAACGAATACAATAACAATAGGTAATAAAAAACTATGAGCAATAAACTAAACCTCACCGACAACGAAAAAAGAGATGTTATAAAGTATTTGGAATCGGGCAAACCATTGCCGGAAAAATACCGGTTTTTGCTTTTTGATACCGAACGTGAGGTTGAGCTTTTGTGGAATGGCAAAACTGATGAAGTAGAAAATATGGTTTTGCCTTTTCAGGCAATTGAGCATATTGACGAGCCGAGAAGCGAAGAAAAAATCACAGCACAAACTACACTATTTGATACTTCTGGCAGACAGATCAAGGGTTGGTCAAATAAACTTATTTGGGGCGACAATAAGTTGATTTTATCATCGCTCAAAAATGGTCCTTTGCGAAAACAAATTGAAGCAGAAGGCGGGCTAAAACTAATTTATATTGATCCGCCATTTAGTGCAGGGTTAGATTATTCAATTGGAGTATCAATTGGTGAAGGCGAAACAATTCAAAAATCGCCGTCTATAATTGAAGAATTTGCATATCGCAATACTTGGGGTAGTGGCGGAAACACCTTTCTATCAATGCTTTATGAAAGAGTTAAACTAATGAAAGATTTGCTCGCTGATGATGGTATTTTTTTCTTTCGTATTGATTGGCATTGGGGTCATTATACCAAGGCAATGTTAGACGAGATTTTTGGTAAAGATAAATTTCAGAGCGAAATTGTCATTAACAGGATAAAGAAAAATATTACCGAACAGGGTAAAGTCTCACTGCCAACGGCGAACGACTCCTTGTTTGTCTATTTTAAGAATAATTCAAAATTCCAACATATTACCAAAGTACTGGAAAATGAACGCGCGGGCTACTGGCGTGCCTCAGATGATAGTAGCGGAGAAAGACGACCAAGAGAAAGAGTAATTGATGGGAAAATATTTTATCCACCTACAGGAAAGCATTTTAAATTCAGCGAAGACAATATACAGAAAATGTATAAAGAAGGTTTGCTTCGAATAAATCCAAACAATCCAAATAAGCTACAATACTGGGTAAAGGCAAAAAACACAGACACCTTGGACACAAACTGGACTGATGTTGCAGGCTATGCTTTCAAAACTGGTTATCCAACAGAAAACGCAGAGCCACTTTTACAAAGAATTATAGATATATCTACAAAAGAGGGCGATTTAGTAGCAGACTTTTTTAATGGATCAGGAACCACGATTGCTGTCGCTGAAAAAATGGGTAGAAAGTGGATTGCTTCCGATGTCGGCAAATTTTCTATTCACACTACTCGCAAAAGAATGATTGGCGTGCAGAGAGAACTTAAAAAAGCCGGCAAGGATTTTCGGGCGTTTGAGATTTTAAACATCGGTAAATACGAACGAGCAAAGTATTTGACTGTGAATGAAAATTTGCGTGAAGAAGAAAAAAGAATCCAACGAGAAAATAAAGAAAAAGAATTTATAAAACTTATTTTATCAGCTTACAAAGCCGAACCAGTTGATTCTTTTAATGCTTTTGTCGGAAAAAAGAGAGATAGATTAATCGCCATTGGATCAATTGATTCGCCTATTACCAATGATTTTCTGGAAAAAATAATCAGTGAGTGCAAAGAAAAGAAAATAACCAAAGCCGATGTTTTGGGATTTGACTATGAAATGGGGCTAGATTTTGAAAGCGCCAAAAAGCTCGGCATTGATGTACAATTCAAAGTCATTCCCCGCGAAGTTTTTGATAAAAAAGCGGTGGAAAAAGGACAGGTCAAATTTTATGATATCGCCTACATTGAAGTTAAACCAATAATTCGCGGACGAGGCAACGCCAAAGAAGTAGCGATTGAGCTATCCGATTTTTCGGTTTTCTATAACCAAGATAACACTGGCGAAGTGGAAGAAAAATTACAATCCGGCGGAAATAAAATAATCATTGAAAATGGCCAGGTGATAAAAATTTCCAAAGATAAAAACACCGATATTATTGAGCGTGAAGTATTGACTAAAAAATGGACGGACTGGATTGATTATTGGTCAGTGGATTTTGATTTTGAAAGTAAAAGAGAAATCGTGCGCGTAGTTGACGAAAGAACAGGCGAAGAAAAAGAAGAATGGACAGGAAGTTATATTTTTGAAAACGAATGGCAATCTTTCAGAACCAAAAAAGACCGAACGCTTGAGCTAACTTCAGCTTTCAAAGATGCGCCAAAAGGCAAAATGAAAATCGCAATCAAGGTGATTGACATATTCGGCAACGATACGACAAAAGTTATTGAGGTTAATATTTAATATTATGGCATTACACAAAAATTTTCCCAAAGATAAATTCCAAATACTCGATCCGTCAATCAGGTGGTTTCCGGCTGATGAAGATTTGCGCAAAGAAGGTTATGAAAAACTTTTGCCACCTTTTGTGCCGGAACTTCGGGAAAAAGTAGCTGAGTGGCGAAAAAACAACTACGAAGGCGCGAGCGAAACTTCAAAAGCACTCTTGAATTGGTGGTTTAAAGAACCGCACACAATTTTTGCCAAAGACGGCACAAGTGTTGCCTTTCAATATTATTACGCCCAGCGAGAAGCGGTAGAAACGATTATTTGGATTTATGATGTTGAGAAAGTTGCCAATAAATACGATTTGATCAAGTTTGATAAATTGGGTCGGGTAAGCCCGAATATGTTTACCGAGGACTGGCTCCGCTTTGTGATTAAAATGGCAACAGGAAGCGGAAAAACAAAAGTAATGAGCTTGCTCTTGGCTTGGTCATATTTTCACAAACTCTACGAGGAAAACTCAGAACTTTCTAAAAACTTCTTGCTTATCACGCCGAACATTATCGTTTTAGATAGAATTAAAACCGATTTTGAAGGATTGAAAATATTTTACGAAGATCCGATTTTGCCGGATAACGGATATAGTGGGCAAAATTGGCAAGATGATTTTCAAATCAAACTACATTTACAGGACGAAGTTGGCACGATTTCAAAATCGGGAAATATTTTTCTGACTAACATCCATAGAGTTTATGAAGGTAGTATCAACGAAGCGAGTTTTGAAGATGAAGATACATCAGATTATTTTTTGGGCGACAAGGTTGTCGGCAAAACCAATGATTCAAAAATTGATTTGGGCGAAATAGTCCGCGATGTTGATGAGTTAATGGTTATCAACGACGAAGCCCACCATATCCACGATCCAAAAATGGCGTGGTTTAAATCTATTGAAGATATCCACAACAGATTATTGCAAAAGGGCAAAAAATTAGCTTTGCAAATTGATGTTACGGCTACGCCAAAAAATAATCGTGGGGAAATTTTTGTGCAAACCGTTTCTGATTATCCTTTGGTTGAAGCAATACATCAGGGTGTGGTAAAAAATCCGGTTTTGCCGGATCAGGCGAGCCGAGCGAAATTGCAAGAAAAACAAAGCTCAATATTTTCTGAAAAATACGAGGACTACATCCGGCTAGGAGTTGAAGAATGGGGAAAAACATACAAGGAACTTGAGCCGACCGGCAAAAAATCGATTCTTTTCATAATGACGGACGACACAAAAAATTGCGACGATGTGGCGGAGTTTTTGGAAAAAAGTTATCCGCAATTGAAAGGCGCGGTTTTAACCATTCATACAAACAAGAGCGGTGAAATATCGGAAACAGTTACCGGAAAAAAGGAAAAAGAACTGCAAGATTTGAGAAAGAAAGCTAATGAGATAGACAGCATGGAAAGCCCCTACAAGGTGATAGTTTCCGTTTTAATGCTTAAAGAGGGTTGGGATGTCAAAAATGTAACGACAATCGTTGGTTTACGCCCGTATGGCTCTGATTCAAAGATATTGCCGGAGCAGACATTGGGTCGCGGTCTTCGTCGAATGTTTTTTGGTCAAGATGTTGAGGAATATGTGAGCGTTATCGGCACGCCCGCCTTTATGGAGTTTGTGGAATCAATCAAGGCGGAAGGCGTTGAGCTAGAAAAACGAAAAATGGATCGTTC
This sequence comes from Patescibacteria group bacterium, assembly GCA_022709795.1. Classification (GTDB taxonomy): domain Bacteria; phylum Patescibacteriota; class Patescibacteriia; order UBA2196; family GWA2-42-15; genus JAAZMX01. The sequence continues at coordinate 21,400 of JAKLID010000001.1, read as the reverse complement.
CGGCTCGCCGATTACACCGACTGTTATTGAAGTTGATAATCAGAATGTAAAAAAAGACATTGAAAATTTAGACATTGAATTGCCGGTTTTAACGCCGAGAATACAAAGAGAATATAAAAATCTTAATTTATTGAATGTTGCCGGATTTAAGCACGAAAAAATCTCAATAAAACAATTTTCAGAGGAAGAAAAGAAAGAGATTGTTTTTAAGGAAGTAATTGATGACAAACTTCATCACACAACGATTTTGAATAGTACTGTTGAACCAAATTATCAAAGCGTTGTCGGATTTTTTGTGCAAAGAATAATGAAAGAACTGCGCCTTTTTGGGTGCTACGATATACTTTTTGGCAAAGTAAAAGAATTTATCGGCAACGATTTATTCAGCGAAAAAGTTGATCTGAATGACGCAAATATTTTGAGAAATTTATCCGAGTTGGAAGCGGTAAAAACTATCGTGGAAACATTCAAAAAGGAAATAAATAATCTGACCGTGCAAGATGTTGGCGACACGGAAATAAAAAATTATCTCAAAATAAGCAGTGCAAGACCGTTTGTTGTTACCGATAAAAAATATTTGCTACCCAAAAAGAGCGTATTCAATAAAATTGTCGGGGATAGCGATTTTGAACTTGAATTTGCCGACTTTTTAGAAGGCGCTGACGATGTGATTTCTTTCGCTAAAAATTATTATGAAATTCATTTCAAAATTGATTATAAAAACGCGAGCGGGGCAATTTCCAGTTATTATCCCGACTTTTTCGTAAAAACGGACAATAAAACGATTTATATTGTGGAAACAAAAGGACGAGAAGATTTAGACGATATTGAAAAGATAAAGAGGTTGGGGCAATGGTGCGAGGACGCAAGCGAAAGACAGAAAAAAATCGCCTACAAAATGCTTTATGTGAAGCAGGAAGAATGGGACAAGTACAAACCGACGAGCTTTAAACAGTTGGCGGAGGCATTTAAAAACTAGCTATGTTTATTTACGACAAACCAATCGAAACCGAAAAAGATGATTTCCTAAGCAGAAAAAGATTTTCTCAACATCTTGGGAAAGCACTTTTGGATTGGAAAGAAAAAGAAAGTCTTGTTATTGCGATTTATGGTGAATGGGGATCTGGAAAATCGTCAGTTATTAACCTAGCCAATGAGTACATTGAGGCCACAAAAAACGACGATAAACCAACAATTATTGGATTTAATCCGTGGGGCTTTTCCGAAGAAAAAAATCTCAGTACTCACTTTTTTAACGAAATAGCCAAAGAACTTGAGATTAAACATGGCTCATCAAAAGATAAAAAGATTGCAGAAAAACTGAAGCTGTACTCTAAATTACTAAGTCTTACACCCAAAAAGGAAACTTTAAGTATTCTTTCATCAAAAGTTCTTCTGGGCTTGGGCTTAATCGGTATTTCGTCCAGCCAAATAATACAATGGTTAGAGATACCGGCAAACTGGATTAAATATACATTTTTTGGGATAGGTCTCGTTTTATTTTTGGTTGGATTATTTAAAGATTTTTTGCTTGGTTTGTCAGATTTTTTTCAACAGAAGTATTTAGTGAATAAAAAATCTATTACAGAATTAAAAAACGAAATAAAAAAAGAGCTTTTGGAACGAAATAAAAAAATTGTGATCGTCATTGACGATATTGATAGACTAAATCAATCAGAAATTAAACAAATTTTTAGACTAATTCGGATAAACGCAGACTTTCCAAATACAATTTATCTCTTGGCTTTTGATAGAAAAATTGTTGAGCAAAATCTTGAAGAGCAAATTGGTGTTTCAGGAAAGGATTATTTGAATAAGATAGTCCAAGTGCATTTTAACGTGCCTTTTGCAAAACCATCAAAAATATCCACATTTCTTTTCAAAGAGCTAGATCGGATTTTGAGCATATTACCTGAATCTGCACAAAAATATTTTGGACAAGACGAACCGTATTGGGTAAATGTTTATCATTCAGGTTTCAAAGATTTTTTCAAAAACATACGAGATGTAAAAAGGTTCGCAAGCAGTTTGGAATTTAATATCTCTCAGATGTATCAAGGTAAGATAATGGAAGTAAACCCGATAGATTTCATTGCCATTGAGGCAATTAGAATTTTTGCGCCGGATTTTTACTTATTCATGCGTGATAAAAGTGTGATTTTTACTTCTACTGATAGGAACGAGCGAAGTTCAAGGGATAACAATCCAAGAAAAGATGAAATTGAAAAAGCGTTGAATGCACTACCAAGCGAAATAAAAGAATCTGTTCTTGAGTTATTAAAAAGATTATTTCCACAAGTTGACGGCATTTTTCAGTACGGTTATTCAACGCACGGACACGAATGGCAGTCTATTTGGAGCAATAACTTAAGGGTATGTGCTACAAATAATTTTGATAGCTACTTTACGCTAATTCCTGGTGGTGACGAGGAAGAATTAAGCCAGTTTGAAATTGAGGAAATTTTAAGCAAAACAAATTCAACAGAAGATCTTGAAAAGATTATTAGGGAGTACATTGAGAAAAAGAAAATCAGGAAGGTTTTACAAAGGATTCAAGATTTTACAGGTGATCAAACTCGTATTTCGCAAGATAATGCAAAGAATGTAGTTAAGACACTTTTCAACATTTCCGATGATTTGCCCGAAGAAAAAGTTGGGATGTGGGATTTCGGAATAGATATGGATTTGATGAGAATAATTTATCAGTTGCTAAAAAGAGAGTCTGATAAAAGCAAAAATTATGAAATATTAAAAGAAGCTATACCGCAGTCCAAAGGTCTCTTCGGTCCAATACAAAAAGTTTCTTTGGAGTCATCAAGAAAAGAAAAGGGCAAAGATTCGGACGAATTTGTTGTGCCGGAAGATAAAATTGAAGATTTACAAAAATTATGTCTTGAAAAAATCGAAGAAACTAACCCTGATGATTTATTGAAACATAAAAACTTACTTTACATTTTGTACCGTTGGAAAGAATGGAGCAAAGATAGTAAGTGGGGAGACTTCATAAAAACAATTAGTGATGCCAATCAAAAATTACTGGTCTTCATAGCTAAATTCGTTTCGGAAAGCAGAAGCCAAACTATTGGTGACTATGGCACGAGGGTTACAAAAAGATTTAATTATAAAAGTTTGTCAGATTTCCTTGATTTAGAGGAGTTAAAAACAAAACTGGAAGGAATAAAAGAAGAAAACTCAGAGCAATATCAAAACAATAAAGAGGCAATTGATTTATTTCTGAATAACTTTAATAAAAAAGATCAGACAGATTTTGATTAAAGAAGTGTTTTCGGTCGGGGCAATTCACCCCTTTAGTTCCCCTCTTGCCCCTCCCTCAAACAGAATAAGGAGTTTTGGATTTGGGCATTCACCCCTAACCCCTCTGCCCAAAATCCAAAACAAAAAAACAAATTTATGATTATTGAATAAAAAGCCTGTCAAAATGAAATTGAATGAAAAATATTTTTTGAACAGCGTATAACAGCGTGTATGCGGTTACGCTCCTAAGGTCGCTCCACCCATATTTTGTTCCGCTACGCTCCACAAAACATCGCATACACGCGAACGTTGTCTGAAATATTTTTTCATCTTTGGTGGTAATTTCGGGTTCCGTGCAATGAACAAAGACGAAAATTTGATTTTTTAAATTAAAAGTTTTTCCGCCTACGGCGGGATTATTTGGGGCTATTTTTTATTTTTTATGAAATATTTAGAGTTAAGGAATAAAATTGAAAATTTTTCTAAATATTCAGGAGTTCAAAAGATTCCTCGCTCTTTGATTGTGAACAAGGGCTTTCCTGGAAATTTCAACATAAGTTTTGGTGAGGCGCCATTTCTTGAAAAATTCGGTAATTATTTAGACAATTCTGAGGCCTACAACTTTTCAACAATTCAACAAGTGATACGAGTTAATGACTTCAATGATGCCATGGACGATATCCATCTTTTGCTTTTTGATATGGCTGATGTGTCAGGCTTTGTTGGCGGAAAGGATGTTACGGATGAGCAACGCAAAGACATCGCCGATTTTACTATCAGAAAAATTTTCGAGTTTTTGATAAATGAGTTGGGGCTAGAGCCACAACGCTTCGTTATTTCATATTTATCAGGCGGAAAAGCCGAAGAAATAACTGCTGGAAAATATAAGTTTGATAAAAATCTCGAAGCCGACCCATTTATCAAGATTGCAAAAGAATTTGGAATCAACGACGAACAATTCATACCCGACCAAACAAGAACAACTCTATTGGCTCTAAATTTCACTCCACCCGTTGCGTGGGGTTATCGAAATGAAATTCTATACAAAACGGATAATTTGGATGAGCCATTGGATATAGCCTCAATCGAAAATTTGTTGTGGCGACCAATTTACAAGGACGGCACAATCGTCGATTTAGTTCATTGGGAAAATTTTTGGTCATTTTCAGTTGTGGGCATAGAAAGACTATTGATGTTGGTGAACAATTCAGACAAAGCCTACGAGGTCGATCACATCATGCCACTGATTACAAAATTTTCAGAAATTACCAATAGCTCAGATATTCAGCTCTGCCGAATTACAATGGAATTATTGCGAGTTTTTCATAGGATTGTATCGGATATGAAAACTTTTTCAGTTGTATCAGATTCACGAAAAGAAAAGCTAATACCTTTCAGAAGAAAATTTTTACAGAATTGCGAAAAGCTAGGATTTGACTACGCACGGGGATTAAAAGAGTTGTTGATTTTTAACGCCGAATTGCAGCCATGCTACCCAGAACTTCTTTTGAATATCGACGCCCAAGCCAACGAGTTGATTGAGTGGATAGGAAGAGGACAAATTTTGATAAAAAATAAAAAATAGCCCCAAATAATCTGTTTTACCTAAAGGCAAAACAAAAACTTTTAATTTAAAAAATCAAATTTTCTAGTAGAATAAACAAGTTTTGTGCAATTAAGCAGAAGATGAAAAAATACATCAGACAACACGGCACATGCGGTTCAGAAATTTTGCGCAATTATATTTTAAAGGTATGCAAAATTTCCTCTCCCAAATTGCGCTGACGAAATGGTAAGTTTAGTGGTATAATCAAATAAAGCGATATTAACAAAAATAATCAATAATCCACGGCGCAACTTCGCATGTGCCGATACGTTATCGGAAATAGCAAAAAGTTTTTGCGCCTTCGGCGTTAATTATTTGGGGGTATTTTATTTTTTATATAACAAAATGAAAAAGCAATTTTGCATCGCATTCGCACTAAGCACATCCATCATGCTTTCTGGTTGCTCAAATTCAGAGGGTAATTTCCCAAAAACAGTTACCACTGAATCAAAAAAAACAGAGACTGAACTAAGAAAAGAAGTTGTTTCATCCACGTCAAAACATGTTAGTAGTAAGATATTTGCAAGTGAAAAAATCGGTGTGAGTTTTGAATATCCAGCTCAGTATAATTTAAATGAAAATCAAGATATGGGCGGAAAGGTTGTTGAGCGCGCATATTTGTGGATTGGTGAAAAGAAATTTGAAGGCGACACTCCGGGAATTGAAATTATATCTTATGAGAACAAAAATAATGATTCGCCGTTGAATTGGGCAAAAAATAACCCAGAATCAAGTTTTAACTCAAAATACAAAAACATTGCGGTTGGTGGAAAGTCGGCAATTCAGTATTCCTATTCAATATTTGATGGCGTGGGTACAGTAGACGCTATCATATTTAAGAATAGTAAAGGTGGCATAGTCCGTATAAGCGCAAACTACACATCAAAGACTCCAGAAATAAAGTCAGATTTTGATAAAATCGTAAAAAATATTGAAATAAAATAAAAATTAAAATACCCCCAAATAATCATTTTGCCATTCGGCAAAACAAAAACTTTTCGCTACATCCGATAACAAGGCACATGCGGCTGCGGTTTTCTCCGAAAGCCTCCGCGCAAATTGCTACACAACTTCGCATGTGCCGATACGTTATCTGAAATTGAATTTTTCCGCCCCGTCGGAGTCTCCGCCAGGGACTCCGACACTCATTAAATTAATTACCACCCCACCTCTCTTTTGCCCAAAACCCTTTTCCTGATATAATAAAAGTGACCCATCCCGGTCTCTTTTGTTTATGCTTATCAATACTTTTGAGTTTTAAATTTTGAGTTTTGAGTTTCTATATTATGTACTTAAAAAAGCTAGAAATCAACGGCTTCAAATCTTTTGCCAAAAAAACCACCCTGGAATTCACGAGTGGCATCACTGCCGTGGTCGGCCCCAATGGCTCTGGCAAAAGCAATGTTGCCGACTCTCTCCGCTGGGTCATGGGTGAACAAAGTATCAAGACCCTCCGTGGCAAAAAAAGCGAGGATGTCATCTTTTCCGGCTCTGACAAAAAAGCCCGCCTGGGTCTGGCCGAGGTCTCTATGGAATTGGATAATACTGACGGGAAAGTGCCTATTGATTACCGCGACCTTTTGATTACCAGGAAAATCTATCGTAATGGCGAAAGTGAGTATTTGATCAATGGTGGCAAAAGTAAACTCGCCGACATTAATTTGCTCCTCACTCAAGCCAATTTTGGCCACCGCACCTATGCCATCATCGGCCAGGGTATGATTGATAATTTTCTCATCGCCACCCCAGAAGAGCGCAAGGAATTTTTTGACGAAGCCACCGGCGTCAAACAATATCAAATCAAAAAAAATCAAACCATTGTCAAGCTCAATCAGGTCTGGCAAAACCTCACTACCGCCAACATCCGTCTCAAAGAAATGGAACCCCAATTAAATCTCCTCACTCGTCAGATCAAAAAACTCAACAAACGCAAGGAGATTGAGGCTGAGCTCAATGAGTTGCGCCTCAACTATTACAGCGCTTACTGGCAAACTATTGATCGTGATTACCAGCAAGAATTGAGCAAAATAAACCAACTTGAGGCTGATAAAAAAATCCACGAGGATCAGTGGAAAAAATTAGAGGCTGAGCTGGATAATATTGTCAAAAATAGCGGCTTAAATCAAGAAATAGAAAAATTGCGGCTGGAGCAGCAGGCTGTTTTGGATAAGAAAATGCGCACCAGAGAAGAACTCTGGACCATGAAATCATCCCTCGTTGAAAAAACCCGGCCCCATACCAATACCAAAACCCTCTCTTTGGATAAAATAACTGAGCTCAACCAACAAATTGAAAATATCAATTCCCTGGGCCAAAAAGCTTTGGCTGATTTGGGGCGAGGCTTGGCAGCGTCTAGTTTCAAAATACTTCTGGCTGATCTGAATGACCGCGTAAAATCACTCCTACTCTTCATCAAGCCCTATTTGCGCGCCGAAGACGCTGTGGCAAACAAACCTGAACCGCCCCAGGAACTGCGAGCTTTGGATAAAAAAATCGCCGACCTGGATCATCAGGCCGGAGAACTACAGACAAAAATTCAGCACCTCCTCTCTGAAGATGAGGCCAAACGCTCTGCCCTCTGGCAAACCCAGCAAAAATATCAAGCCGCCCAGCAGGCTTTTTCTCTTTCCAACAATCAGCTCAATGAAGTCAAAATCTCTCTGGCCAGAGTCGAAACCAAACGCTTTGATTTGAAACAAGAAATTATTCAGGAACTGGGCTCCCTCGAAGTGCTCCGAACCGCTTCCCTGCCCCAGGGTGACCAGGCACAAAATTTCTCCATCCTAGATAAAATAAACCGGCTCAAGGGCCAACTAGAAATCATTGGCGGCCTAGATCCGGAAGTGGAAACAGAGTATCAGCGGGTTCAGGCGCGTTATGATTTTTTGACCGCTCAGACCAATGATCTAAACCAGACAATTGCTTCCCTCAAAAAAGTAATTACTGATTTGGAACAGATTATCAAAAAACAAATGTCAGAATCTTTTAACGAGATTAATACTTATTTCCAAAAATATTTTAAAATTCTCTTCAACGGCGGTCAAGCAGAGCTCTCCCTGATCAAGGAAGATTTCAAGCCAGCCGAGGAAGAATCTCTTGCTGACAATTCTCCGGCCACCAATTTCTTTCAAGAAAAATCCAAAGACGGCTACAGCGGTATTGAAATCTACGCCACCCCGCCCGGCAAAAAATTAAAATCCATCAGCATCCTCTCGGGCGGCGAACGCGCCCTGACGAGTATTGCTCTGATCTGCGCTATTATTTCCTCCAATCCCGCACCCTTTGTTGTCTTGGACGAAGTTGATGCCGCTCTCGATGAATCCAATTCTCTTCGCTTCGCTCAAATTCTCTCCGACCTCTCCCACAAAACACAATTTATTGTCATCACCCACAACCGCGCCACTATGGAAAAAGCCAAGCTGCTCTATGGCGTCACTATGGGTGAAGATGGTATCTCCAAACTGATCAGTATCAAACTGGAAGACTCCAAAGAATATATTAAAAAATAAATTTATTCACCTCACTCAAATTTAAAAAACAATTTTTAATATTTGTTTCTTATTTTATTTTAATTTATTTTTTAGATTGACATTTTTCCTCAAGTATGCTAATATAATAACAGTAGAACTTTCCAAATATGGGAAGTTTTTTAATTGGCCAACAATACTATTTTATATATGTTATTAGACAAAAAATCACTAATTTTTTACAAAAGAGTCCTTTTTGTGGTTTCTTTGCTTTTTGCCCTTATCCAAATCAATCCCCATGTTGTTTTTGCTAAACAAGAAGTGACTTTAAATTACGGTCGCGGTCCGGTGGAATTATTATTTGTCAATCACCCCGACAATCCTGTTCTTCCTGCTGATGAGCTTGTTGATAAAATCATTGATTCTTCTTTACCAACAACTGAAGAGATAGAATATTATACCACCTATATCACCGCCACTGCTTATACCTCGCGCGCCGCGGAAACCGATGACTCACCCTTTATTGCCGCTTGGGGCGATCATGTTTTTTGGGGAATGATTGCCAGCAATGCTTTTCCCAAAGGCACCAAAATCCAAATCCCCGATTATTACGGCTCCAAAGTTTTTGTGGTACTGGATCGTATGAACGCGCGCTACTATCACCATATTGATATCTGGATGCCTGATCTGTCTGCTGCCAAAAGTTGGGGTTCGCGCTATATAAAAATTAATATCTTAAAATAATCATCCTCACCAAAAAATCATCTCGCGACCGCGGGGTGATTTTTGTTCTTTGCTTTCTTGTTTTCTTGCTTTTTTGATTCCTATCTCCTGATTGGCATTATCAAATATAAATAATCATCGCCCCCCTCCGGCCGCAAAATCACCGGCATATCAGCCGAATTCACTTCTATGACTATTTTCTTATGATTAATATTTTGCAAGCCGTCCAGTAAATATTTATAATTAAAAACCGCACTATTGTTTTCCCCTTCTACTGTGGCCTCTATTTTGGATTTATTTTCTCCATATTGGACATTGGCCGCCGAAATAATAATCTTATTATCCTTATTAAATTCTAGAAACACATCATTAATACCAGCCCGGGAAAACAAACTTGCTACCTTCACTTGTGAAATTAACCCTGTCTTGTCTACCACCACCCGTGTCTTCCATTCTTTGGGAATAATTTCTTTATAGTCCGGATAGTTACCCTCGATTAGTCTGGACATAATAGTGGTCTCCTGAAAGTTGAAAACCACCTGGCTGTCACTAAAGTTGATTTCCACCCGCTCCTCTCCCTCGCCGCACACCCGCAGCACCTCTTGCAATACCCTAAGTGGTATTATTTTATAGGCTTTTTCTTGATTTAGGTTATTTTTGGTGATTTTAATCTTTTTTTCAGCCAGACGATAGCTATCTGTTGCTGCCATCACAAGTGTGTCCTTCTCTGCTGCCATCAAAACACCTGACAATTCCGGCCGAATATCCTCATATGAGGCGCTATTTATAACCTGCCCCAACACCTCTTTTAGAATTTTTGCCTCCAAACTCACCCCACTTGTCGCCTCAATCCAGGGAATTACCGGGTATTCTTCCGCCCCCTGACAGCGAATAGACGTCTCCTGATTTTCAGTCTTAATTAGCAAATTATTATCTACTATTTCCATCGTCACATTGCCCCCAGCCAAAAGCGCCACGTAATCAGTCAAAATCTTTGCCCCCACTGTTGTCTCACCGCCTTTTTCTATTTTACCGCGAATAGTGGTTTTTATCCCAATATCCAAATTAGTGCTCATTAGTTTTATCACCCCGTCTTCTACTTTAATTAAAATATTATTCAAAATAGGTAAACTAATATTCTTTCCAGCAATGTGCGCGACTATATTCAAGCCCTTAATTAAATTTTCTTGAGTGCAAGTTATTTTCATAATAATAAATAATTAATTGCTATATATAACTCATATTATTATTAATAGCTGTGTAAAAGTTGATAATTATATTTTTTCTTATTTTTATTGGTTTTAATTATAATTAAAACCTTAATTTGTAGTGCTTAACTCTCTCTGTTTTGTGGGCACAATCACCGGATAACTAATTATCAATCTGTCTTTTGTTCTTATTAAACATTTTTTCCACCACTCTTTCCACCACTTCCCGACTTAGACTGCGCTATTAAATATCTTTTGTTTTAATATTGTTATATCTTGCCTTAGTTTATCATCGTCAATTAATTTGTTTTTAATTTTTGTATGGGCGTGCATAGCTGTGGTATGGTCTCTCCCCCCGAGCTCATTGCCAATATTAGGAAATGAGGCATCCAGCTCTTCTCTCATAAAATACATAATAATTTGTCTTGGCACCACCAATTCTTTTTTTCTACAACTGCCGATAATATCATTTATACTAATACTAAAATATTCCGACACGGTTTGAATTATTAATTTTGGCGCGATAGAGCCCTTTCTAGGTAGATTTACCAACCCAGAAACAATCGCTTTTACCGATTCCAGGGTAGGTGTTTCCTTTTTTAGTTCATGGTGGGCAATTATTCGGTTTAATGCCCCTTCCAGCTCGCGGATATTACTCTGAATCGTTGAAGCAATGTGATTTATAATCTCTTCTGACAGAAAATAGTTCTTTTCCGCTAGTTTTGCCCCCAAAATCGCGGTTCTGGTCTCCAGATCCGGCTCGCCAATATCCGCGATCATCCCGCATTCAAATCTGGAGCGCAAGCGATCCTCCAGGGTGGGAATCGCTTTGGGTGGCCGGTCGGAAGAAATCACGATTTGCTTGTTTTTTTGGTATAAATCATTAAAAGTATGGAAAAACTGTTCCTGGGTCTGTTCTTTTCCTTCCATAAACTGGATATCATCTATAATCAAAAGATCCACATCGCGGTATTTGTCCTGAAAAGCCTTGGTTTTGCCAGTCCTGATCGCCTGGACAAAATCATTAGTAAATTTTTCACAGGTTGTGTACAAAACCTTGATTTTTGGGTTTTTTAGTAATAAAACATGGCCGACTGCTTGTAATAAGTGGGTCTTACCCAACCCCACTCCGCCATAAAGGAAGAGCGGATTGTAAATTTCCCCTGGTTTTTCGCTGATTGCCTTGGCTGCGGCATGAGCCAACTCATTATTTTTACCCACGATAAATTTTTCAAAGGTATATTTCGGGTTTAAACCGTGAGACTCATTGGTGCTAGCTAAAAATTCTACTTCCCTAGTCGGCTGATTAAAAGTAACCTCTATTTTTTCGGCTAACATTAGCCCATCTGGCTTGTGAACCTCTATTTTATAAATAATATTTTTTACCCGATTATTGGTGATTTTTTTCAGGGTTTTTATGATTAAATCATGATATTTCTTTTCAAACCAGGCCTGGGTAAAAAGATTTGGCACCCCAATAATTACCTGTTCATTTTCTTCGGCAATAATAAAAGTATTTTTAAACCAAGTAATAAAATTGGCCTTTGAGAGACTTAATTCCAGTTCTCCGAGCACGGCCTGCCACAATTCGTCTTTGGTCATATTTTTCTAGGAAATTATTTATCTTTTTTATTTTTTCTACCTCAATAATAGCACATTCGACACTTATACACAAAGGCACAGCAAATTAATAAAAAGTGTACAAGGTGTGGATATTGTGGTGTATATGTTGATAAAAAGTTATTAAAATCTTTGCCCTTTGATTTGTTTTAATTTTTGTGTTATTCTAAAATTGATTTTTGCTTTAAATTATAAATTATCCTCTATTTATGGCTACCAAGAGAACATATCAGCCCAAAAAAAGAAAGAGAGCTAAAACTCACGGCTTTTTGGTCCGCATGTCCACCAAAAATGGCGCCAAAGTCATTACTCGCCGCCGCCACAAGAAGAGAACCAGGCTTAGTGTTTAATTTTATTTAATATTAGCCAAAATATATGTTGGCTAAAAACAATCGTCTGAGAACTAAAAAAGATTATGATCTGGTTTTTAAAAAAGGGCAAACATATTTTAGTCCCTTTTTTAATCTGAAGATTTCCTTGGCCGCCAGACCAACCACTCGTTTTGGTATTATTATTTCCACCAATATTAGCAAAAAAGCCACAGCCAGGAATTTATTAAAAAGACAAATCCGCACCATTATTAGAAAAAATTTGGCTAATATTAAAGATAATTTAGATATTATTATTAATACCAAGCCTGCCTCACTGGTTTTAAATTATCAAGAGTTAGAACAAGAACTGTTATTTCTATTTAATCAAGCCCATATTTTTAAATCTCTGTCCAAATGATCCCTAAAGTTTATTTATTTCCACGTAGATTAGCCATTTTTTTTATAAAAATTTATCAAAAAACCCTGTCTTTTGACCATAGTTTCTGGGGTAAATTAGTCAAACCCCATGGCCAATGCCGTTTCTACCCCACCTGCTCTAATTATAGTATTAGTGCGCTTGAGCAGTATGGCCTGTTTAAAGGCCTATTGCTATCAATTAAGCGGATTATCCACTGTCATCCTTGGTCTCGTGGCGGTTATGATCCAATAAAATAACCAACTATGATTCAACTTTACCATCTTTTTATCTATCAGCCGCTTTTTAACCTCCTAGTTTTTTTCTATAATACCGTTTCTTTTCAAGATATTGGTATTGCCGTGGTTTTGATGACTATTTTCATCAAACTGATTCTCTACCCCTTATCTGTCAAATCAATCAAAGCCCAGAAATCACTGCAAGACCTCCAACCCAAGGTCGATGCCCTCAAAGCCAAATATAAAGGCAATCAAGAGATTATGGGCCGCGAATTAATGGCTCTTTACAAAACCGAAAAAATTTCCCCTGCCTCCTCTTGTCTGCCCCTTTTGATTCAACTCCCCTTTTTAATTGCGGTTTATAATGTTTTTCGCGATGGGCTCAAGCCGGAAAGCTTGAGCGCCCTCTACTCTTTTGTTTATAATCCCGGTCAGATCAATGCCATAGCCTTTGGTTTTCTAGATTTCTCCGCCAAAAGTATCCCCTTGGCCGCCCTCTCCGCCCTGGCTCAATATTGGGCCTCGAGCATGTTGATCACCAAGCGCCAGCCAAAAGTTGCCGGCGCCAAAGATGAGAATTTGACCTCTGCTCTCAATAAACAAACCCTTTATTTTATGCCGATCTTCACTTTTGTGATTGGCATTAGCTTGCCTGCTGGTCTGACCTTCTATTGGTTTCTGAGTACCCTACTCACCGCCTTGCAGCAACTCTATGTTTTCAAAAAGCATTTCCCCAAAAATCAAACCGTTGTCGTGCCAACCGACTCTTTGCCCGCCAAAATTAAAGAAATTAAAAACAATGATACAAACCAGCAAAAACTTAATTAACCTCCCTGTTTTTACCGAGTCAGGCGAGGCCATCGGCCATTTGGTTGATTTTAATATTGAAACTGAATCACAGAGTATTATTGATTATCTTGTGCGCCCCCACAATCTGATCTCCGGCCTTTTGAATAATGAACTGGTTATCAACCGCGGACAAATAGTTGATATTCAAAAAAATAAAATCATTGTTTCTGATAATACTTTTACCAACCAACGCAAAAGCCGCTTACTGACCCAAAAAGAAAAAAAGACCCTTCCGGTCACGGAAAAGAATCTTTAAGACTTTTTGTTTAACAATTCAAAATACCCCACTCGGGGTATTTTTAGTTACTCTTTTCTTTGCCGATAATTACTCTTAATTTATTCTTTAATACTTCTACCACCGCCGGCGTTTTGATCGTTCTTTGGCGGTCAACATTGATAGTAATTGGTTTTTTCTGGTGGTTGATTATCAGTCCTCTGACCGGGAAAACACTGATTCTTTCCGGTTTTGCCCCCTCTTTATGCCAAATATTTTGCCACCAGACCTGTTTTTTTGGGGCGAAAACCGCTTCCATTATCCCGTCTTCCGGATCAGCCCGAAACTCATAATTACTAATATTAATATTATACAGGCCCACCGCCCCATTATTATCCCTGGGTTGAATATTATAGTCCTTTAAATCAAAAACAATATTACTATCACCAGATTCTAGCCCCAGAAGAAAATATTGATCGTTGATTTTTCCCACGTCCAGGCGCCCGATTTTTCTGGCCGCCAATATTTGGCCGGCCTCCTCGCTAGATTTTATACCAAGCGACGTAGCCAGCAGATTATTCTCACCGACTGGTATAATACCCAAGGTTAGACCCTGGTCAATGATCAGATTGACTATCTTACTCACTGTTTGATCATTGCCGACCGCCACGATTGTTTTTATACCTTCATTCACTGCCTCAGCGATCACTCCCTCCAAATTTTTCAAGACATTCAATTTATAAGTTTTGCCGGCAATGCCCAAATCTGCCAAAAGCAACTCTATTTTCAAGAGTTGCTTTTCATATTTCTTTTGATTGGTGAAAATATCGTAAATATAGCAATACATGCTGGTGTTTTTAGTATCTTAAAAATTATTTTTCCTCTTCAACTGAGCCGCCGTTGGCCACCATCTTTTCTCCAGCCTCCATCTTCATTTTTATATTACCATTAATAATCGCGCCGTTGGCCACCTCAATTGTTTGCGCCTCAATATCTCCCTGGATAACCGCCGTGGCCTTGATTTCCAAACCAGCCTTAATCTTAATATTGCCGACCAGCTGCCCGGCAATTTCCGCCTCATTAGCTACCACACTAGCCACGATTACCGAGCTCTCCGAGGCCTTTAGATAGCCCTTAGTTTTTAGGCTGCCCTTGATTTCTCCCTCCACGATAATATTACCCTCACCTTTGAAATTTCCCTCCACGCTGACTGATGGCCCGATAATTGTATCCACTCCGGAGCCATTATCTTCTAAGGTTTGATTTTTACCAAACATATTGTTATTGGTTAATTGATGTCCACAACTTACCATTAGCTTAGTATTTTTTAACCTAACTGTAAAGAGTTAGGCTTATTTTAGCCAAAAAATCCCGCCTCGACAGCTATCAAGTTGGGATTAAAGATACTGAACTCAGTAAATTTTTTTACTTTTTATCCCCAAGTAAAAACTTTAACCCCCAAAGCCAGGTTAAAGCCAAAGCGCTCAAGGCCAAAATCAGCGCTAAAAACAATGTCCCCACTGGTTTTTTTGTCAGCTCATCAACCTTTTGGATCTTCACTCCCAAAACTTGGCCACTCACATATTCATAAGCGCCAATATCATAGCTCGACCCTTGCGGCCTGGTCGTCCCCGCATAATCTCTATTAATTCCAACCGTTCCGTCTGCCTTGCCAATCGCCGGGCTAGTAGCCGCCAGCCGAAAGTCGCCATTGGCCGAATTAACAAGGCCTAGCGCATCATCCACCGAATTGCAGCCCAAACTTTCATTAAAGCACAGATCACCCATCGTGCCATAGATCAATTTTGCCGCGCTCAGACTCTCTCCGTAAGTTATACTATTGCCAGTCGGGTAAAAAAGATTATAACCCAGCTGAAAACTCGCCGGATTGTGTGTCTGGTTGGCCAAGTCATTGGCCAGCATAACACTCGTGCCAATCAGGTTATTTTTTATAATATTATCCTTGCCACTCAAGACAAAAGTATTACTTCTGGTATTGCCACGCACCAGGGTATTATAATATATCTTGTTATTAAAACCAGTAATCGTGAGTCCGTTGGAATTGTTATAAAAAATATTATTTTTTATCATATTATTTTTGGCTTCGTTTCCGGCGCTGCCATTACTCCCAAATTGTCCGAGTTTCAAGCCATCGCCCTTGTTGTCATAAATATAATTATTTTCAAAAGTTGAATTTATCGCTCCGGTCAGACCGTCTATTCCATCATCATTATTCCCATAAATTGTATTGCCACACAGCCACAAACTATCCGCGTCCCAAATATAAACGCCACTCGTTCCCTGCGTTCCCTGATTATCTCTAATAATGGAATTCACCAACTCTGTCCCAGTTTTTTTAGCGCTTGCCGTACCAGAGATCACCACGCCTCGGCCCCGCTGAGTCGTTGATTTATTAATATTATAAACCTCGACCTCATCAATCGAGCTATTGTTCCCGATAATAATACCACTCCGATCGCAGCCAGTGATTTTCAGTCCCTTTATTTTTACATATGATGAATTGATAAAATTGAGACAAGCCTCACCGCCCAAGCCAGTGCCATCTATGATCGCTGCCTCATTCTGATAATTTCTAATCAACAAATATTCTCCTGGCTGCCCGCCAGTTCCACCCGCATTTATTATTTCTTTATAGGTTCCGCCCCGGAGAGTTATTGTATCACCAGGATTGGCAGCCAAGAGCGCCTTGGTGATAGTTTTGAATGGCGCGTTCAAGGTCCCGCCATTAGTATCATTGCCGCTCGGAGAGATAAAATACTCATTGCCGTTCACTGTAGCAGACACCTTACTCTCGCAGGAGCTGTCAGCCGAGGCTGGAGCTGCTGATACCTCACAACCAGTTCGCGCGGTATTCAGCTGATAGCCGCCATTACAAGTAAAGCTCAGACAATTCGCCGCACAAGTAGCATTGGCTGGCGTGCCAGCCGAGCCATCGCAAGTTTCGCCTGATTCTACTGCCCCATTACCGCAAACAGGCGAGGTACCCTTGTTGAGTGGCGCGCCATTCAGCCAGCGCCAGTGCAAATAACCATCTTTCAAATCTATCCAGATTGCCATGGCATTATCGCTCGTCACTGCCAAGGTGCCTTCCATAGTATTATTGGGTTGGCTGGAAACCGCCGTTAAGGGTGTGCCGATTGTCAAATTGCCGGTAGAATCTTTTTTTAAGATTGCATATTTTTGGGTTTGATAATTTGTCTCATCATAAGCAAAACTGATGTCATTTTCCGGACTAGGAGTATCAGTTGTTAATAAATAAAAATTATTTTGATCATCAAAGCCGGAACTAATAACGGCCTGATTTTTTTCGCCAGACAAACTTAGTAACTCGCTATCAGCCTTAAATATTTTTATCGTACTAGTATCACCCACGCTTATGGCAAAGTATGGATTATTTGACCCGTCTAATGCCATGCCAGCGCCTTGCTCTGAGCAAGAAGCATCCATCAGTTGTGTTGGTCCACTACAACTAGAATTTTCGCATTTAAAATAACTGCAGGCCTTGGAGTCGCCGGTGCCTCTGGAATAAACATAAACATAATTCAAAGCGCCCTGGGAGGCCGTATTGGGGTAGTAATTCATGCACGCCCAATCTTGCACGGTAATAGCTTGCCAAGCTGCGCTGGGGCTATTACTTTTCTTATATAAAGCCAATGATTTTCTGCCATCATCGCAACCCGTATTATCACTGCGATTGCGCAATCGCGTGGCAATCCAAACACTTTGCGTAGAAGCAGTAATTTCGGGATTTCTGGCATCATTGCTCAGATGTATCACCACTGGTTTTTCCCATTGGCTGGCGCCCTTGGCTCGGTATGAATAATAAATAGTGTTATCATCTTTATAATCATTGGGATTGCCGAAAACATAAACCAAGTGCAGGTTGTCATTATCATCAATCGCGATCTCTGGTTTAAATCTTAAAGGCAATAAAAGTTCGACATACTGCCCGGTGCCCGAAGAAGTATATCCTTTGTTCGTGTCCGTCACCACTTCTGGCGCTGACCAGCTATTGCTGGACTTAGTGTATTTTTGATAATAAACACCCTTGGGACACTCTGGTCCGGCCTTGCCAAAAACATAAACCAAGTGAATATTACCATCCTTGTCTGTCACCGCGCTTGGGTGTTTTACATTAAAACTAGAAGGTATTACGTCACTGCCAGGAGTCAATAAGCTCGCCGGCAGGGTCAAGGTAGTACAACTGGCGTCAGCATCTTGGCACGTCCCCACACAACAATAATCAGTATTACTCGCTGTTATAAAGCTGCCAGCCGAACAAGTCTGGTTGGAGGTGCAAGCTATCCCCCCCTGCTCAGTGCAGGTTTTTGGGATGGAACAACTTTGGCTCAAAATCTCTTTGGTCAAACTAGCACAATAACTATCATCGACCAAAAGATTACCGCTATAACAGCCGGCTGTCCTGGTTTTTGTACCATTAATACATTCGGTCCACTCTGAATACTTCCAGGAATAAGTAATGGTATTGCAAATCTGGCTGGTCGCTGGTTTGGTCCCAGCGCCGTTGCAATAGCTGTCAGCTACTTGTTCGCCAGTCGGAGACTGGCAATAAACAGTCCTGGTCTGCATACCATTAGTGCAAGTTGACCACTCTGAATAGTACCACTGATAAGTAGTACTAGGTACCTGGCACGTTCCAAGACAACAAGTGTTGCTATCGCTTGCCGCCACAAAGCCTCCCGTCGAACAGGTTTGTCCAGCCCCACAGCTCGTCCCTCCCTGCTCAGTGCAGGTAGGTGTTGTGATTTTATGGCAAGTAGTATTCGTTCTCGCCTTGTCTCCCCAGCAACTCAATAATGCTGCCAGATCAGCTACGGTTATTTTACCATCTGGAGGGACATTGATATCCATATCATAGTCGCACCCATCTGGTGCTGCTGTATAGCAACCGTCTTTGTAAGCCGACAACCAGCAAGACATCATCCCGCCTAGATCTTTTATGCCTACTTCATTGTCACAGTTAAAGTCAGCTTTGTAGCTCACCGTTGTGCCACCACCTCCCGTGGTCGCGCCATTACCACCTTGGCCAGCCGCCAGCGCGCCTATCAAGGCATAGTCACTGAAATGATTTACCTCCAGGGCCACTGTATTGCTTCCCTTGTCAAGAATACTGGCTTGTTTTGTCCAAGTATTATTTTCCAAAAGTCCGATATACAAACTGTCTTCCGCCACCCCGGCGATTTCCGCGTCCGTATAAGTAAAGATAATTTCCACACCTGGATCAAACTCCGCCCCGCTTTCTCCCAAAGTATAAGCCTTGATAATTTTTTCTGTTGACTTAGCACTGGCGGGATTTGTATTTTCTATAATAGTGATTTTGTTGAGTGCCCCACCATTGCCAGTCGTTAACTCTGTCTCAGCAGCTGCCATCACGGAAACTTCTTTGTCCGCCGAAGATATATCTAAGGCCACCGTAGTTTTACTAGCAGAATCCAAATAATTACTGACAGCCGCGGGCGAGCTGAGGGTTTCTGAGGGCTCCAAATCAAAATTAACTCCAGTAAATTTAAATTGATTTCCATCATCCTCTAAAAAAGCATTTGCGTATGGTGAATAAGTTTTTACGCCAATGGTCTTTTTTGCTGTGTCAATTTCTACAATTCTGAAATATCCGTTTCCGCCATTGGGCTGAAGTTCTTGATAATTTGCCAGCATTTCATATACCTTATTGCCATACTTGCCATTACTCACCAATCTCGCCGCCGCACCCGTATCATGATTGCCAAGTAGATGCCCATTAAAAACCATGATCATATTGTTGTGCTGGCTGACAAATTCATTCCAGAGCTCGATGCCCTCATTGGCATCATTATGTATTTCTGTATAGTATTGTCCTTTGCAAGAAAATTGCTGGCTAGTATCATGGTGCGTACCATCTTCAAAGAGATAGGTATGAGTGACCATTATTCCCCAATGATTTGGGTGGCTGGAGAGCACTTCATTGGCCCAATCTACCACCTCATCTCTTGGGCAATATTCCAGAGCCAGTACCAGCCAATTTTTACCACCGGCGCTAAAAGTATACCAAGCATTGTCAATTTTGCCTGATTCGAATGTTCCGCCGGGATTCACTTTTGATTTGGGAAAATAGCTATTCAGTTTGGTCGTATTTCTTAAATTATTAGGCACACCATCATGGTTACCTTGAGCTATTGCATATGGCACAGTCCCATCGATTATTGACATTGCCGTTTGCGCTTTGTTCCACTGTTCATCTTCATCATTGTCAGTGACATCGCCCTCATGAAGCACAAACTTTATATTATTGTCTGCAGCATGATTCTTTATCCATTTTGTCTGTGAATTGAATATCTCTGGATAACTTTTATACTCTTGCGTATCTGGTAAAATTATCAAAGAAAAGGGTTTATTTGTCTGGCAACTTCCCTGACAGCAATAATTAGTATCGCTCGCCGCCACAAAGCTCCCGGTTGAACAGGTTTGGCTGGTGGAGGCACAAACCACCCCGCCTTTCTGAGCGCAAGTTTGTGTGGTAGTAATACTAATCAATTGACATTCTTCTCCATTAACCACTTGCCCGCTCGGGCAACCACACAGAGATGCTTTATCTACTAAAGTTCCATTCTTACAATATTTTGGTTTACTCACAGAACAATTTTTATCTTTAGTACTGTCATTACAATCTGTGGAAACAGCTAAATTCCCTATCAGGGCATACTCACTAAAATGCTCTACTTCCAAAGTTACGGTATTACTAGCCCTATCAAGGACGCCAGCTTGTTTTGTCCAGGCAGCGCCGTCATGAAGTCCAACATACAAACTATTTTCTTCCACTCCCTCTATTTCCGCGTCCGTGTAATTTAAAACAATTTTTATCTTCGGAGCAAACCAAGCCAAATATTCTCCAAAAGAATAAGCCTTAATAATTTTCTCTGTTGCTTTGGCCCCATTTGGATTTGTTATTTTATTAATAGTAATCTGACCAAGCGGTCTACCATCATCAGTCACTGCCTCTGTATCAATAGCGATCATCACGATAGCCCCCTTATCAGCGGAAGCAACATCTAGTGTCACAGAGGTATGATAGGTCGCATCGATGTAATCAAAGATAGGAGCCGGCGAATCAAGCAATATTGTATTAGTTTTAGATAATTTCAAAACTTCCGGCTCGTAGCCAATATTGCCAGCTGTATCCACCGCATGCAAGCCATAACACCAATCACCGCTAGCTGGCGCATCTGAAAACGTACCGCTTGCTGCCGTGCCGCTAATAGCTTTTGTCTGTCCAGCCACCAGCGTCCATTGACTTCCATCACACTGGTCAGAAACATTTCCGGTATAATATAATTCCACGTTGTTCAAACTCTTATTGTCGCCAACCGACCAGTCAAAAACTATTGGTTCGCTATTACTTCTGGCTCTGGGGGAAAAAGTGTTAACGACCGGATCAACGGTATCCGTTGTACCGCCACCCTGACAGGCGCCCTTAC